>PHCU01000070.1 GCA_002842345.1 Betaproteobacteria bacterium HGW-Betaproteobacteria-12 | reverse complement strand
TGCCACTGCTGAAGGGGAAACAGACCCGGCGGGAAGGTGCGGCGAACCGGCTGATCCGAGAGCCAGAAGACCTGTCGGATCGTGGCAACAGGAAGCCTGTGGACAGGGTTTCGCGGCGGCATTCGGACGGGTGCCGGCGCGAGGCCCTTTTGCTTTTGGAGAAGCGGATGCATTCGAAATTCAAGATCGTCGCCCCGGATCAAGGGCTGGCTGCTGCGCTGCAGCACAAGATCGACCAGAAGACCAAGCCGCGCGGCGCGCTCGGCCAGCTGGAAGCCGTCGCCCGGCAGGTCGGCCTGATCCAGCAGCGGCTCGATCCGCAATTCGCCCAACCGCACCTGCTGGTCTTCGCCGGCGACCACGGTGCGGCGCGGGCCGGCGTCTCCGCCTTTCCGCAGGACGTGACCTGGCAGATGGTCGAGAACTTCCTCGCCGGCGGTGCCGCGATCAACGTTTTCGCTCGGCAGAACGGCCTCCATCTGGCCGTCATCGATGCCGGCGTCGCCCATGACTTCGGCCGGCGGCCGGGCCTGATCCATGCCAAGGTGGTGCCGGGGACGGCCAACTACCTCGAGCAGCCGGCGATGACGGTCGAGCAGTGCGAACTGGCGATCACCCGCGGCGCCGAGATCATCCACAACCTGGCGCTCAACGGCTGCAATGTCGTCGGTTTTGGCGAAATGGGCATCGGCAATACGGCCTCGGCGTCGCTGATGACCCATTGCCTGACCGGCATCCCGCTGGCCGATTGCATCGGCCGCGGCACCGGCCTCGACGATGCCGGCCTGGCGCGCAAGCAAGGCTTGCTGGAACAGGCGCTGAAGCGCTACCGGGCGGGTGGCGGCGGCAATGCACCGCTGGCCGTGCTGGCCGAGTTCGGCGGCTTCGAGGTGGCGATGATGGTCGGCGCCATGCTGGCGGCGGCCGAAGCCAGGATGCTGCTGCTGATCGACGGCTTCATCGTCGGCGCCGCGGCACTGAGCGCCGCCAGACTGTACCCGGCGCTGACCGACTACTGCGTGTTCTGCCACCGCTCGGCCGAGGCCGGGCACCAGGCCCAGTTGCAGGCCCTGGCGGCGGAGCCGCTGCTCGACCTCGGCCTGCGTCTCGGCGAAGGCACCGGCGCCGCACTGGCTTTCCCGCTGGTGCAGGCGGCCGTCGGCTTCCTCAACGAGATGGCCAGCTTCGAATCGGCCGGGGTGGCGGACAAGGCCTGATGCTGCGCCGCGAGCTGGAGTATTTTCTCGGCGCCGTCCGCTTTTTCACCCGCCTGCCGGTGCCGGCCTGGGTCGGTCATTCGGCCGAGGCGCTGAACGGCTCGGCGCGCTACTTCCCGGCGGTCGGCCTGCTCGTCGGTGGCCTCGGCGCCCTGGTTTATCTCGCGGCGTTGCAATTCTGGCCGCAGCCGGTGGCCGTGCTGCTGGCCATGGCCGCGACCATTTACGCCACCGGCGCTTTCCACGAGGACGGCCTGTCCGATGCCGCCGACGGCCTCGGCGGTGGCTGGGACAAGCTGCGCATCCTGGAAATCATGAAGGACTCGCGGGTCGGCAGCTACGGCGTGGTGGCGCTGTGGCTCGGCCTGACCGGCAAGTTCGTGCTGCTCGGCGCGCTTGACCCGGCGCTGGTGCCGTGGGCGCTGCTCGCCGGTCACGCCGTGTCGCGTTACGCCGCGACGCTGCTGCTGGCGACCATGGACTATGTGCGCGAAGACCTGCAGGCCAAAGCCAAACCGCTGGCGACGCGCCTGTCGGCCGGGGCGCTAGTGGCGGCAACGGGCTTCGCCGTTCTCGGCCTGCTGCCGCTGCCCTGGCCGCAGGCGCTGGCCGGCTGCCTGCTGGCAGCGCTGGCGACGCTGTGGCTGGCGGCCAAGTTCCGCCGCTGGCTGGGCGGCTATACCGGCGACTGCCTGGGCGCCGTCCAGCAAGTGGCCGAAATCGCTTTCTATCTTGGCCTGCTGGCGCAGTGGCAGCGGTGATCCTGCACCTGATCCGCCATCCACGGCCGCTGGTCGCGCCGGGCATCTGCTACGGGGCGCTCGATGTGGCGGCCGAAGATGCCGCGGCCGTCGCTGCCGTGCTGCGCGGCGAATTGCCACCGGGTCTGCCGCTGTGGAGCAGTCCGCTGCGCCGCTGCCGCGAATTGGCTGAGGAATTGCACCGGCAGCCGGTCCTTGACGCGCGGCTGCGGGAAATGGATTTCGGCGCCTGGGAAGGCCGGCTGTGGGACGACATTCCGCGTGCCGAACTCGACGCCTGGGCCGCCGATGTCGCCGGTTACGCGCCGCCCGGTGGCGAATCGCCGCTGGCTTTGCAGCGGCGCGTGCTGGCCTTCGTCGCCACATTGCCGGTGGCGGAAGCCGTGCTGGTCACCCACGCCGGGGTGATCCGCAGCCTGGTTGCCCATGCCGGTGGTCGGCCGATTGCCGACTGCCTGGATTTCCGCCCGGCTTACGGGAGCCGGACGCGGTTGGAGCTGGTGCTGGCTTAAGGCGTATCGGCCAGCCGGTAACGCTGTTCCCGATATAGCCAGGCCGGTAGCAGCGCGTGGGCCAGCGCCCGGCGCTCCAGGCTTTTCGCCGCGGCCGGCGGCGCCGCCGCCTCGAGATGCTTCTTCACCCGGTCGTAGTGCGCATGCTCCGGCGCCTTCTCCGGACGCAGGATCACCACTTTTTCGCCTTCCATCCAGGCGTAGTGCTGCTCGTACTGCATCATCGCCCGGCCCGGCAAATTCTCCGGCTCACGGGTCAGGTCGCGGCCGATCAGCGGATGCTCGGCATCGACGCCGATCAAGGAGAGCAGGGTCGGCGCCAGGTCGATCTGGCTGGCCACCGTCTTCACCCGGCGCGGCTGAATGTCGGCGCCGAGGATCAGGCCGGGAATATGGAAGCGCTCGATCGGCACCAGGCTGTCGCCGCGCACCCGTATGTCGTGATCGGCGACGACCAGGAACACCGTGTCCTGCCAGTAGGCGCTGGCCTTGGCCTGTTCGAAGAACTTGCCCATGGCGTGGTCGGCGTACTTGACGGCGTTGTTGTCGGTGCCCTTGGGCTGCTCGTAGAGGTCGATGCGACCGTCGGGAAATTCGAACGGGGCGTGGTTCGACGAGGTGAACACCAGCGTGAAACTCGGCTTCCCTTCCGCGTGCTTGTCCTTCAGGCGTTCGTGCGTCTTGGTGAACAGATCCTCGTCGGAGACCCCCCAACTGCTGCTGAAGACCGGCGCGACGTAGTCGTTCTGGTCGGTGACGCGGTTGAAACCGTTATTGGTGAAGAAGGCGCGCATGTTGTCGAAATGCGCTTCGCCGCCATAGATGAATTCCGATTCGTAGCCGTGCTGGCCGAGGATGGAGGCCAGCGAGGCGAAGTTGCGCTGGGCCAGCTGCAGCTTGACCACAGCCTGCGCCGGCGTCGGCGGAAAGCCGGTGACCACTGCCTCGATGCCGCGGATCGAGCGGGTGCCGGTGGCATACAGCTGTTCGAACCACCAGCCTTCCTTTTTCAGCTTCTCCAGTTCCGGCGTCACCGGCACGCCGCCGAGCGATTCGACGAAAGTCGCACCGAGGCTTTCCTGCAGGATGATGACCAGGTTGAGCGGCCGCTCGCGGCGCACCGTCGCCTGCTGGGCGATCAGCGTCGGAATTTCGGGCTTGTCGACCAGCGGGCGGGAATCGCCGCGTGCCTGTCTGGCCGCCCGGAATTCGCCGAGGATATCGGCCTCGTTCATCTGGCCGTAGATTTCGCTGGAGCGGGCTTCGTGGCTCAAGCCGTAGATGGCGTGGGTGACCGACCAGGCGGAATTGAGGATCAGCGTATTGACCATCGGGTCGCCGGTCAGCGCGAACATGGCCGGATTGGCCGGCCGGTGGTCGAGGCTGGAACGGATGGCCAGGGCGCAGAACAGCACCAGCAGCGGCCAGGTCAGCCACAGCTTCCACATCGACCACGAAGCTTCCTGGTGCCGCCAGGGGCGCAGAAGGCGGGCGGCAATGACGGCAGCCGCGGTGGTCAGGGCGATGCCGGCCAGCAATTGCAGGCGGAAGCCGGTCCACAGCATCGACAGGACTTCGCTGGGGTACTTCAGGTACTCGATGAACAGCCGGTTCGGACGCGAGTCGTATTCGCTGATGAATTGCGGCGAGGAGACTTCGAGCAGCACCAGGGTGGTCAGGGCGAAGACCACCCAGACGGTGTTCAGCCGGCGCCACAGCGGCCACAGGGGGCGCAGCGCCAGCAGCGGGGCGAGCAGCAGCAGCGGCAGGGCGAGCAGGGACAGCTGGATGAGATCGACACGCACGCCCTGCAGCAGCATTTCGCTCCAGATGCCGGTGGCGGCGACGCGCTCGGCCTGCCACAGCATCAGTCCGGCCCGCGACAGCGACAGTAGGGGCAGGCCAATCAGGAACAGCAGGGCCAGCGCGGCGTAGGGGCCGCAGCGGCCAGCCAGGCGCCCGGGGCGGTCGAACAGGGAAATGGCGGACAAGCGAATCTCGTGGGCTAACAACACCTGACGAGTGTAACCGGCCTTGATTAAACGCAGCTTAAACGGCCGAAGGGCCGCCGGCTTCAGGCCACTTCGCGCAGCCGCAAGCCGGCCAGTGTCGCGGCGAAGCCACCCTCCGGATGGTTGCCGGCCGAGCAGTTGCCGCCATGCAGTTCGGCGATGCGGGCGACGATGGCCAGGCCGAGGCCATTGCCTTCGACGCTGTTCTCGCGGTTGCGGTAGAAGCGTTCGCCCAGCCTGGCCTGCACCTCGGCCGGAACGCCCGGACCATTGTCGCGGATGGTCAGCGAACCGGCGTTGCCGCTGCGCCCGGCCTCGATACGGATGGTGCTGCCGGGTTCGGTATAGCGGAGCGCATTGTCGATCAGGTTGCGGATGGCGATGGCCAGCAGGTCGGGGTCGCCGTCGACGATCAGTTCGCCGGCCGGCAGCTGGTCGATGATGACGTGATCGAGCTGCGGCTGGGCGTTGCCGATGGCCTCGAGTACCTCGTCGACGATCGCCCGCAGATCGACCGGCTGCGAGGCTTCGAGCTGGTTCAGCGGATCGAGGCGGGCCAGGCGGAGCAACTGGTCCACCAGCCGGCTGGCGCGATCGACGCCGCTTTCGATCTGCCGCAAGGCGTGATCGCGGATCTGCGGGTCGCTGCCGAGCAGCGCGACCTGGGTCTGGATCTTGACGGCGGCCAGCGGCGTGCGCAATTCGTGGGCGGCGTCGGCGGTGAACCGGCGCTCGTTCTCCAGCGTCGCGCCGAGGCGGTGGAACAGCCGGTTCAGGCTGAGGACCAGCGGCCGCACTTCCAGCGGCACGTCGCGATCGGCCAGGGGCGACAGGGTCTCCGGCGTGCGGGCGGCGACCTCGCCGGCGAGATCGTCGAGCGGCTTGAGGCCGGTACGGATGGAGTAGTAGATGAGCAACAGCAGCAGCGGTAGCACGAAGGCGACCGGCAGCACCGTCTGGCTGGCCACTTCCAGCGCCGCCTGGTCGCGCAGCTCGATCGACTGGGCGACCTGGATGCGGTAATTGCCGTCGGCGGCGAGCATGTTGAGCACGCGCCAGGCCGCAGCCTCGCGCTCGATGTCGCTGTAGCCGGGAACGCCCAGCACCGGCAGTTGCGGGGCGTTGGTCGAGCGCAGCAGGATGGTGCCGTCGCCGCGACCGATCTGGAACTCCAGCGGCGGCTCGTAAATGTTGGCCTGGGCGCCGTGCACGGAAGCCAGACGGCTGGCCAGGTCGCCGAGGTGCGCCTCGTTATCGCGGACCAGGGCGAGCAGCAGGCGGGCCGACTGGGCGAGATGGCCGTCGAGCACTTCCTCGGCCTCGTGGCGTGCCTGCAGGTAGGCGAAGACGCCAGTCAGGCACCAGGCCAGCAGCGTCGCGACGGAAACCGCCAGCAGCAGGCGGCGGCGCAGCGAGTGTCGGGGGTGGACGGCCGCCGGGCGAAGCGCCATCAGCCGGTCGGACCCAGCTGGTAGCCGAGACCGCGCACGGTGCGGATGAAATCGGCGCCAAGCTTCTTGCGCAGGTGATGGACGTAGACCTCGACGGTATTGCTGTCGGTTTCCGTGCCCCAGGCGTACAGGCTTTCCTCCAGCTGGGCACGGGTGCGGACGTGCCGCGGGTGGCTGAGCAGGTCAAGCAGCAGGGCGTATTCCCGGGCCGACAAGGCGATCTCCTCGCCGGCGCGGGTGACCCGCTTGGTCGCCGGGTCGAGCTCGACGCCGGCGTGGCCGAGGACCGGGCTGGCGGTGCCGCCGGCCCGGCGCAGCAGCGCCCGCAGGCGGGCCTGCAGTTCGGCCAGGTCGAAGGGCTTGGTCAGGTAGTCGTCGGCGCCGCAGTCGAGGCCGCTGATCTTGTCCTCGCGCGTGTCGCGGGCGGTCAGCAGCAACACCGGCAACTGCTTGCCTTGCTGGCGCAGCTCCTTCAGCACCGTCAGGCCGTCAAGGCCGGGCAGACCGAGGTCGAGCACGCAGGCGTCGTAGTCGTGATCGAGCCCGGCATGCAGCGCGGCCTTGCCGTCGCGGACCCAGTCGACGGCGTAGCCGGCGAGCATCAGGCCGGCGCGGATGCCGTCGCCGAGCAGGGCGTCGTCTTCAACCAGCAGCAATCTCACTTATTTGGCATCCTTGGCGGTCTTCTCGAGCAGCGCCTGGATTTCCCGGCGCCGTCCCTGGTCGGCCAGTTCGCGGCCGGGGCGGGGCGGCGCCTTGAGGGCGGTTTCCAGGTAGCGGCGGCCTTCGGTCACACGGCCGTCGTCGATCAGATACTCGCCGTAAAAGAAATTGGGGTCAATGCCGCTCGGGTTGATCGAGAGCGACTTGCGGAACAGCTCCTCAGCCCGTTTGTCGTCGCCGAAGGCGATCGGCCAGCCCGGCGCCTTGGCATAGAGCGTCGCCAGGCTGGTATAGGCCGAACCGCTGAGCGCCGCTTCGTTCAGCTTGAGACTTTCCTCGAGCAGACGGCGGGCCTCCTTGGCCAGCGACAGGGCGCCGAGACCGCCGCGGGCGCCGGCCTCGCTGGAGACGACGATGCCTTCCCAGATCAGGACTTCGGCCGAATACGGGTTGGCTTCGGCCAGCTTGCGGGTCTTTTCCGCCAGGGCCCGATAGAGGTCGGGCTGCTGCTTGGCCGGCTGGCGGTATTTGATCTCGGCCCATTCCTCCTGGATCGGACGGATCAGGTCGTCGGCACTGGCGGCCAGCGCCTGGCCGCCGAGCAGCGTGGCCAGGACGAGGGTGAGGGCTCTGAGTAATTGCATGGGGAATCCTTTCGTTGAATTTATAGTGAGGAAGCGTGCTTCTTGATGGTCGCCAGCTTGCCCGCCAGCGCCTGGTCGATCAGCCGCGGCGCGACGCCGTTGAGCCAGGCGAACAGGCGCTCGGGGAAGCCGAAATGGCGTTCGCGGTCCTCGCGCAGCAAGGCCTGGACGACCTGGCTGGCGACGTCTTCCGGATTGTCGCTGCGGTTGCCGAGCTGGCGGTTGAGGGCATTGACGGCGGGCGAATTGAGGGGCGTGTCGATCGCCCGCGGTGCCAGATGCACCACCGAGACCGCCGAGTCGGCCAGTTCCCGGCGCAGCGCCTGGGAGAAACCGCGCAGCCCGGCCTTGGCCGCCGAATAGGCGGCAAAGCCGGGAAAGGGCAGGCTGCCGAAGGTCGAGCCGATATTGACGATGACCGCCTGCGGTTGCGCCGTCAGCCAGGGCAGCAGGGCATGGGTCAGGCGCATGGGCATTTCCAGGTTGGTCAGCAACACCCGTTCGATGTTCGGCCAGGCCTGCTCTTCGAGCAGACCGAAGCAGCCGATGCCGGCGCTGTTGATCAGCACATTGACACCGAAGGCGCGGGCGGCCTCAACGATCCGGGCGAGATCGTCGGCGTCGGTGAGGTCGGCCTGCAGACAGGAAACCTCCCCGCCTGGATCGGGCACCAGCCCGGCCAGGCGGTCACCTTCCCGGCCAGTCAGCAACAGCGCGGCGCCGGCGGCTGACAGCTGGCGCGCCAGCGCCTGGCCGAGGCCGCCGTTGGCGCCGGTGAGCAGGATGCGCGCCTGGTTCAGTTGCATGTCGCCTCCTCGGTCAGCGGCAGGGCGCGGAAGATGTCGCCGTAGAGTTTGAAGAAGACGCGGGCGGCATGGACCACGTCGGCCTGGTCGGTGCTGATCATGTTATTCACCAGGTCGGCCAGGTGCTTGGTGTGCTCGATGTCCAGCGTGCCGTGCGAGCGCAGGTAGGTGAAGGCGTTGTCGGGCAGGCCCAGGGTTTCCTGGATGCGGTCGGCGGCGCGCAGCGCCAGCGCCACGCTGGTGCCTTCGAGGACGTACACCATGCCGAAGAAGCCGGCCGGGTTGCCGCGGGCGATCAGGTCGTAGGCATAGGCGATCATCACCTCGGCCGGCAGATCCGGACGGCTGTTGCGCACCGCCTCGGCATCGCCGCCGGCGGCGGCGATGTCGTTGAGGATCCATTCCTCGTGGCCGATTTCCTCCTCGATGTATTCAGCCACCGCCTTGCGCAGCCAGCCCAGGCGCTCGGGCAGGCGGCCGCCGAGGCTCATCAGCAGCGGCGTCGTGTGGCGGACGTGGTGGTAGGCCTGGCTGAGAAAGGCCAGGTAACTGTCGCGGCTGATCCGGCCCTGCAGGCTGCCGGCGATGGCCGGGGCGGCCAGCAGTTCGGCGCGGGCCTCGGCGGTGGCGTCTTGCAGAAAGTCATAGAACGACATGGAGCGATTCCTCTTGCGGATGATGGGCTGCGCTGACGGCAGCGAAACGGTCGATGATGGCGCTGCGCAGCGGCCGGCCGTTGCCGGTGGCCAGTCCGTTGGCCGGCGAAAAGGGCGGACTGCGCAGCCAGCGGCCGAGGCGGGCGTAGTCAGGTAGCTGGGCATTGGCGGCAACAACCGCCTGCTCGACTTCGCTGTCGGCGACGCCGGGGCGGGGGACGAGCACGGCACTCAGGCTGGCCTCGGCCTCGCCGATGACCACCGCCTGCAGGATCGGCGGCTGGGCGAGGAGCACCGACTCCACCCATTCCGGCGAAATATTGCGGCCGAAGGAGGTAATCAACAGATTCTTGCGTCGCCCGGCCAGGCGCAGATGGCCGTGGCCGACGAATTCGCCGAGGTCGCCGGTGGCGAATTCGGTGTCGACCGGGGCGCTGCGGCTGCCGGCATAGCCGAGAAAGGCGCGGGTACGGATCTTGACCTCGCCGTTGTCGACGCGGATCTCGGCATGTTCGAGCGGCCGGCCGACGTCGTCGCCGTCGTCGCCGGGGCGGTTGATGGCCACCACCGACCCGCATTCGGTCAGTCCGTAGCCCTGATAGGCCGGGATGCCGGCCTGGCGGGCCTGGATCAGCAGTTCGGGGGCGACGCGGGCGCCGCCGACGGCGACGAAGCGCAGCGTCGCCGCCGGCCGCTGGCCGCTGGCCAGCAGATACAGCGTCCAGGCCTTGAGCAGTTCCGGCACCAGGATCAGGCTGCCCGGCTGCGCCGCCTCGACGGCGGCGTGCAGCGCTGCCGGGTTGAAGCCGGCCATGCCCTGCCAGCCGAGACTGGCCAGCGGCGGCAGATGCACCGGCATTTCCCGCAGCAGCGGCGCGTGCAGGCCGGCGACGTTCTCCAGCAGCAGGCCGAGCGGCAGCACCGCCAGGTGGTGCTGCAGCGGCAGGTCGAACAGCCGGCGGGTCACCGCCTGCGCCGTATCGGCGAGGCCCTCGGCACTGAGGCAGACACCCTTCGGCGCCCCGGTGCTGCCGGAGGTGAAGGAAATCTTGGCGGTGCCGGCCGGCAGGGCGGCCGGCGCGACGATACGGCGCAGCCAGGTCAGGCCCTGCCAGCGGCCGATGATGGCAAAGCCGAGGTCGAGTTGGCCGATGCGCTCCGGCTGGTCGGTGAGGACGCTGTCGGCGCCGGACTGTTCGAGGGCATGACGCAGCTGATCCGGGTTGAAGAAACCGGGCAGCGGCAGATGCACGACGCCGGCGGCGAGGGCCGCCAGGTCGGCGATGGCCCAGGCCGGGCTGTTGTCGGCGAGCACCGCGACGACACGGGCATCGGTCAGGCGCTCGCCGAGCGCCGCGATTTCGTCGCGCACGGCAGCCGCCGTCCAGTTCCGCTCGGCGCCGACGAAAACGACAGCATCCGCCGCGCGCCCGGCCAGGATATCCAACAGCGAGTGCTTACTCATGCGCCTGAGCCCTTTCCAGCGCCAGGCGAACCGGGCCGGCCACGACGATCGGGGCGCTGGCGTAATAGCTGCCCCAGTCGTCGGCCGGTTCCGGCAGGCGGCCCGGGTCGGCCGGGGCGAGGGCGAGCAGGGGCAGGCCGAGCTTGCGGAAGATGCCGATCAGTTCGCGGGTGGCAGTGAACACCACCCATTCATAGCCGAGCTGATGCAGGTGGTGGGCCAGCGTCAGGACCACGTCGATGCTGCCGCCAGCCCGTTCGGAGGCCAGATTGCCGACCTCGACGATGCGTCCGCGCTGGACCGGGTGACCGGCCAGACGGGCGACGGCGTCTTCGACCGGGGTGTCGAGATAGCATTCGAGAAACAGCCGCTCGTCGCCGGCACAGCGCCAGCCGGTGACGGCGACCGTGCGTCCGGCCTGTTCGAGCAGCATCAGGTTCGGGGCGAAACTCGACACCTCGGCCTGGTAGTGGTTACGAAACGCCTGGCGGACGAAGTCCTCGGCATCCTGGCGGCGCGGCGAGCCGACGACCGTGTGCTTGACCGTCAGCGGCTGACGACGTGACTGCAGGACATTGCGGATGGCGCCCGACATGGAAGGCCCTTTCGTGGAGACAGGGTTCCAAGGCTAGGGCCGGAAAATTAAACGACCCTTAAGGCGGCGGCCGGGGTGATCCCGGCCCCGGAATCAGTGCGCCGCTTCCCAGTTCGGCCCGACGCCGACCTCGACCACCAGCGGTACCTTCAGCTCGGCCACCTGGCCCATCAGGCGCGGCAGCTGCAGGCGCACGGCATTGAGTTCGTCATCCGGCACTTCCAGCAGCAGTTCGTCGTGCACCTGCAGCACCAGCTTCGATTGCATGGAGGATCGCTCCAGCCAGTCCTGCACGGAGATCATCGCCAGCTTGATCAGGTCGGCGGCGGTGCCCTGCATCGGCGCGTTGATCGCCGCCCGTTCGGCCCCCTGGCGGCGGTTGCCGTTGCTCGAACGGATTTCGGGGAACCACAGGCGGCGGCCGAAGGCGGTCTCGACGTAGCCTTTTTGCCGGGCGGTTTCGCGGGCTTCTTCCATGTAGCGGGCGACGCCGGGATAGCGGGCGAAATAGCGGTCGATGTAGGTCTGCGCCGCGCTGCGCTCCAGGCCGAGCTGGCGGGCCAGGCCGAAGGCGCTCATGCCGTAGATCAGACCGAAGTTGATGCTCTTGGCGACGCGGCGCTGGTCGGGGCCGACTTCCAGCGGCGTGACGCCGAAAATCTCGCCGGCCGTCGCCCGGTGCACGTCCTCGCCGTGGGCGAAGGCCTCGAGCAGGCGCTCGTCGCCCGACAGATGCGCCATGATGCGTAGCTCGATCTGCGAATAGTCGGCCGAGACGATGCTGCTGCCTGGCGGGGCGATGAAGGCGGTGCGGATCTTGCGGCCTTCCTCGCTGCGCACCGGGATGTTCTGCAGGTTGGGGTCGCTCGAAGCCAGCCGCCCGGTGACCACGGCGGCCTGGGCGAAGCTGGTGTGCACGCGGCCGGTGCTGGCGTTGACCATGCGCGGCAGCTTGTCGGTGTAGGTGCCCTTGAGCTTGGACAGGCTGCGGTGTTCGAGCAGCAGCTTGGGCAAGGGGTAATCGAGGGCCAGTTCGGACAGCACTTCCTCGTCGGTCGACGGGCCGCCGGACGGGGTTTTCTTTTTGACCGGCAGGCCGAGCTTGTCGAACAGGATCTCGGCCAGCTGCTTCGGCGAAGCCAGGTTGAAGGGCTGGCCGGCCAGCTCAAAGGCCTCGGCTTCCAGGGCCATGATCTTCTGGCCCATGACGTGACTCTGTCTGGACAGCACCTCGGCGTCGACCAGAATGCCGTTGCGCTCGATCTGCCAGATGACCTGGCGGACCGGCATTTCGATGTTGTGGTAGATGCGGCTCAGCCCCGGCTCGCCGGCGAATTGCGGATGCAGCACCTGATGCACGCGCAGGGTCACGTCGGCGTCTTCGGCCGAATAGGTGGCGGCGCGTTCGATATCGACCTGATCGAAGGAAATCTGCTTGGCGCCCTTGCCGCACAGATCTTCGTAGGCGATGGTATCGAGGCCGAGGTGGCGGCTGCACAGCTGGCCGAGGTCGTGGCCCTTGTCGGACTCGATGACGTAGCTCTGCAGCATGGTGTCGTGGGCGATGCCGGCCAGCCGGATGCCGTGGTTGGCGAAGACGTGCTGGTCGTACTTGGCGTTCTGCAGGACTTTCTGGCGTGCGGCCGATTCCAGCCAGGGTTTCAGCCTCGCCAGCACCTCGGCGCGCGGCAGCTGGTCGGCGACGCCGGGGGCGGTGTGGGCGAGCGGGATGTAGCAGGCCTCGCCGACCTTGACCGCCAGCGAGATGCCGACGATCTGCGCGGCGAAAGAGTCGAGGCTGGTCGTCTCGGTATCCAGCGCCGTCAGTTCTGCCGCCTCGATCTTGGCCAGCCAGGCGTCGAACTGTTCCCAGGTGAACACGGTGTCGTAATCGACGGCTATCTTGCCGAGCTGCGCGGCACTGGCCGGTTCGGCCGTGACCGTGCGCGCCGGGACGGCGGCGGCGGCTTCCGGGCCGTCGATTTCACCGAGCCAGGTGCGGAACTGGTAACGCGTGTACAGCTCGCGCAGGGCCGCGGTGTCGTGGCGGGTGGTGGTCAGTGTGCGGGGTTCGGGCAGGTTGGACAGGTCGCAGGCGACTGTCACCAGCTTCTTGCCAAGCGGCAGGAAGCCGAGGTGGTCGCGCAGGTTCTGGCCGACGACGCCGCCGATCTCGTCGGCATGGGCGACGATGGCATCGAGCGAGCCGTACTGGGCCAGCCATTTCAGCGCTGTCTTCGGCCCGCACTTGGCGACGCCGGGCACGCCGTCGACGGTGTCGCCGACCAGGGCCAGGTAATCGACGATCATCGAAGGCGGCACGCCGAACTTGGCCTCGACGCCGACCGCGTCGAGCAGCTCGTTGCTCATCGTGTTGTACCAGCGGACCAGTGGTCCGACCAACTGCGTCAGATCCTTGTCGCCGGTCGAGATTAGCGTTTCGATGCCGTCGGCGCTGGCGCGCGTGGCCAGCGTGCCGATCACGTCGTCGGCCTCGACTCCGTCGACCATCAGCAGCGGCCAGCCGGCGGCCTGGATGGCGGCGTGCAGCGGCGCGATCTGCTGGACCAGGTCATCCGGCATCGGCGGCCGGTGCGCCTTGTATTCCGGGTACCAGTCGTCGCGGAAAGTCTTGCCTTTGGCATCGAAGACGACGGCCTTGTAGTCGGCCTTGTAGTCGCTTTCCAGACGACGTAGCATGTTCAGGACGCCATAGATGGCGCCCGTCGGTTCGCCTGCCTTGTTGCGCAGGTCGGGCAGGGCGTGGAAAGCACGATAAAGGTAGGACGAACCGTCCACCAACAACAAGAGAGGCATGAGAAGTGACGGAAAGCGAAAAACTGGTGATGGGCGTCGAATCCGAAGCCTTGCTGCACACGGCTTCGGCCCGGGAGTCCTGGCGGATCTTCGGCATTATGTCAGAGTTCGTCGAGGCGACTGAACGTCTGGCGGCGATCCGGCCGGCGGTGACCGTCTTCGGCAGCGCCCGCGTCAAGGAAGGCACGCCCTACTACGAGTTGACCGAAAAAACGGCCCGCCTGCTCTCCGATTCCGGCTTCTCGGTGATCTCCGGTGGCGGCCCGGGGATCATGGAAGCGGCCAACAAGGGCGCCTTCCACGGCAAGTCGCCGTCGGTCGGGCTGAACATCCAGCTGCCGCACGAACAGTCGAACAATCCGTACCAGGACATCTCGCAGACCTTCCGCCACTTCTTCGCCCGCAAGTACATGTTCGTCCGCTTCGCCAGCGCCTATGTCGTGATGCCCGGCGGCTTCGGCACGCTCGACGAGCTGATGGAGGCGCTGACGCTGATCCAGACCGGCAAGGCGCGCAAGATCCCGCTGATCCTGGTCTGTTCCGACTTCTGGAAGGGGCTGCTCGACTGGTTCAAGGAGCGGCTGGTCGAAGAAAAGCTGGTCGATCCCGAGGACATGAACCTGATCCAGCTGATCGACGAACCGGAACAGGTCGTCGAGGCCATCTTCAAGCATTACGAATCCCGCCCCTTCGGCCCGCTGCCCAACGAGCGCGAACTGATGCTCAACCTGTAATAAAATCGGTACAAACATCCAAGGAATTCCCCATGCGCCGCCTTCTCCCCCTCCTGTTGCTCGCCGCCCTGCCGGCCTGGGCGCAACAGCCCGCCACGCAGCCGCTGCCGGCCGTGCCGCCGCCGCCACCGGGCATGGAGGCCTTCGATGCGGCACTCGAGCCGGAAGTGAACATCATCAAGGCCGAGACGGAAACGCGCGAGGAATACCGGATCAAGGGCAAGCTGTACATGGTCAAGGTCACGCCGGCGGTCGGCAAGCCCTACTACCTGGTGGACCGCCAGGGCGACGGCGTCTTTCTCGAGACCGAGATCGCGCCCAATCCGACGCGGCCGCCGATGTGGATCATTCATAGCTGGTAAGCCTTGTCCGTCTACACCACAGTCGGGCGTGAGGAACTCGCCGCCTGGCTGCAACCGCTGGGCCTCGGCGAGTTGCGCGAGCACGCCGGCATCGCCGCCGGCATGCAGAATTCCAACTACTTCGTGACGACGGCCGGTGGCCGTTTCGTGCTGACGCTGTTCGAGCACATCGCCGCGGCAGAACTCGATTTCTACCTCGCTCTGCAGGATCACCTGGCCGGGCGCGGCCTGCCCAGCCCGCGCCCGCTGGCTGATGCCGCCGGGCGCCGCTGGCGCCTGCTGGCCGGCAAGCCGGCAGCACTGCTGACCTGCCTGCCGGGGGCGGCCGTCGATACGCCGGATGACGCGCAGTGCCAGGCCGTCGGCCGCCTGCTCGCCGAACTGCATCTGGCCGCCGCCGACTTCCCGGCACCGCCGGCCAATCCCTGCGGCGCCGCCTGGTGCCGGGCCACCGGCGCGGCCTTGCTGCCGCTGCTGACGCCGGACGAAGCAGCGTTGCTGCAGGACGAACTGGCCTTCCAGGCGGCCCAGGATCAATCGGCGTTGCCGCGCGGCATCATCCACGCCGACCTGTTCCGCGACAATGTGCTGTGGGCCGATGGCCGGCCGAGCGGCGTGCTCGATTTCTATTTTGCCGGTGCCGATTGCCTGCTGCTCGATCTGGCGGTGGTGGCCAACGACTGGTGTTTCTCCGACGCCGCCCTGGCCGCGCTGCTCGCCGGCTATCGCAGCATTCGTCCGGTGAGCGCGACCGAAGCGCTGGCCTGGCCGGCCATGCGCCGGGCGGCGGCGCTGCGCTTCTGGCTGCTGCGGCTGGATGCCCGCCATCGGCCCCGCGCCGGCGAAGTGGTGACGCTCAAGGATCCCGAGCATTTCCGCCGCCTGCTGGCGGCTTTCCGCCTTGCCCCGGCGGCACTCCCCCGTTAGCATCCGCGCATGACTGAATCGACCGTTTTCCCGCTCGACCCGGAACCCTACAAGGGCGAAAGCCGCGAGGTCGATCCCGGCGCCTGCTTCGACTGGCTGCAACAGGGCTGGGCGATGTTCCTGGCCAATCCCGGCGTCTGGATCGGCAGCACGGTGCTGCTGCTGATCATGCTGATGGCCATTTCCATCGTTCCCTTCTTCGGCCAGATTGCCGCCCACCTGCTGGTGCCGCTGTTCGGCGCCGGCATGTTCCAGATCTGCCGGCAACTGGCGAACGGCAAGGAGGCGCAGATTGCCGACCTGTTCATCGGCTTCCGCCGCCACGCCGGGCAACTGGTCATGGTCGGCGTGCTGTTCGCCGCCAGCGTCTTCGGTCTGGCGCTGCTCGCCTTCCTGCTGGTCAGCGGTGGCGTGCTCGGCGGCGTGATCACCGGCCGCGTCGGCGATTTCGGCATTGCCTTCGGCGGCATCATGCTGGCCGCCTTGCTGGTGCTGATCCTCTCGGTGCCAGTCATCATGGCCACCTGGTTTGCCCCGGTGCTGGTCCTCTTCCATGACATGAAGCCGGTGCCGGCGATGCGGGCGAGTTTCGACGCCGGCGCCCGCAACTGGCTGCCGATGATCATCTTCGGCACCTTCCTGGTCGTCGCGCTGTTTTTCGCCATGCTGCCGCTCGGCCTTGGCCTGCTGCTGTTGCTGCCGATCTTCTCCGGCGCGGTGTATGCCTCCTACCGCGACATCTTTGTGGGAGCCTAGGCCGTGAGAGCCCAGACCGTATCTTCTGCCTCTGGCTGGCGCTGGCTGGCCACCGGCTTCGCCATCTTCCGCCGCAACCCGCCGATCCTGTCGCTGCTGGTCGTCATCTACTGGTTCACGGTGATCTTTCTCAACGTGCTCCCAGTGATCGGCGCCTTCGCCGCCTCGCTGGTCATTCCCGGCCTGTCGGTCGGCCTGATGCAGGCGGCGCGCAACCTCGAGCGCGGCCAGGCGGTCGGCGTCCCGACCCTCTACGGCGGCCTGCGCGAAAACACCCGGACGCTGCTGGCGCTCGGCGCCCTGTATCTGGTGGCGACGCTGGCCATCCTGGGCATGTCCACGATCATCGACGGCGGCGACCTGCTGCGCTACATGCTGGCTTCCAACCGCGCCGAGCGGGCGGCGGTCGAGGATGCCGATTTCACGCTGCCGGCGTTGTTCGTCCTGGTCCTGATGGTGCCGGTGCTGATGGCCTGGTGGTTCGCCCCGATGCTCGCCGCCTGGCATCGCCTGACGCTCGGCCGGGCGCTGTTCTTCAGCTTCGTCGCCTGCTGGATGAACTGGCGCGCCTTCGTCGCCTACGGGGCAGCCGTGCTGATCGCCGTCGGCGTCGTCCCCGGCGTCCTGCTCGGCCTGCTGCTGTTGCTGATGCCGGGCGCGGCCGGCGTGCTCTCCGGGCTGTTCATGGTGCTCATGGCGCTGGTCGGGGCGCCGATCATCTTCGCCAGCTTCTATGCCAGCTACCGGGACATTTTCGGCATTTCCGAAATTGTCTGAGCCGCTCGGCCTCTTCGGCGGCACTTTCGATCCGGTACATTTTGGCCATCTGCGCCTGGCCGAGGAGGCGGTCGCCCAGCTCGGCCTGGGCGGCGTCCGCTGGCTACCGGCCGGGCAGCCACCGCATCGCGGGCAGCCGCAAGTCACCGCCGGCCAGCGCCTGCAGATGGTGCGCCTGGCGACGGCCGGCAATCCGCGCTTCAGCGTCGATGCCGCCGAAGTCGAGGCGGCCGCGCCGAGCTATACGGTGCATACCCTGGAACGGCTGCGCCGCGAACTGGGACCGGCGCAGCCGCTGGTGCTGCTGGTCGGGGCCGACGCCTTCGCCGGCCTGAGCGGCTGGCATCGCTGGCCTGAGCTGTTCCGCTTGGCCCATGTCGCTGTTTCCCATCGGCCCGGCTTCCCGGTCGAAGCCGCCAGCCTGCCGGCGGAGCTGGCCGGCGAATTCGCCGCCCGGCGCCAGTCCGACCCGGCGCTGTTACAGACGGCCGCCGCCGGCTGTATCGTCAGTTTTGCCATGACGCAGCTGGCCATTTCGGCGACCCAGATCCGGCGTTTGCTGGCCAACGACCTTTCCGCCCGCTACTTGCTGCCGGACGAGGTACTCGACTATATTCAAGTTCATTCCCTCTACAGAAACCCCTAATGGACATACGCAAGCTGCAGAAAATCGTCGTCAACGCCCTCGAAGACATCAAGGGCAAGGACATCGAAGTGCTCAATACGACCAAACTGACCTCGATGTTCGATCGCTTGGTCATCGCCACCGGCGACTCCAACCGCCAGGTCAAGGCGCTGGCCCAGAACGTCCAGGACAAGGTGCGCGAAGCCGGTGCCGAAGTGCTGTCGACGGAAGGCGAAGATGCCGGGGAATGGGTGCTGGTCGATCTGGGCGATATCGTCGTCCATGTCATGCAGCCGACCGTCCGCCAGTATTACAACCTCGAAGAGTTGTGGCAGGCGACACCGGCCCAGCGACGCAAGGCGATGGAGCAGGCTGCCGGCGAATGAAATTGAGCGTGCTCGCTGTCGGCCATCGCCAGCCTGCCTGGGTGAACGAAGGCTGCGCCGAGTACCTCAAGCGCATGCCGCGCGAACTGCCGGCGACGGTCAGCGAGATCAAGCCGGAACCGCGTGGCTCGAAGACGCGCGAACAACTGCTGGCGGCTGAGAAAGCACGCATTCGCGAAGCCCTGGCGGGCGGCAGTCGGATTGTCGTCCTCGACGAGAAGGGCGACGATCTGACCACGCTCAAACTGGCCAAGCGGCTGGAAGCCTGGATGCAGGACGGCCGCGACGTGGCGCTGCTGATCGGCGGCGCCGACGGGCTCGACGAGGAGTTCAAGCAGCAGGCCGATGACCGGCTGCGCCTGTCCAGTCTGACCCTGCCGCACGGCATGGCCCGGCTACTGCTGTGCGAACAGTTGTACCGGGCGGTCAGCGTGCTGAAAAACCACCCTTACCATCGCGAGGGCTGAGCTTCGCGTGCGCTATTTCAAATTGTTCTTGTCGTGACTACACTGTTTTATGCGCCTCTATCTTGCTTCCCGTAGTCCGCGACGTCGCGAACTCCTCAACCAGATCGGCATCCAGTTCGATACCGTCGTTTTTCGTGATGGTTCGCGCGCCGATCCGCAGACGGACGAAACCCCGCTGGTCAACGAGGACCCCCTCATCTACGTCGAACGCATTGCCCGGACCAAGGCCGAGCATGGCCTGCGCATCGTCAACGAGCGCCGCCTGCCGCCGCGTCCGGTGCTGGCCGCCGATACGACTCTCGAGTTCAACGGCGAGCTGATCGGCAAGCCGGTCAATACGGCCGATGCGGCGAACATCCTGCGCCGCCTGTCCGGGCAGACGCATCGTGTGCTGACCGGCGTTGCCGTGACCGACATGGGGCGGACGGAGTATCTGCTGTCGGCGACCGAGGTGCGCTTCCGGTCGATCGACGAACAAGAGATCCGCCACTACGTGATGAGCGGCGACCCGATGGACAAGGCCGGTGCCTACGGCATCCAGGGTCGTGCCGGGCTGTTTGTCGAGTATCTGGCCGGCAGTTATACCGGGGTCATGGGCCTGCCGGTCTGCGAGACCGGCACGCTGTTGAAGAGTTTCG
Organism: Betaproteobacteria bacterium HGW-Betaproteobacteria-12; assembly: GCA_002842345.1. GTDB lineage: Bacteria > Pseudomonadota > Gammaproteobacteria > Burkholderiales > Rhodocyclaceae > Azonexus. The sequence goes on along the minus strand of PHCU01000070.1, from coordinate 1,298 downwards.
GCTGGCAGTTTTGAGCCAGCCGGCCGGCGGAGCTTGTTCAGTCCGCTGATACGCGGGCGAGCGAACGAATCACTGCAGCGGCATCCCTCTCGCCGCCGCTTGGTGGTGTCGGCACAGGGGCCTGCGCCCACAGGGCGTCCAGATCGGTCAGCAAGGCTCCCTGCTGCAGTTGTCCGGCCGTCACTTCGCGGCTGCGCGCGTGCGCCGCCAGCCAGGCGATCAGGCAGTCCTGTTCCGGCCAGTCGTCGCGGCGCTGGAACAGCACCGGGGTGCCGTTGACGGCAGCTTCGGTAAAGGTCCCGTAGCCGGGCTTGGTAACCACCGCATCGACCGAACCCAGCAGGTCGGTAAAAGCCAGGCCGAAATCCTCGGCGACGATGGCATCGGGGTGGCTGCAGCGCCATTCGCCCGGCACCAACCAGCGGATGCCGGCGAGCCGGGGCCAGTCGTCCACGGGCAGGCGATGGGTGATGCCGCCCATGGCGACGAGGACCGCCCGCTGGCTGCCGAGTCCCAGATCATGCCGCCGGCCGTGCGCGGCGACCGGACCGACGGCCCGGACATTGCCCAAGCTTTCCATCGCCATGCCCGGCGTGACGCGCAGGAAGGCCGCGGCCGAACGGTAGGCGGCGAGCATCTCGGCGTGGATCGGCGCAGCCCAGGCCTCGCCGGCGAAGAAATGGGCGAACAGGTCGGCCCAGTTCAGCGAGCACAGGCTTGCGGCGGGGATGCCGGCCTGTGCGGCGCCGGCCAGCGGCAGGTAGCTGACATTGGTCAGCACCAGGTCGGGCCGCCGGCCGCTCAGGAACGCCGCTTCCGCTTCGACGCGCGCCGGCCACCCGGCATGTGCCTGGCGATAGGCAGCGGCGCTAGCCGCCCGGTCGATGCGCGTCGCGTCTACCATCACGTAGCCGAAATCGCTACTGCCGGCGATCAGTTCGAACGGCGGCCGGATGCGCTGCTGCAGCCTGGCCGCCGGCAGGCCGCTGCGAATCGTCAGGCGCAATGCCGGCTCCGACTCGGCCAGGGCGTTGAGCACCGGCGCGGTGATCGCCAGATGGCCGAAGCCGTGGCTGGAGATGTCGACGAACAGATACACGGCGCTGCCGGCTCAGCGGTTGGTGAACTCCGGCTTGCGCTTGTCGACGAAGGCCGCCATGCCTTCCTTCTGGTCTTCCAGCGCAAAGGTCGAGTGGAAGACGCGGCGCTCGAACAGTAGACCCTCGTTCAGCGATGACTCGTAGGCGCGATTGACCGATTCCTTGATCATCATCACCACCGGCAGCGAGAAGTTGGCG
>PHCU01000069.1 GCA_002842345.1 Betaproteobacteria bacterium HGW-Betaproteobacteria-12 | reverse complement strand
GCGCCATTGATCTGGCCGACACCGCTCGACTGCTCGGAGGAGGCCGCGGCGATTTCCTGGACCAGGTCGGAGGTCTTGCGGATGGTCGGCACCATCTCGGTGAGCAGGGTGCCGGCGCGTTCGGCCTGCTTGACCGAGGACGAGGCCAGACCGCCGATCTCCTGGGCGGCGACCTGCGAGCGCTCGGCCAGTTTGCGCACTTCGGCGGCGACGACGGCGAAGCCCTTGCCGTGATCGCCGGCCCGCGCCGCTTCGATGGCGGCATTGAGGGCCAGCAGGTTGGTCTGGTAGGCGATGTCGTCGATGATGCCGATCTTGCTGGCGATGCTCTTCATGTCGTCGACCGTCCTGCTCACCGCCTCGCCACCTTCGGCAGCTTCCTGGGCGGCCTTCGAGGCCATGCCGTCGGTGACCTTGGCGTTCTCGGTGTTCTGCGAGATGGAGGCGGTCATCTGCTCCATCGACGAGGTGGTTTCCTCGACCGAGGCGGCCTGCTCGCTGGAGCTTTGCGACAGCGACTGGGCCGTGGCCGAGACCTGGCCGGCGGCGTTGGTCAGGTTATCGGCGGCGGTACGCACTTCACCGATGATCTGCGTCAGCTTGGCGATCATGTTCTGCAGGGCGTTCATCAACTGGCCGACCTCATCCTTGCTGTCCGATTCCAGGCGTACCGTCAGGTCGCCGTCGGCGATGCGCGTGGCGGCAGCGACGGCTGCGTTGATCGGCATGGTGATCGAGCGGGTGACCCACCAGGCGAAGGCGATGGCGATCAGGATGGCCGCCGCTGCCAGCAGGAGAATGAGCCGCTCGGCACTGTTGGCCATCGCGTCAGCCTCCTTGCCGGACTTGTGCATCAGCTCGGTCTGGAACGTAATCAGGTCGACAATCGATTTCAGATAGGCGCCCTGGGTCCGCCGCAGCTCGCCCGACAGCAGGTTGGCGGCCTCGTCCTTGTGACCTGCCTTGAGCGCATCGATGTATTTATCCATCGAGGCCACATAGAGCGGGCGGGCATCGACAACTTTTTTCAGCACTTCCTTGCCCTGTTCCGTGAGAATGGTCTTCTCCAGCGTCTCCAGGCGCTCGGAAACGATCTTGCGCTGTTCGGGCACCTGCTCCAGTTCGCGCTGCGCTTCGGCACCGGTGAAGATGTAGGCGTTACGCAGCCGCCGGGCGATGGCATTCACCGCATCGATGATGTCGTTGGCCACGACAGTCTTGGGAAACTTGTCGTTCACCATATTCTCGATCTCGCTATTCAGCGACGCCAGGCGCAGATAGGCGATGGAGGCGATGACGACAAGCAGGGTAATGACCATGCCGAAGCCGATCCCGAGCCGGACACCGATTTTTAAATTCTTGAACATCATGAGCTCCTTGAGAAATGCGATGACTTAGCTGGCCAGCAACATGCTGGAAGATGAATGGACGCGCCCGGACAGGCGCTGCTGTTCGTTCTGCGTGACGCTGTGCACCAATGCGGCAACGTCGAGGATCAGCGCCACCTCGCCGCTGCCGAGGATGGTCGAGCCGCCGATGCCGCGCAGGTGGCGGAACATCGCCCCGAGCGGCTTGATCACCGTCTGGAACTCGCCCATCAGCTGATCGACGACGATGCCCGCCCGCTGGCCGGCGAACTGGACGACGACGATGCTCTCGCGCGGTGGCGAGGCGCCGTCAATTTCGAACAGTTCGCGCAGGCGGATGAAGGGCAGCGCCTCGCCGCGCAGGTTGAGGAAGTTGCGGTCGGACGGCAGGTTCTTCAGTTCGATGCACTCGACCACGGTGTCGAGCGGAATGACGTAGGCCGCCTTGTCCACCCCGACCAGGAAGCCGTCGATGATGGCCAGCGTCAGCGGCAGGCGGATGGTGAAGGTGGCGCCCTGGCCGTCCACCGAGGCGACATCGACGGCACCGCGCAGGGCCTGGATGTTACGGCGCACGACGTCCATGCCGACGCCGCGCCCGGAGAGGTTGGAGACCTTGTCGACGGTGGAGAAGCCCGGTTCGAAGATCAGGTTGACGATCTCGTTGTCGGAGAGCGTCTCGCCCGGCTGAAGGAGGCCGCGCTCGAGGGCCTTGGCGGTGATCTTCCCCTTGTTCAGGCCGCCGCCGTCGTCGGAGATCTCGATGACGATGCTGCCGGAGTCGTGATAGGCGTTGAGCGCGACGCGGCCGCAGGCCGGCTTGCCGCGTGCGAGGCGCACGACCGTCGGTTCGATGCCGTGGTCCAGCGAGTTGCGCACCAGGTGCATCAGCGGGTCGCCGATCTTCTCGACGACGGTCTTGTCCAGTTCGGTCTCGGCGCCGCTGATCACCAGCTCGATTTCCTTGCCGAGTTCCTTGGACACGTCGCGGACGACGCGGTTGAAGCGGGTGAAGGTGTCGCCGATCTGGACCATGCGCAGTTGCAGCGCCGAGTCGCGGATGTTCTCGACCAGCCGGGAGAGCACCGAAGTGGCTTCGACCAGATCGCTCTGCCGGGTCTTCTGCGCCAGCAGGTTGGCCGAGGCGCCGGCGATCACCAGTTCGCCGACCAGGTCGATCAGCTGGTCGAGCTTGTCGGCCTGGACGCGCACCAGGCGGGCATCCTTGGCCTTCTTGTCGCTGACCTGCGCCTGCTTGACGACGGCGGCTTCGACGACTTCCTGGTGCACCACCTTGTGCTCGACGAGGATTTCGCCCAGCGGCGCGGCGGCGCCGTCGCTGGCGGCGGGGGCTGTGCCGGCGCCGGCTTGCTGTGCCTGCAGGCCCTGGTCGACTTCGGCCTGGGTCAGGGCACCGCAGCGCACCAGGATCTCGCCCAGGCGCATGGTGTCTTCCGGCAACTCCTCGATGTGCTTGATGTACTCGGCGAGCTTGCTGTTCGGCGGCAGGATGCGCAGGTCGCAGTCGTCGCGGACGAAGTCGAAGACGCGCTCGATGTCGGCCTTGGAACTGCGCGTCTGCAACTGGATCTCGAAGCCGATGTAGCAGGATTCCGGGTCCATCGCGGCGGCCGCCGGCAGGGCGTCGGTGATCGTCTCGAGGCCGAGGATCTCGCCCAGCGTGCCGAGGTAGCGGATGAAGGAGAGCGGCTCCATGCCGCCGCGCAGGACGTTCTCGCCGAAGCGCACGGAGATGTGCCAGCTGTCGTTGAGGACGATGCCGCCACCGGAGCTTTCGACTTCGACAGTGGGATCGCTGACGGTCAGTTCGGCGGCGGCCGCCCCGGCCGGGGCGATCCGGTCGAGGAAGCCCTGAAGTTGGCCGCTGAGGGCTTCGCCGGCGGCCTGCAGCTCGCCTTCCGGTCCGCTGCCTTCGGCGGACAGCACGTCGATCAGGCGGACCATGTGGTCGCAGCAGCCGAGCAGCAGCGTCGCCAGCGCCGGCGTGACGGCCAGCTCGCCGTTGCGCAGGGCATCGAGCAGGTTCTCGACGCGGTGCGTGAAGGCCTCGATGAAGTGGCATTCGATGACGCCGGAGCCGCCCTTGATGGTGTGCGCGGCACGGAAGATGGCGTTGATGTTGTCCTGATCGTCCGGGTTCTGCTCCAGGCGCAGCAGGCCCGACTCCATCTCGGCGAGCTGTTCGCGGCTCTCCTGGACAAAGACGCTGATGATTTCGTCCATGCTGTTTCTCCCCGCGCTCAGGCTTGCTCGTCGGCCGGGATGACCAGGGGGTCACCGAACTCGGCCGCCATGTTGCAGAAGTCGATGACCGAACTGACCGCCTGGCTGTGGGCGACGATGCGCACCTGCTTGCCGGCCCGCTGGGCTTCCTGTTTGAGCAGCACCAGCAACTGCAGGCCGGCGGTGTCCATCTCGGCCACCTGGGACAGGTTCAGTTCGAGTTCGTCGCTGGCGGCCAGTGCGTCGAGCAGCACCTGCTTGTGCGCCAGGGCGTGGTAGATGGTCAGGTCGTCGCTGAGGGCGAGGGGCGGGCTGGCGGACATGTGGCGGCTCTCTAGAACAGTTCGATGCGGGCGCTGGCCGGCGCGGCGGACGCCACTTCGAGCTTCAGTGCGCTGTGATGGGTGGTGCGCTGGCTTTCCATGACATAGCGGCTGTACAGGGCTTCCAGGTGCTGGGCGATCGGGGTGTAGACGAAACCCGGGTCGTCGTAGCTACTCAGGCGTTCGGCCAGCAGCCCGGCATGCTCGTCGAGCTGCGCCAGGGCCTGCGTCACCTGTTCGATCTGTTGCCGGCTGACATCCTGGAACTGCACACTGGCCTGGGCTTCCATGAACATTGCGGCGAGTTGCGTGCTGCTGTCGCGGACCTGGCCGAGAACATCGGTTTCGTGCTGCATCAGCTGCTCGTAACTGCTGCCCAGTTCGTTGAGCTGGTTGGAAAAGTACTCCAGCAGCTCGCGTTCCTTGGCCAGATTGACGTTGGACAGCTTGTCCTGGAACTGGCTCTCGATATGGCTGGCAACGGAGCTGATGCCCTGGCTGATCTTGACCACGGCGGTCTCGGTCTCGCTGGACAGCTTGCGCACCTCGTCGGCGACCACGGCGAAACCGCGCCCGGCCTCACCGGCCCGCGCCGCCTCGATGGCGGCATTGAGCGCCAGCAGGTTGGTCTGGCCGGCGACATGCTTGATCAGCTGGACCAGCGACTCCAGCGAACGCGCCTCGCGAACCACCTGCGTCACTCGTAGCTGATCCTGCTCGGATTCCTGCAAGCGCTCCTGGATATAGCCGTCCATCCGGGCAACGATGCTCTGGTTCTGGGCGATCCGCCCCTCCGAGTCGCGGACCATCTGGGCGGTTTCATCGGACGAACTGTTGACGAAGCGATCCAGGCTCGTCACCACGCCATCGATGGTCTGCAGGCGCTCGACGATATCGAAGGCGGCCTTCTCGGTGGCCGCGATGACGCCGTTCAGCTGGCCGCGCACCACTTCGTTGAAGTCATGCACGCGCTGCAGTTCGCCGGAAACCTCCCCGGCCACCTGGAGAAAGCTCTCCTGGCGACTGCTACCCTGCTCGGCCAGCAGGCTCAGGCCGAGCATATGGTCGCGGTAGAAGGCCCGCGATACCAGGCGGTTGCCGAGAAAGGCGGCGATGACGATGACCACCGTGCCGAGCGCATCGGCCAGGGCTGCCGGCACGAAGGCCCGGTGGTACCAGTCGTGCAGAAAATAAACGGTGGTCGCCGCCGCCAGCGCTACCAGCAGCGCGACTGACAGTTCCCGTTGCAGCAGGGTGGCGGATTTCATGATTTCACCGGACGACCAGCTTGATCGTGTTGAGCAGCTCGTCGGCCGTGGCGGGCTTGACGATCCAGCCGGAGGCGCCGGCCGCCTTGGCCTCGAGCTTGCGCGACTGCTGCGACTCGGTGGTCAGGAAGAGGATGGGCACGAACTTGTAGGCGGCCAGCTTGCGCACCTCCTTGATCAGGTCGATGCCGTTCATGCCGGGCATGTTCAGATCGGTGATCAGCAGGTCGAGCTTCAGGTTGCCCTGCAGCTTGCGCATGGCCTCTTCGGCATTGGCCGCCTTCTCGGTGACGTAGCCAGCCTTGCCCAGGATGCTCGAGATGGACAGCAGTATGGTTGCCGAATCGTCCACCAGCATGATTGTCTTCATCGCGCTTTCCTCTCCTGAAGAGGCCGCGGACCCCTGAGCAACGGCTGCCAGAATGTCCAGAGCCTTTGGGGAGCAATACTCGCAAATGCGCCGCTGTTTGTTTATTCGTGGATGCCGCGCCGGCCTGCGGAAACTACGGAGTTGCCAGATGACTAGCACTTATGGCATGGCGCGTCATAAATGCCGAAGGCCGTTGAAATCGACGATTTCAACGGCCTTCGGCGGGCAGACGGAGGCTTGCCTATTTCTCGACGAAGGCCCGCTCGATGACGTAGTCGCCCAAGACGCCTGTATGGTGATTGCCGACCTGGAAGCCGCGGGCGTCGAGCATCGCCGCGGTGTCGGTCAGCATCGCCGGGCTGCCGCAGATCATCGCCCGGTCAGTGGCCGGATCGAGCGGCGGGATGCCGAGCGCGGGTGACGGTCGGGTAGTAGATCAGTTTTTCCCGGGCCCAGTCGCCGAAGAACTCGTGCTCGACGATCTCGTGCTGGATGTAGTCGTGGTAGGCCAGTTCGTTGGTCCAGCGCACGCCGTGGATAAGCACGATCTTGTCGAATTTCTCGTACACCTCCGGGTCGTGGATCAGGCTCATGAACGGCGCCAGGCCGGTGCCGGTGGCGAACATGAACAGGCGCTTGCCCGGCTTCAGGTCGTGCAGGACCAGGGTGCCGGTCGGCTTCTTGCTGACGATGATCGGATCGCCCGGCTGCAGATGCTGCAGGCGCGAAGTCAGCGGACCGTCGGGCACCTTGATGCTGAAGAACTCCAGATGCTCCTCGTGATTGGCGCTGGCGATGCTGTAGGCGCGGGTCAGCGGCCGGCCATTGACCTCCAGGCCGATCATCACGAACTGACCGTTGATGAAGCGCAGGCCGGGATCGCGCGTGGTACGGAAGGAAAACAGCGTGTCGTTCCAGTGATGGACGGAGAGGATTTTTTCGACGGCTAGTGAACTCATGGCAGGAACTCGCAAAGGAATCGGGGTACGCACCGCATCTTAGGCTGGCCGCTATAGATACATAAGCGGATAATTTCTCTATCGCTTAACCACTAAATCGATATGAAGCTCAGCCTGCGCCAGATCGAAGTATTCGCCGCCATCGCCCGCAGCGAGAACGTCTCGCGCGCCGCGGCGACGCTGGCCATGTCGCAGTCAGCGGCGAGCAGCGCCCTGGTCGAACTGGAACGCCAGTTCGACTGCCCGCTGTTCGACCGCATCGGCAAGTCGCTGCGCCTGAACAGCACCGGCCGTGGCCTGTTGCCGCAGGCCGAGGAGTTGCTCGCCCGGGCCGCCGAGATCGAGGGCTACCTGGCCGGTGGCACGCTCGGCCCGCTGGCCGTCGGGGCGACGCTGACCATCGGCAACTACCTGGCGACCCTGGTCGTCGCCGAGTACCTGCAGCAGCATCCGGCGGCGAAGATCGGCCTGCATGTCGCCAACACCCAGGACATTGTCGAGCGCCTGCGCCGCTTCGAACTCGACATCGGCCTGATCGAGGGCGAGACCCACGAGCCGGACCTGCTGCTCGAACCCTGGCTGGACGATGCCCTGGTCGTCTTCTGCTCCCCCCGCCACGCCCTGGCCGCCGCCGGCGCCGCCGATGCGCCGCGTCTGGCGACACAGAAGTGGATCGTCCGCGAACGCGGTTCGGGCACCCGCGCCCTGTTCGACCAGGTCATCGCCCGCGCCATTCCCGACCTGCACATCCAGCTCGAACTCGAACACACCGAGGCGATCAAGCGCGCCGTCGAATCCGGCCTGGGCATCGGCTGCCTGTCGCGCCTGTCGCTGCGCGAGGCCTTCCGGCGCGGCAGCCTGGTCGAGATTGCGACGCCGCAATTCGACCTCAAGCGCCACTTTTATTTCGCCCGCCACCGCCAGCGCCACGTCAGCCCGGCCATGCAGGCCTTCCTCGCCCTGTGCCGGGAAAGCAGCGGCGGCGCCCGCGGCACCGACACGCTGGAGCTGCCCTTCATCCGCTGAGCGCAGCCGCCGGCAATCCCCATGCAGCCGCCGGCGACGGGACTGGCCCCGGGTCGTCGGGTATAATCACCCCCCTTGTCGACGCCGTTCGCGCCAGGAGTTTTTTTTCATGCAGCACCGCAACGTTCCGTCGCCCATCGTCCGTCTGCTGGGCGTTGCCCTGCTCACGGCGCTGCTCGGACTACCGACGGTGGCCGGCGCGGCAACGGAAGCGCCGCTGCAACTGGCGGCGACGCTCGGACTGGGCGAAGCCGACGAGCCCGGCATCCGCGCCGACACCCTGACGCCACTGGAAATCAGCTACACGCCGATCCACCCGTCGACCATCGACCTGACGGCGCCGTCGGACAATCTGTGGGACCGCATTCGCAACGGCTATGCGATGACCAACCTGAACGACGACCTGGTGCTGCATTACCAGCAGTGGTACCAGAACCGGCCCGGTGCCCTGCGCAACATGGTCGAGCGCAGTCGCCCCTACCTGTTCCACATCGTCGAGGAACTCGAAGCGCGCGGCATGCCGACCGAACTGGCCTTGCTACCGATGGTCGAGAGCTCGTTCAATCCGATGGCCCATTCGCCGGCCAAGGCCTCTGGCCTGTGGCAGTTCATCCCGGCCACCGGCAAGCGCTTCAACCTGGAACAGAACTGGGGGCAGGACGAGCGCCGCGACGTCGTCGCCTCGACCAATGCCGCCCTCGACTACCTGCAGACCATCTACGAGATGCACGGCGACTGGCACCTGGCGCTGGCCTCGTACAACTGGGGCGAAGGCGCCGTCAAGCGGGCCGTGGACAAGAACGAGGCGCGCGGCCTGCCGGGCGACTACGCCAGCCTGCGGATGCCGAACGAGACCCGGCACTACGTACCCAAGCTGCAGGCGCTGAAGAACATTTTCGGCAATCCGGCCCTGGTCGCCAGCCTCAATCTGCCGCTGATTCCCAACAGCCCCTATTTCGCCACGCTGGAAGTGGCACAGCCGATGGACGTCAAAACCGCGGCGCACCTGGCCAACATGTCGCTGGAGGAATTCCGCCAGCTCAACCCCTCGCACAACCGGCCGATCATCAAGGCCGATACCGCCGTCGTGCTACCCGCCGACAAGCTGGAAATCTTCCACCACAACCTGCAGAACCACCGCGCCCCACTCAGCCTGTGGCAAGCCTATACGGTGACCAGTCCCGAGCGCATCGACCAGATCGCCAGCCGTCTGGGCGCCTCGACCGCCGAACTGATCCAGGCCAATGGTCTGCCCGGCAATGTCCGCCTGGCGGCCGGCTCACGGCTGCTGGTTCCCGGCCAGGGCAATGCCGACCACCTGCAGAACCTGCTCGGCCTCGACAGCTCGCCCATCATCATTCAGCCGGAAGCGCGGGCGCGCAAGGGCAAGTCGGTGCGTGGCGGCAAGTCGGGCGGCGGCAAGAAGACTCAAGCCACGCGCGGCACGAACAAGAAAAAAACCGCGCCGACACGCAAGCCGGCGGCCAAGAGCAGCAAGGCCAAGACCGCGGTCAAGAAACCGGCGGCCAAGGCCAAGCGCTAAGGCGGCTCCGGCCGGGGCGCCTTAACCCGGCCAGTGGCAGGCGACGCTCTGCGTCGTCGAGACGGCACTGGTTTGCGGATAGGTCTGCCGGCAGACTTCGGTCGCCTTCGGGCAACGCGGGTGGAAATGGCAGCCGGCCGGCGGCTTGGCCGGCGACGGCGTCTCGCCGGGCAGGCGGATGCGCTGCTCGCCGCCTTCCAGGCGCGGCACCGGCACTGCCGACAGCAGCGCCCGCGTGTACGGATGCTGCGGCCTGCGCAACACCTCCTCCGCCCGGCCGCGCTCGACGATGCGGCCGAGATACATCACCGCGACGTCGTGCGCCAGGTATTCGACGACGGCGAAATTGTGCGTGATGAACAGGTAGGCGACGCCCAGGTCGGCCTGCAGCGCCTTTAGCAAGTTGAGGATCTGCGCCTGCACCGAGACGTCGAGGGCCGAGGTCGGTTCGTCGCAGATCAGCAGTTCCGGCTGCACGGCCAGCGCCCGGGCGATGGCGATGCGCTGGCGCTGACCGCCGGAGAATTCGTGCGGGAAACGATCGACTGCCTCGGCCGGCAGGCCGACCTGCTGCAACAGCGCGACCACCGCCGCGGTTTGTGCTGCCCGCTCCTTTTCCAGCCCCAGCGCGCTCATGCCCTCGGCAATGATCTCGCCGACCCGCAACCGCGGATTGAGCGAGGCGAACGGATCCTGGAACACCATCTGCATGTGCCGCCGGGCAGCGCGCAAACGCCGGCCCGAGAGTCCGACCAGCTCGTGGTCGCCGAGGCGGACACTGCCGGCACTCGGCTTGATCAGCTGCAGCAGCGCCTTGCCGACCGTCGTCTTGCCGCAGCCGGATTCGCCGACCAGGGCCAGCGTACGGCCCGGCGCGATGGTCAGCGAGACGCCGTCGACCGCCCGGACATGGCCGACGGTGCGCTGCAGGATGCCCTTGCGGATCGGGAAATGCACTTTCAGATCGGCGACTTCGAGGAAGGGCTGCGCGGCTGGCAGATCGAGCTCGGTCACGCTGTGGCGCGCCGCGTCGTCGACCGCCCGGTCGCCCTGCCAGTGGCAGCGCACGACATGGCCGGGCGTCGTTTCCCGCCATTGCGGCGACTGCGCGCGGCAAACCGCCATCACCTGCGGGCAACGGTCGGCGAAGCGGCAGCCGGCCGGCATCGCCGCCAGCGACGGCACCTGGCCGGGAATGGTCACCAGCTTCTGGCCCCGGCGCGAAACTTCCGGCAGCGCGGCGAACAGCGCCTGGGTATAGGGGTGGCGCGGTGCGGTGAAGAAGTCCTCCCGGCTGGCCACCTCGACCAGTTCGCCGGCGTACATGACGCCGATGCGCTGGGCCATGCGGGCAACCACGCCGAGGTCGTGGGTGATCAGCAGCATGCCCATGCCACGTTCGGCCTGCAGGCCGGCCAGCAGGTCGAGGATCTGCGCCTGCACGGTGACGTCGAGGGCCGTCGTCGGTTCGTCGGCGATCAAGAGTTCCGGTTCGCCGGCCAGGGCGATGGCGATCATCACCCGCTGCTTCATGCCGCCGGAGAGCTGGAACGGGTATTCGTCGAGGCGCCGTTCCGGATCGGCGATGCCGACCTGGCGCAGCAATTCCAGCATGCGCTGGCGGGCCGGCTCGCCGGTCATCTGGAGGTGACGTTCGAGCACTTCGCCGATCTGCCGGCCGACAGTCAGCACCGGGTTCAGGCTGGTCGCCGGCTCCTGGAAGATCATCGCCATCCGGCCGCCGCGATACGCCCGCATGTCGGCTTCCGGCAGCGCCAGCAATTCCTCGCCGTCGAGCCGCACGCTGCCGCCGAGCACCCGCCCGGCCGCCGGCAGCAGGCGCAGGATGCCCTGAGCGGTGACCGACTTGCCGCAACCCGATTCGCCGAGCAGCGCGAAGGTTTCGCCCTGGGCGATGGCGAATGAGACGCCGTCGACGGCGGCCAGGGTCCGCCGGCCGCTCGTGAAGCCAAGACGCAGATCCTTGATTTCCAGCATCAGGCGGCCCTCGGGTCGAATGCGTCGCGGATGGCGTCGGCGAACAGGTTGGCGGCCAGCACCAGGATGAACATCGCCGCGAAGGCGGCGGCCAGCGACCACCAGACGACCGGCTCGCGGCCCAGTTCCATGCGCGCGTTGTTGATCATCGTGCCGAAGCTGGTCATCGTCGGATCGACGCCGATGCCGACGTAGGACAGCACCGCCTCGGCCAGCACCAGGCCGGAGAAATCCATGACCAGCGCGATGATGACGATGTGCATCAGGTTGGGCAGGATGTGGCGGACGATGATCCGCCACGACGACACGCCGAAAGCCTGCGCCGCCTGGATGTATTCCAGTTCGCGCAGTTTCAGCGTCTCGCCGCGCAGCAGCCGACAGAGGCCGGTCCAGCTGGTGATGCCGAGGATGAAGCAGAGCGCCAGCAAGCGCAGGTCGGCACGCTCGGCGGCGGTGGCGAACCATTCAGGATGGGTGTCGATGACCACCTGCATCATCAGCACCGCGGCGGCGATCAGCAGCACGCCGGGAATCGAGTTGAGCACGGTATACAGATACTGGATCAGGTCATCGACCCAGCCGCGGAAGTAGCCGGCGACGATGCCGAGCAGCACCGCCATCGGCAGCATCACCAGCGTCGTCACCAGGCCGATGATCAGCGCCGTGCGCACGCTCTTGAGAATCTGGTAGAGCACGTCCTGGCCGACCTTGTCGGTGCCGAACACGTGGTAGTGGCCGGCCAGGGCGAACAACGGCAGGACCACCAGCAGGATCAGCGCCAAGGTCGCCAGCACGGCATTCCAGGCGAAGGCCGTCTCGCCGCGCCAGATGCGGCCCCAGCCGTTGCCGCCGGCCGCCGCATCGCCGCGGGCGACCACCACCGCCGCCGTGCCGGCGACGGCCAGCCAGGCGAGCACCGCCAGCACGCCGAGGCGGAAGGCGGTGAAGCCGGCATCGGCGGCGACTTCGTCCTCGCGCTCGCCAAGATGGCTGCCGCCGTGCTTCAGGCGGGGATACTCGCGCACCGTACCGACACCCGGCAGATCGACGGTTTCCTTGGCGTACAGGCGGGTGGCGAAGGGCGCCGAATAGGTCTTCTCGTTCTTCGTGCGCAGCGGCGCCGCCAGCGCATCGAGCAGCGACAGCACTTCGATCGCGTATTGCGGCTTCTGCCCGGCCTTGCTCTCCAGCGCCAGCCGGTAATGCAGCGAATCGAGCAGGCCGATGGCGACGAAGGCGAGCAGGATGGTCGCCGAAGCCATGCCGACCCGGTTGGCGCCGACCCGCCGCCAGGCGGCGAGCAGCGGCGGGCTCTTGGCGATCAGCACACCGACGCCGATGCCGGCTGCCACCAGCAGCCAGACCAGCACATCGGACCAAAGGACGACGATCTGGAAGCCCATCATTCGAAACGGATCCGCGGGTCGACCAGCGTGTAGGAAATGTCGGTCAGGATCAGGCCGACGATGTACAGCACCGAGCCGATGAAGACCATGGAGCGGACGACGGCGAAGTCCTGGGCGTTGATCGCGTCGATGGTGTAGCTACCCAGGCCTGGGATGCCGAAAAAGGATTCGGTCAGCAGCGAGCCCATGAATAGCAGCGGAATGACCACCACCACGCCGGTCAGGATCGGAATCAGCGCATTGCGCAGGATGTGGCGGAAGAAGACGATGGTTTCCGGCAGGCCCTTGGCACGGGCGGTGCGCACGTAATCCTTGCTCACCTCCTCGAGGAAGATGGTGCGGTACCAGCGCGTCGACGAACCGATGCCGGAAACGACGCCGATGACCACCGGCAGGATCAGGAAGCGCCAGGCATCGAGCCCGTCGCCGAAGCCGGAAATGGGTACCAGGCGCCACACCTTGCTGATCAGGTACTGGCCGCCGATGATGTAGAACAGCCCGGAAATGGACATCGCCGCGACGCACAGCACGACGCCCCAGAAATCGAAGGCGCTGGCGCGGAAAAAGGCCAGCGTCAGCGCAAAAGTCACGGTGACGAACAGGCCGAGAATGAAGGTCGGCAGCGCGATGGCCAGCGACGGCCCCATGCGTGCGGCGATCTCGCGGGCGATGTCGCGGCCGTCCTCGGCGCGGCCAAAGTCGCCGACGAACATGCGCACCGACTTCTCGAAGAAGATGGTGTCGGTCAGCATCGCCGCCCCGCCAGCAGCATTGACGAACAAGGGCTTGTCGTAGCCGCGCTCGACCTTCCACTTCTCGATCGCTTCCGGCGTCACCCGCTTGACCCCGAGCTGCATGCGCGCCATGTCATCCGGCGTGTTCACGACGAAGAACAGCGCGAAGGTGATCAGGTTGACGCCGATCAGGATCGGGATGGCGTACAGCAGGCGGCGGACGATGTAGGCGAGCATGGGCCGGATTATGCCAAGAGCCGGCGCAGAATGAGCAACAGCGCGGCAATTAGCACCATGGCCCAGGCCGCCACGGCATAGTCCGAGCGCAACGGCGGCTCCTTCGGCGCGCGCGGATCGCGCAGCTCGGCTGGGAACGGCCGCGGCGGCACCGGGATGATCTGGCGCTGGGCCGGGTCCTGCGGCAGGCGCGCCCGGTAGTCGACGCTGTCCTCGACCGGGCTGTCACCCCAGGCGCGGCTGGAGGGAAACTGCGGCAGGCGGACCAGCAGGATTTCGTCGAGATCATCGGCCAGCCGACGCTCGAACTCGCCGAGATCGCGCCCGGCCTCGCCGCGCGCCAGGCGCAACAGGTCGGCGCCCATCTCGGCGAAGGCCGCCGCCGGGTAGAGGCGGGTCCGGTCCTCGGTCAGGTAGTCGAACATCGCCTTGCCCTTGGCCAGACTGCGATCGCGCCAGGCCAGCAGCGGCAGGCCGAGAATCGCCGTCAACCAACTTTCGCCGCCGCGCGCCGGCACCTGCCAGCCGAGCGCCCGCGCCGTCGTCACGCTGATCCCGGTGCAATTGGCCCGCGCATGCTGATAGGCGAACTGATGCCGATAGAACTGGTTGTACACCCGGCCGAAGGCGGCCTGCAGATGCACCGCCGTGCGCGCCTCGCGCAGCGTCGCCACCAGCAGCCACGACGGCCGGTACCAGGCCTGCCCGCTGTTGAGGTCGCCGAGATAATTGTCGAGCGGCACCGGCGCCGCGATGATGCCTTTCTCGCTCTCGGCGTCGAGGGTGTAGAAATTATTTACCAGCCAGTCGTCGATCGCCCCGGCCGCACCGACACTCCCGGTCATCAGCGCGAAATGACCGCTGTGCGCCTCGTCGTCGTCGCCCTGGGCGCCGTTGAGCATCAGTCCGAGCAGCGGCTGACCGGGCTGCACGCCGGCACTACCCGGCCGCCGCCACACCGATTCGACGGCGAACGGCCCACGCGCCCCGCCCTGCGGTCGCCCCCGCAGCCAGTCGCGCAGCGCCGCCGGCTCGGCGGCCAGCGGCAACATGGCGGCCCGCACCGGCAGGGCGAAGGATTCCGGCCAGAAAGTCCGGGCAACGAAAGCGCCATCCTCGTGCCAGCCGCGCAGTTTCAATGGCTGGTCGTGAAAGAAGGCGACGCTGCTGCCGTCGAACCAGGCACGATTGAGCGGCAGGCGGGGCGTCAGGCGCAGATCGCGCACCCCGTCGGCGCCTAGCAGCTGGCGGCCGTCCTCGGACAGGCCGACATGGCGCACCACCTCCGGCGACCCGAGCCAGACCAGCGGCGGATAGCCGGCATCGGCGCCGATCGCGGTATTCGCCTGCCAAGCGGCGAGATCTTCCGTCAGCGACAAGTCCGGCGCAAAGCCGGCGAGCGGCATGCCCGGCGCCGGCACGGCGATGGTTTCGTCGCGAAAATACCAGAGGGCCTGCGGCACGCTGGCGCAGTCGGCACAGCGACCGCTAGTGACGACGAAATGCGCGGCGGGAAACAGACCGTAGGCAGACATCCAGGCATTCTGCCCGAAAGCGCCGAGGCTCAGGCGCTCAGGCGCTCAGGCGCACCGCCTCCTCGGCCCAGCCGATGGCCTCCAGCGCAGTCGCTTCGACGGCCTCCAGCGTATAGCCGAGCTGTCCGGCCAGGCGGGCGACGTTCTCGGCGTGCCCTTTCTCGACGGCGATGGCAAGCAGCAGGTAGCGCCCGAGCGGACCGCTGCTGTCGAGCAGCACCGCCTTCATCGCCGGCGCCAGGTGGATGCGTTCGAGCACGGCCGCCATCGGCACACCGAGCAGGCAATCGAGCAGCGACAGCAGACCAACCAGGAACAGTTCGTCGCACTCGTGCTTGTCGTGTTTGTCCTGCCCGAGTAGTTCGAGGAAGCGACCACGGGCCAGGGCCATTTCCAGCAGCAGTTCGTCGCGCGGCGTGGCGGCCCCGGCGCGGAACATGCCGATCGACAGCCAGCGATAGAGCTGTTCGCGGCCAAGGACCATGATCGCCTGATCGATGCTGGCCACCGTCTGCGCCCGTCCGAGCATCGGCGAATTGGCCATGGCCACGACCTTGACAACGACGCCCGGGTCGCGCTTGGCGACCTCGGTGACATCGACCAGATCGGCGTCCCGGCGCAACAGGTTGAGCATTTCGATGAGCACCAGGCGGCTCTGGGCTATTTCGCCGGGTGCCTGTTCCTCATCCTGTGCGGTCGTGAACGGGCCGATGCAATAGGCCACGCCATGCGCCATGCAGTAGCGATGCTCGGGCCAGCGGGCGACGTTCTCGGCGATCAGCTGGAGTCCCGGATGGGCGGCGTGCAGGGCGCGCAGGGCCTTTTCGAAGCCGGCCAGGGCGTAACCGGCGAAATCGACGAGCAGCAAATCGGCGACATCCGCAATCAGCCCGCGCGCATCGTCGATCGCCTGGCCCGGCAGAGCGATCCGCGCCCCCGCCGCGTGGATCGCCGTCGCCGCGGCGCGCCAAGCGGCCGGATCGTCGTCGCCGGCCGGCAATTGCAGCAGGAAGACGGTGTTCGGCCCGATCAGCGGACGATAGTTGCGGGCATGCCAGTCGCCGGCCGTCAGCGGAATCAGCGTCAGACGGCGCTCGGCCAGCGTTGCCACGCCGGCGGTCTGCAAGGATTCCAGGGTTGCCGCCGGATCGGCCAGCATGCCCGCGCCGGGCAGCCGCGCCGACAGGCGGAAGCCGGCAATGCGCGTACGCGCATCGATGATCTCATCGCGTTGCAGCACGGCCGGCGGGGATTGGCGCGGCGGCGCGACGTCGACGGCCGAAGGCAGCGATTCCCGGCGGGCAAAGGGGTCGTCGTTGATGCGCTGCTCCCCCTGCCCGGCGAACAGTTTCTTGATGAAGGCAAACACTTTGTTGGTCTCTGTTGTAGCGCCAGCGCCGGCCCGGGAATCGAGGCGACGGGCGGCGTAGCGATTCTATCCCCGCCCCGATATGCCGGGAGGGAAAGCCGGACCGGACAAAAAAAGAGGGCCCGAAGGCCCTCGCAAAGGGAACGAGATGGCGGCGCTGTTCTCCGCTATCCCGCCCGCAGAGTATCAATGCGCGTGCGCGCCGGCAGCACCGAGCCCGGTCTGGGCGCGGATGTACTGCTCCTCGAATGCCTCGGCCTCCTTGGCGGCACGGGCGCTCTTGTCGGTCACCGACATCAGCCAGGTGACGAAGAAGGCGAGCGTCATCGAGACGATGGCCGGGTGGTCGTACGGGAACACCGGTTGGGCATTGCCCAGCACCTTGACCCAGACGGCTGGCGACAGGATGACCAGGCCAACCGACGAGACCAGGCCGGCGATGCCGCCCCACAGCGCGCCGCGCGTGGTCAGGCCCTTCCAGTACATGGAGAGGATCAGCACCGGGAAGTTCACCGAAGCCGCCACGCCGAAGGTCAGGGCCACCAGGAAGGCGATGTTCTGGTCCTTGAACAGGATGCCCAGGCCGATGGCGGCCAGGCCGATGCCGACCGAGGCGATCTTGGTCACGCGCATTTCCTGCTCGCCGGAGGCCGTGCCCTTCTTGATGACACGGGCGTACAGGTCATGGGCGATGGCCGAAGCACCAGCCAGGGCCAGACCGGAGACGACGGCCAAGATGGTGGCGAAGGCGACGGCCGACAGGAAGCCGAGGAAGACATCGCCGCCGACCGCCTTGGCCAGGTGCATGACCGGCATGTTGCCACCGCCGATCAGCTTGCCGCCGACCTCGCCACCTTCGAAGAAGGCCGGGTTGGTGCCGACGATGGTGATCGCCGAAATGCCGAGGATGATCACGACCAGGAAGAAGAAGCCGATGAAGCCGGTGGCGTAGAACACCGACTTGCGGGCCTCCTTGGCGTTGGGCACGGTGAAAAAGCGCATCATGATGTGCGGCAGGCCGGCGGTGCCGAAGAGCAGCGCGAAGGACAGCGAGACGGCGGAAACCGGATCGGCCATCAGCGAACCCGGAGCCATGATCTTGATGCCGGACTTGTGGGCAGCGATCGCCTGGCCGAACAGGTTCTCGAAGGAGAAGCCGAACTGGCTGAAGGCCATCAGCATCAGCGCCGTGCCGCCGCCGAGCAGCAGGCAGGCCTTGATGATCTGCACCCAGGTGGTGGCGACCATGCCGCCGAAGGTCACGTAGATCATCATCAGGATGCCGACGCAAACCACCGCCATGTTGTACTCCAGGCCGAACAGCAACTGGATCAGCTGGCCGGCACCGACCATCTGCACGATCAGGTAGAAGCAGACGACGGTCAGCGAGCCGAAGGCAGCGAAGGTGCGGATGCGACTCTGATCGAGGCGGTAGGAGGCGATGTCGGCGAAGGTGAACTTGCCGAGGTTGCGCAGGCGCTCCGCCATCAGGAACAGGATGATCGGCCAGCCGATGAAGAAGCTGACGGTATAGATGAAACCGTCGAAGCCCTTGGCATAGACCAGCGAGGTCAGGCCGAGCAGGGTCGCCGCCGACATGTAGTCGCCGGCGATGGCCAAGCCGTTCTGGAAGCCGGTGATGCCGCCGCCGGCGGTGTAGAAGTCGGCCGTCGACTTGGTGCGGCCGGCGGCCCACTTGGTGATGCCGAGCGTGGCCAGCACGAAGACCATGAACATGGCGATAGCGCTGACGTTGAGGGGCTGTTTCTGCACCCCCTCGAGGGCGCCCGGCGCCGCAACGGCGAGGCCGGCGATGCCCAGGCCGGTGGCCAGGGCGAGCAGTGAACGCTTCATTTGCCGGCCTCCTTGAGGATCTGTTGGTTCAGTTCGTCGAATTCGCCGTTGGCGCGCCGGATGTAGATACCGGTCGTCAGCCAGCCGCCGACCACCAGAATGGCCGCCAGCGGCCAGCCGACGGTCAGCACGCCGCCTTCGGACAGCGGCTGGGCCAGCAGGCCCGGATTGAAGGCGGTGATCATCATGAAGGTGTAGTACGGCACCAGCACGACGACCGACAGGATCAGGGCGAAGCGGGTGCGCTTGCCGACCATTTCGGCGAATTTCGGATTGCTCCGGATCTTCGCCTCGATATGTTGTTGAGACATGAAACCTCCTCGTTATGGCAAAAGTTGTGGCTTGCTGTGTTGCTCTCTTTATTGGCTCCGCCGGCTGACCATCGGCCTGGCGGAATTACATGTTGGGATAGTTCGGCCCGCCTCCTCCCTCGGGCACCGTCCACACGATGTTCTGGCTCGGATCCTTGATGTCGCAGGTCTTGCAGTGCAGGCAGTTCTGCGCGTTGATCTGCAGCCGCGGCTGGCCCTCGTCCTCGCCGAGGATTTCGTACACCCCGGCCGGGCAGTAGCGCGTTTCCGGCGCGCCGTACTTCGCGTAATTCAGCGCGATCGGCACCGTGGCGTCCTTCAGGCGCAGGTGGCACTGCTGGTTTTCCTCGTGATTGGTCGCCGACAGGAAGACCGAGGACAGGCGGTCGAAGGTCAGCACGCCGTCCGGCTTGGGATAGGCGATGCGCGGGTAGGCGGACTTGTCGCCGAGCTGGCGGTGGTCGTCGTGATGGCCCAGGGTCCACGGCGCCTTGCCGCGGAAGACGAAGGTATCCAGCGCCCCGTAGGCGAGGCCGCCGAACAGGCCCCAGCGGAAGGCCGGGCGGATGTTGCGCACGCGGTACAGTTCGTCGTGCAGCCAGCTGTCCTTGACCCGCTCGCCGTAGCCGCTGGCCTCGACGCCCCACTGCTCTTCGCCAAGCAGCGCGAAAACGCTGTCGGCGGCGAGAATGCCGGACTTCATCGCCATGTGCGTGCCCTTGATCTTCGGCACGTTGAGGAAGCCGGCGCTGTCGCCGACCAGCAGGCCGCCGGGGAAGCTCAGCCGCGGCAGCGACTGCAGGCCGCCTTCCGACAGCGCCCGGGCGCCGTAGGAAATGCGCCGGCCGCCCGCGAAGTAGCCACGGATCGCCGGGTGCGTCTTGTAGCGCTGGAATTCCTCGTAGGGCGACAGCCAGGGATTGCGGTAATCAAGGCCGACGACGAAGCCGACGGCGACCAGGTTGTTTTCCAGGTGATAGAGGAAGGAGCCGCCGTAGGTGCTGCGCTCCAGCGGCCAGCCGACCGTATGCACGATCAGGCCGGGCTGGTGCCTGGCCGGGTCGATTTCCCACAGTTCCTTGATGCCGATGCCGTAGGTCTGCGGATCGGCGCCGTCGCGCAGCTGGTAACGGTCGAACAGCTCGCGCGTCAGCGAGCCGCGGCAGCCCTCGGCGAAGATGGTCTGCCGCGCCAGCAGCTCCATGCCCGGCTGGAAGTTGGGGCCGGGCTGGCCGTCCTTGCCGATGCCGAGATCGCCGGTGGCGACGCCCTTGACCGAGCCTTCGTCGTGATAGAGCACTTCGGCGGCGGCGAAGCCGGGATAGATCTCGACGCCCAGCGCCTCGGCCTGCTCGCCCAGCCAGCGGCAGAAGTTGCCCAGGCTGACGATGTAGTTGCCGTGGTTGGCCATCTGCGGCGGCGTCGGCAGCTTGAAGGCGCCACCTTCACTGAGGAACAGCAGGCGGTCTTCCGCCGCCGGCGTGTTCAGCGGCGCGCCGCGCTCCCGCCAGTCGGGGAACAGCTCGGCCAGCGAGCGCGGTTCGATGACGGCGCCGGAGACGATGTGGGCGCCGATTTCCGAGCCCTTCTCCAGCAGGCACACCGACACTTCCCGGCCGGCCTGGGCCGCCAGCTGCTTGACGCGGATCGCCGCCGAGAGGCCGGCCGGCCCGCCGCCGACGACAACGACGTCGTAATCCATCGCCTCGCGATCGCTACGCATGCTCATCGCCTCAGAACAGGGATTCGTCGAGGCCAAATGCCGACGCGGCACCACCGGTGACTTCGGCGGCGTAGGCGGCGGCGAACGGCAGCTGGTGGGCGGCGAAGTAATTGGCCGTCGCCAGCTTGGCGGTGTAGAAGCCGTCGCTGCTGCCGGCGGCGATGCGTTGCGCGGCGACGGCCGCCGACTTGGCCATCAGCCAGCCGCCGACAAGAATGCCGGTCTGCTTCAGGAAGGGCACCGAGCCGGCATGCACCGCCGCCGGGTCGCGCTCGTAGGTGGCGAGAATCCAGTCCACCGCCTTCTGCTGGGCCATGATCGCGGCGCGCAGGTTGGCGGCGATGGCGGCCAGCTCCGGCTTGCCGCCCATGGCTTCGGCATCGGCGATCATCTCGGCGAGCAGCGCCCGCATGGCCGCGCCCGGCACCTTCTCGCGCGCCAGCTTGCGGCCGACCAGGTCGTTGGCCTGGATGGCGGTGGTGCCTTCGTAGATGGTGGTGATGCGCGAGTCGCGGTAGTACTGGGCGGCGCCCGTCTCCTCGACGAAGCCGACGCCGCCGAAGACCTGCAGCGCGGACGACGACAGTTCGACGCCCTGCTCCGTGCTCCAGCCCTTGACCACCGGCGTCAGCAGGTCGATGCGGGCCTGGGCGGCGGCGTCGCCGGCGTGCGCCCGGTCGATCTGGGCGGCGGCGTAGTAGGCCAGCGTGCGCATGGCTTCGGTACGGGCCTTGCAGTCCATCAGCAGGCGGCGCACGTCCGGGTGGTGCAGGATCGGCTTCTTGGCGTTCGACGCGTCGCCGATGATCTTGCCCTGCACGCGTTCGCGGGCGTACCACAGGGCGTGCTGGTAGGCGCGCTCGGCGATGCCGACGCCTTCCAGGCCGACGTTGACGCGGGCGTGGTTCATCATCGTGAACATGTAGCCGACGCCCTTGTTCTCCTCGCCGATCAGGTAGCCGACGCAATTGTCGTGGTCGCCGTAGGACATTACCGCCGTCGGGCTGCCGTGGATGCCGAGCTTGTGCTCGATCGACGAGCAGATCAGGTCGTTGCGGGCGCCGAGCGAGCCGTCGTCATTGACCAGGAACTTCGGCACCAGGAACAGCGAGATGCCCTTCAGTCCCGGCGGCGCGTCCGGCAGGCGGGCCAGCACCAGGTGGATGATGTTCTCGGCGCAGTCGTTCTCGCCCCAGGTGATGAAGATCTTGGTGCCGCTGATGCGGAACGTGCCGTCGGCGGCGCGCGCCGCCTTGCTGCTGATCGCGGCGAGGTCGGAGCCGGCGTTCGGCTCGGTCAGGTTCATGGTGCCGGACCAAGTGCCTTCGACCATCTTCGGCAGGTACTTCTGCTTCAGCTCGTCGGAGGCGTGGTGGGCGATGGCTTCGATGGCGCCGCCGGTCAGCATCGGGCACAGCGCGAAGGCCATGTTGGCCGACTTCCACATTTCATTGACCGCCATGGTGACGGCCGCCGGCAGGCCCTGGCCGCCGAATTCCGGCGAGAAGGGCATGGCGTTCCAGCCGGTTTCGCAGAACAGCTGGTAGGCATCCTTGAAGCCCGGCGCCGTAGTCACCACGCCGGCCTCGCACTTGGAGCCGACGGTGTCGCCGCCGCGGTTGATCGGATCGAGCACGCCGGAAGCGAACTTGGCCGCTTCGTCGAGAATGGATTCGACCAGTTCGACCGAACAGTCCTCGTTGCCCGGCAGGGCGCAAATGTCTTCGAGGCCGGCGATCTCGTTGAGGATGAACTGCATGTCGCGCAGCGGGGCAGTGTAGTTGCTCATGGTTGTTCCTTGTGAGTTATGAGTTGTTAGTCATTAGTCGCTAGCAACCGACTGCTAACGACTAGCAACTAGCGACTAGTGACTATTCGATCGCCAGCACCGACTGCGCACGCTGGCGCAGCACGTATTTCTGGATCTTGCCGGTCGAGGTTTTCGGCAGTTCGCCGAAGACGACCTGCTTGGGCACCTTGAAGCGGGCCAGGTGGCCGCGGCAGTGGTCGATGATCTCGGCCTCGGTGCAGGCGGCTTCGCCCTTCAGCTCGATGAAGGCGGCCGGCACCTCGCCCCACTTCGCGTCGGGCTTGGCCACCACGGCGGCGGCGATCACCGCCGGGTGGCGGTAGAGCACGTCCTCGACTTCCAGCGAGGAGACGTTCTCGCCGCCGGTAATGATGACGTCCTTGGAGCGGTCCTTGATCTTGACGTAGCCGTCGCTATGCACGACGGCCAGGTCGCCGGTGTGGAACCAGCCGCCGTGGAAGGCTTCCGCGCTGGCCTTGGGATTCTTCAGGTAGCCCTTCATCACCAGGTTGCCGCGGAACATGATCTCGCCCATCGACTCGCCGTCCCAGGGCACTGGTTCGAGCGACACCGGGTCGAGCACGGCGATCGCTTCCTGCATGTGGTAGCGCACGCCCTGGCGGCCATTGCGCGCGGCGCGCAGGTCGATCGGCAGCTTGTCCCATTCCGGGTGCTTGGCGCAGACGGCGGCCGGGCCGTAGGTTTCGGTCAGGCCATAGACGTGGGTGATGTTGAAGCCCATCTGCTCGGCGCCCTCGATAATCGCGGCCGGCGGCGCAGCGCCGGCGATCAGGCCGTTGACCGGGTGGGCGATGCCCTGCTTCAACTCGGCCGGGGCGTTGATCAGCATGCCGTAGACGATCGGCGCGCCGCACATGTGCGTAACCTTGTGCTCCCTGATCAGCGCGAAGATCAGCGCCGGATCGACCTTGCGCAGACAGACGCTGGTGCCGGCATTGGCCGCCAGCGTCCACGGGAAGCACCAGCCGTTGCAGTGGAACATCGGCAGCGTCCATAGATAGACTGCATGCGGGGCGAGGCCCCAGGAGATGATGTTGGAGGCGGCGTTCAGGTAGGCGCCGCGATGGTGATAGACGACGCCCTTCGGGTTGCCGGTGGTGCCCGAGGTGTAGTTCAGCGAAATGGCGTCCCACTCGTCGGCGGGCAAAGCCCAGGCGAAATCCGGGTCGCCCTCGGCGAGGAAGGCCTCGTAGTCCTTCTCGCCGAGCGCCTCGCCGCCGGCGAAATCGGGATCGAGGGTATCGATGACCAGCGGCTGCGGGCCGTCGAGCAGGGCCAGGGCCGCCTTGATGGTGGCCGAGAACTCCGGGTCGGTGATCAGCACCTTGGCTTCGCCGTGGGCCAGCATGAAGGCGATGGCTTCGGCATCGAGGCGGGTGTTCAGGGTGTTGAGCACGGCCCCGGCCATCGGCACGCCGAAATGGCATTCGAACATCGGCGCGGTGTTCGGCAGCATCACCGCCACCGTGTCGCCCTGGCCGATGCCGCGGCCGCGCAGGGCAGACGCCAGCTGCCGGCAGCGGCGGTAGCTCTCGGCCCAGGTGTAGCGGCGCGCCCCCTGGATGACGGCGATACGCTGCGGATAGACGAAGGCCGAGCGCTCGATGAAGCTGAGCGGCGACAGTGCGACGTAATTGGCCGGATTGCGCTCCAGCCCGACGGAATACGGGTTAGCCAAGGGACATCTCCTGACACGTTGTTGGCCGGACGCTGTTGCCGTCCGGTCTGCTTTTGTGGTGTGCGGAGAATGGCAAAACACCTTTGCGCAACTATTGGTCGAATGTAACGAATGATTGCATCCGGCCCCGCCGCGCCGGCCCTGCACTAGAATCGCCCGATGCCGAGCCAGCCCCGACCGTCCTCTTCCGCTGCCCGCCTGAACATGCTGCAGGCCGGCCTCGACCTGCTCGACCAGGGCCTTTCCATCTTCGATGCCGACCTGCGGCTGACCGCCTGGAACCGCACCTTCCTCGAATTGCTGGAATTTCCGGCGTCGCTGGCCTACGTCGGCGCGCCGTTCGCGAGCTTCATCCGCTACAACGCCGAGCGCGGCGAATACGGCCCCGGCGACGTCGAGGCCCAGGTCGCCGACCGGCTGGCCGCGGCGGCCGGCTTCGTGCCGCATGTGCGCGAGCGCCAGCGGCCGAACGGGCGCTGGCTGCTGCTGCGCGGCGAGCCGCTGCCCGGCCGCGGCTTCATCACGCTGTACACGGACATCACCGAACAGCGCTACATCGAACATCTGACCGAGCACCAGAACATCCAGCTCGAGGAACGCGTCCGCCGCCGCACGGCCCAGCTGGAAAACGCCAACGCCCGGCTGCGCCGGGTCAGCGACGACAACGAGCGGATCGCCGCCGCCCTCGGCCGCAGCGAAGCCCGCCTGCGCCTGATCAACGACACCATTCCGATCCTGATCGGCTACGTGGACCAGAACGAGGTCTACCAGTACGCCAACAAGGGCTATTCCGACTGGTACGGCCATGTGGAAGGCGCCGTCACCGGCCGCGCCGTGCTCGACGTCGTCGGCCCGCACGTCTATGCCCAGGTACGCGACTCGGTGCGCAAGGCGCTGGCCGGCCAGCAAGTGACCTACGAGTACCAGATGGAGCGCCGCGGCCAGAGCGTCTTCGCCCGCAGCACGCTGGTCCCGGAAATCACGCCGGGCGGCGAGACGCTCGGCTTCTTTGTCTTCTCGCACGACGTCACCGAGCAGAAGCGGATGCAGGCCGCCCTGGTCCAGGCGCAGAAGATGGAGGCGATCGGCCAGCTGACCGGCGGCCTGGCCCACGACTTCAACAACCTGCTCACCGTCATCATCGGCAACCTGGCCGCCCTGCAGGACCAGCGCCCGAACGATGAGGGGATCAACGACTTCGTCGCCCCGGCGCTGCACTCGGCCCGCCGCGGCGTACAGCTGATCAAGCGCCTGCTGACCTTCTCGCGGCAGCAGCCGCTGGCCCCGGAAGCGGTCGACATCGCCCAGCTGATCAGCGGCCTGGTCAAGCTGATCCGCCGCTCGCTGCCGGAGACGATCATCGTCTCGACCGATCTGGCGGCGGCCGACATCCACACCCTGGCCGACCCCGGGCAACTGGAAAGCGCGCTGCTCAACTTCGCCCTCAACGCCCGCGACGCCATGCCCGACGGCGGGCGTCTGCATATTGCCGCCCGCGCCGTTGAACTGGCCGGCGGCGCCAACGCCTTCGACACCGCGCCTGGCCGTTACGCGGTCATCGAGATCGCCGACAGCGGTTGCGGCATGGATGCGGAGACACTGACCCGCGCCTGCGAACCCTTCTTCACCACCAAGCGTTTCGGCCTCGGCAGCGGCCTCGGCCTGGCCATGGCCTACGGCTTCGCCCGCCAGTCGGGCGGCGGCATGAGCCTGCACAGCCAGCCCGGCCAGGGCACGACGGTGCTCCTCGCGCTGCCGCAGATCGCCGCCGACAGCGAAGCGCCGGCCGAGGTCGCCGACACCATCCACGCCAACGACGGCGAACTGGTGCTGCTGGTCGAGGACGACGCCAGCGTCCGCCGCGTCGTCCGCCAGCAGCTGATCGACCTCGGGCACCCGGTGCTGGAAGCCGACAATGGCGAACAGGCGCTGGAAATGCTCGGCCAGATCGCCGACATCGCCGTGCTGGTCAGCGACGTCATCATGCCCGGCGGCATCAACGGCCGGCAGCTCGCCGAGGCGGCGCTGAGCCGCCGGCCGGAGCTGCGCGTCGTGCTGATCAGCGGCTACGCCGACGACAACCCGGCCGCCGCCGACAGCGGGACGCTGCCGGTGCTGGCCAAGCCCTTCGGGCGCCCGGAACTGGCCGGCGCCCTGCACCGCACACGCCAGGAGCGCCCATGACCGACGCCGACAGCGGCAAGCAAATTCTCATCGTCGAGGACGACCCCGACGTCGCCCGCACCATCGAACAGGTGCTCGGCAGTTTCGGCTTCCAGACCGCCTGGTGCCGCAGCGGCGGCGAGCTGCTGCGCCGCCTGCGCAGCCTGGCGCCCGATCTCTGCATCGTCGACCTCGGCCTGCCCGACATGGACGGCCTCGAGGCTATGCAGCGCCTGCGCGCCCAGACGAAGAACTGCGGCATCCTGATCCTGACCGGCCGCGCCGACGTCAGCGACCGCGTGATGGGCCTCGAACTCGGCGCCGACGACTACGTGCTGAAGCCCTTCGAGCCGCGCGAACTGGTGGCCCGCGTGCGCAGCATCCTGCGCCGCCGGGAAGGCGTCGGTGCAGCGGCCGCCAGCGACATTGCCGAATTCGCCGGCTGGCAGTTCAATCCCGGCAACAACGCGCTGCGCGGACCGGATGGCCAACAGCACCTGCTCAGCACGGCCGAGGCCGAACTGCTGGGCGTCTTCATCCGCCACCCGAACCGCATCCTGCAGCGCGAGAAGCTGATGGGCTCGCGCGACCTGAACCCGACCGACCGCGCCATCGACGTCCGCATCTCGCGCCTGCGCCGCAAGCTGGAACCCGACCCGCACAGCCCGGCACTGATCAAGACGGTCTATGGCGCCGGCTACCTGTTCATGGCGACGGTGCGCTGGCTGCCGGCGCCATAAGTCGGCCAGCCGGCCGGAGCGTCGGCACAGGCAGGCGAAATTGCGGCAAATCGGCACACGGTATAATCGCGCCGCCCGGCCCGCTCCACCGGGCAGGCACCGCACCGGAAGGCGGCGCGCAGGCAACAAAAAAGCACCCCGGGGGGTGCTTGTCTGTTGGTCGCTTGGCGGAGAGGGTGGGATTCGAACCCACGGTACCTTGCAGTACGCCTGATTTCGAATCAGGTACATTCGACCACTCTGCCACCTCTCCGA
>PHCU01000234.1 GCA_002842345.1 Betaproteobacteria bacterium HGW-Betaproteobacteria-12 | reverse complement strand
GGTGCCGGCGGCGGTGGTCAGCATCGGGAAGAACTTGGTGCAGCGGGCGGCGGCGATCAGGCCGCACTGGTAGCCGGCGCAGGAACCCTGCGAGGACAGGGCGTCCATGCTCTGGGCGCGCGAGATGCGCGGCAGCAATTCGAGGGCGAAGGCGGTGATCTTCTTGGCGTTCAGCGCCGCCAGGCGTTCGCGGCTCTCATAGGGTTTCAACAACCCGATCAGCACCGAGCCCTCCGGCAACGCCGCGATCTCTTCCGCCGACGGCGGCGTCACGCGGAGGATGACCTCGGCGCCGGCGTAGGCCTCGGGCAGACCGTTGACGAAATCGACGCCGCTGTAATCGGGGTCGAGAAAGTGACTGTTGATGCCGGCGCTCTGCTCCATGCGCAGGCCGGCGCCGAGGGCGGCGAATTTCTTGGCTGTCTCGGGAACGAGCGCGGTGCGGTTTTCACCGTCGGCACTTTCGCGAGCAACCGCCAGGGTCAGGGGCATGGGTTCTCCTTGGATTTGATCGATTGCTGGAATCTTGACGTCGGGATTTTAGGTGCCTGGGCACGCCGGCCGCCGCCATTCTGCGTATTGGTCATTACTGCATTAAGTTTTGCCGGCAAAGATAAGAGACTTGTTACTACACAAACAGTCAGGATTTCTGACTGCTGGCATCAGGGATCGCTTATCAGAAGCGGCGGGGCGGCGGATTCAGTCGGCCGACGGCCGGCTGTGCACGAAGCGCAATTCCTGCGGATAGGGAAAAAAGTCCTCGACGTGGCCGGCCCGGATATTCTCCTGGGCGTCCTGCCAGAAGGCCGGGCTGAGCAGGTCCCGGTGGTGCTGCAGGAAAATCTTGCGCACCTGCGGCGAGCCGAGCAGGAAGGTGGCGAATTCCTCGGGGAAGACATCATTGCGCGCCACCGGGTACCAGACCTCGCCCGACATCTCGGTCTCGAAATCCGGTGCCGGCGGAATCTTGCGAAAATTAATGTCGGTCATGTAGTCGATCTCGTCGTAGTCGTAGAAGACGACGCGGCCGTAACGGGTGATGCCGAAGTTCTTCCACAGCATGTCGCCGGGGAAGATGTTGGCCTGCGCCAGTTCGCGGATGGCGCTGCCGTATTCGCGGATGGCGTGTTCCAGTCCGTCGAGATTGTTGCCCTTGTCCATGCGCTCGAGGTGGATGTTCAGCGGTTCCATCCGCCGCTCGATGTAGAGGTGCTTGATGATCAGCTGCTCGCCGTCGATTTCGTAGCAGTTCGGCGCCTGCTGCTGCAGTTCGTCGAGCACCTCGGCGCTGAAGCGGTCGAGCGGCAGCCGCACGTTGGAGAATTCCAGCGTGTCGGCCATGCGGCCGACGCGGTCGACCTGCTTGACCATCATGAACTTGCGCTTGACCGTCGCCCGGTCCGTTTCCTTGGAACTGCCGAAGACGTCTTTGATCAGCTTGAACACGTAGGGGTACGAGGGCAGCGTGAACACCAGCATGACCATGCCGCGGATGCCGGGGGCCATGATGAATTTGTCTTCCGAGTGCCGCAGGTGGTAGATCAGGTCGCGGAAGAACATGGTTTTGCCCTGCTTGCCGAGGCCGAGCATGATGTAGAGCTCGGAGCGCGGCTTGTTGGGCATGATGGCGCGCAGGAACTGCACGTAGCCGGACGGCACTTCCATGTCCACCATGAAGTAGGCGCGCGACAGCGAGAACAACAGGCCGATGCGCCAGGCATCGAGCAGGATGGTGTCGAGGTAGAGCTTGCCGGCGGCATCGTGCAGCACGGGGATGGCAAACGGGTACTCGGCCGGGCCGTTGATCGCCTTGCCGATGATGTAGGCCGCCTTGTTGCGGTAGAAGGGCGAGCCGAGCACCTGGATCTGGAAGTTGAACTCGCGGTTCGGCATGCCCTTCATGAAGCGGCGGATGGCGTGATAGACGTAGCTGACGTCGCGCTCCAGATCGGCAAACGGCCGCTGCCACTTGAAGTCGCGGACGATCTGGCGGATCGCTCCGTGCAGGCCGCGGGCATCGGCGTAGTAGCTGCGGTAGGTCGGCGCCTCGTCGGCCTCCAGGTTCTCGGTCGAGATGGTCGGGCGGACGAAGATGAAATCGTTCTGGAAATAGGTCCGGTGCAGGATCTTGGTGGTCACCGAATTGAAGAAGGTCTCGGCCAGTTCCGGTTGCTTGTGGTTGAGCAAGAGGCCGATATACAGCAGCTTGACCTGCTGCCAGGTGCTGTCGTCGAGATGCTGGGCGTCGTAATCGTCGCGCAGGCGCTCGACGCATTCGTCGACGCGGTCGTCGTAGAAGCGGATGCGGGCGCTGACGGCGCGGTGCACCGCGAGCCAGTCGCCCTGCTCGAAACGGGTCTTGGCGGCGCGGCAGGTCTGGCGGAACAGCGTGTAATGCTTGTTGAAGCCCTGGATCAGGGCCAGGGCGATCTGGTGGGCGCTGGTGCCGTAGAGTCCGACGGAAATCTTCATTGGCCTGTCTCGCGGAGGTGCCAAGGATTCTAGCACCGGGGCCGCGGGCGCTTCGGCCGCTCCGCAATGTGAAATCGCGTTTCGCCGGTTGACCGGAAGCGTCCCGTTGCGGATACTCCCGAGGCTTTTTGTAAGCACCGCGCAAGGGTGTCGGCGTATCGTCGGCTCGCATATCAAACCAACGACTAGAGGTAAGCATGTCCGCAGGCAAGTCAAAGATCATCTACACGCTCACCGACGAGGCGCCCCTGCTGGCGACTTGTGCCTTTCTGCCGATCATCCGCACCTTCACCGGGCCGGCCGGCATCGAAATCGAGAAGGCCGACATTTCCGTGTCCGCCCGCGTGCTCGCCGAATTCCCCGAGTTTCTGAAGGAAGAACAGCGCGTGCCGAACACGCTCGGCGAACTGGGCAAGAAGTGCTTGCAGCCCGAGACCAACATCATCAAGCTGCCGAACATCTCCGCTTCCGTTGCGCAGCTGAAGGCCTGCGTCAAGGAACTGCAGGAAAAGGGCTACGCCATCCCCGACTATCCGGAAATGGCTAACACCGACGAAGAAAAGGCGCTCAAGGCGCGTTTCGGCAAGTGCCTTGGTTCCGCCGTGAATCCGGTGCTGCGCGAAGGCAACTCCGATCGCCGCGCACCGATGGCCGTCAAGAACTACGCTCGGAAGCGTCCGCACTCCATGGGCGAATGGAAGCAATGGTCGCAGACCCATGTTTCGCACATGGAACACGGCGACTTCTATCACGGCGAAAAGTCGATGACCCTCGACAAGGCCCGTGAAGTGCGCATGGAGCTGATCGCCAAGGGCGGCAAGACCACCGTGCTGAAGCCGAAGCTGTCGCTGCTCGAAGGCGAGATCATCGACTCGATGTTCATGAGCAAGAAGGCGCTGTGCGAGTTCTACGAGCAAACGCTGGAAGACTGCCGCCAGTCCGGCATCCTGTACTCGCTGCACGTCAAGGCGACGATGATGAAGGTTTCGCACCCGATCGTCTTCGGCCACTGCGTCAAGATCTACTACAAGGAAGCCTTCGAGAAGCACGGCAAGACCTTCGACGAACTGGGCATCAACGTCAATAACGGCATG
>PHCU01000068.1 GCA_002842345.1 Betaproteobacteria bacterium HGW-Betaproteobacteria-12 | reverse complement strand
CGCGCGAGCGGTGCGATTGTGAGACATGGACCAATTCGCCAAAGAAACTCTGCCGATCAGCCTCGAAGACGAGATGCGGCGTTCCTATCTCGATTACGCGATGAGCGTCATCGTCGGCCGGGCGCTGCCGGATGCGCGCGACGGCCTGAAGCCGGTGCATCGCCGCGTGCTGTACGCCATGCATGAGACGAACAACGTCTGGAACCGCCCCTTCGTCAAATGTGCCCGCGTCGTCGGCGAGGTCATGGGTAAGTATCACCCGCATGGTGACTCGGCGATTTACGACACGCTGGTGCGCATGGCGCAGGATTTCTCGCTGCGCTACACGCTGGTCGATGGTCAGGGCAACTTCGGCTCGATCGACGGCGACAACGCGGCGGCCATGCGTTACACCGAGTGCCGCCTCGACCGTATCGCCTCCGACCTGACGGCCGACATCGACAAGGAAACGGTCGATTTCGAACCCAACTACGACGGCAAGGAACTGGAGCCGTCGGTGTTGCCGACGCGTATCCCGAACTTGCTGATCAACGGTTCGGCCGGTATTGCTGTTGGCATGGCGACCAACGTGCCGCCGCACAACCTCAACGAAGTCGTCGCTGGCTGTCTGGCGCTGCTGGAAAACCCGGCGCTGACGATTGACGACCTGATCGAATACATCCCGGCCCCGGACTTTCCGACCGCCGCCCTGATCTACGGCGTGATGGGCGTGCGCGAAGGTTACAAGACCGGCCGCGGCCGCGTCATCATGCGTGGCCGGACGCATTTCGAGGACATCGGCAAGGGCGACCGCCAGGCGCTGATCGTCGACGAGATTCCCTACCAGGTGAACAAGAAGTCGCTGATCGAGAAGATCGCCGAGCTGGTCAACGAAAAGAAGATCGAAGGCATTTCCGACATCCGCGACGAGTCGGACAAGTCCGGCATGCGCATCGTCATTGAACTGAAGCGCGGCGAAGTCGGCGAGGTCATCCTCAACAACCTGTACAAGCAGACGCAGTTGCAGGACACCTTCGGCATGAACATGGTGGCGCTGGTCGACGGCCAGCCGCGCCTGCTCAACCTGAAGCAGGCGCTGGAATGCTTCCTGTCGCACCGCCGCGAAGTCGTGACGCGGCGCACCGTGTTCGAGCTGCGCAAGGCGCGCGAACGCGGCCACATCCTCGAAGGTCTGGCCGTCGCACTGTCCAACGTCGATGAAATCATCGCCCTGATCAAGGCGGCGCCGACGCCGGCCGATGCCAAGGTCGGCCTGATGGAGCGCCAGTGGCGCAGTCCGGTGGTCGAGGAAATGCTGCAGCGGGCCTCTTCAGACGTCTCCCGTCCGGATGGCCTGGCGCCCGAATTCGGCCTGTCCGAGCAGGGCTACCGCCTCTCCGACGCCCAGGCCCAGGCCATTCTCGAACTGCGCCTGCAGCGCCTGACCGGTCTCGAGCAGGACAAGATCGTCGGCGAGTACAAGGACGTCATGGTCAAGATCCTCGACCTGCTCGACATCCTGGCCAAGCCGGAACGCATCACCGAAATCATCGTTAATGAATTGACGGCGATCCGCGACCAGTTCGGCGACGAGCGCCGTTCGGAAATCGTGCTGCACACGCAGGAACTCGGCATCGAGGACTTCATCACGCCGCAGGACATGGTCGTCACGCTGTCGCACGGCGGCTACATCAAGGCCCAGCCGCTGGCCGACTACCGGGCGCAGAAGCGCGGCGGGCGCGGCAAGCAGGCAGCGGCGATCAAGGACGAAGATTTCGTCGATCACCTGTTCGTCGCCAACACCCATGACTACATCCTGTGCTTCTCCAACCGCGGCCGCTGCTACTGGCTGAAGGTCTACGAAGCGCCGCAGGGCAGCCGGACCAGCCGCGGCAAGCCGATCGTCAATCTGTTCCCGCTGGAAGAGGGGGAACGGATCAACGCTGTGCTGCCGGTCAAGGAATTCGCCGACGACAAGTTCATCTTCATGGCCACCCGCGACGGCACGGTCAAGAAGACGCCGTTGTCTGACTTCTCCAACCCGCGCAAGGCCGGCATCATCGCTGTCGACCTGCTCGACGACGACTACCTGATCGGCGTCGAGCTGACCACCGGCCAGAGCGACATCGTGCTGGTTTCGGATGCCGGTAAGGCGGTCTGGTTCGACGAGGAAGACGTCCGCCCGATGGGCCGTGGCGCCCGCGGCGTCCGCGGCATGAAGCTGCAGCCGGGACAGACGGTGATTTCGCTGCTGGTTGCCGAATCCGACCAGCAGACTGTGCTGGTCGCCACCGAGAACGGCTTCGGCAAGCGCACCGTGTTGGCCGACTTCCGCCATTCCGGCCGCGGTACGCAGGGCGTCAAGGCCATTGCCGATTCAGAGCGCAACGGCGTGGTGATCGGCGCCAAGCTGGGCGACGACAACGACGAAGTGATGCTGATCACCACCGGCGGCGTGCTGATCCGCACCCGCGTCGCGGAAATCCGCGGCATGGGCCGGGCGACGCAGGGCGTGACGCTGATCGCGCTGGATGATGGCGAGAAACTGGCCGGCCTGGAGAAGGTTGCCGAATCGGTGGTCGAGGTTGATGCCGACAGCGATGTCGAAGGCGATGTACCGGTCGAGGCGGCGGGCGAAGCTCCGACGCCGGAAGCCGATGATGCAGCCGAGAACGAAGGTGGAGAAGTCTGATGAGTCGCCTGTGGAATTTCAGCGCCGGCCCGGCTGCGCTTCCTGAAGAAGTCCTGCGCCAGGCGCAGGCCGAACTGCTCGACTGGCACGGCGCCGGTTGCAGCGTCATGGAGATGAGCCATCGCGGCAAGGAATTCATGTCCATCCTCGATCAGGCCGAGACCGACCTGCGCGAGTTGCTGGGCATTCCCGAGCAGTACAAAGTGTTGTTCCTGCAGGGCGGGGCCACGCAGCAGTTCGCGCAGATCCCGATGAACCTGCTGGCCGGTCGTTCGGCCGACTACATCGTCACCGGCTCGTGGTCGAAGAAGGCGTTCAAGGAAGCGCAGCGCATCGGTAACGTGCGCTGCGCGGCGAATACCGAGGACAGCGGCTTCACCCGCCTGCCGACGGCCGAGGAAATCAAGCTCGACCCGTTTGCTGCCTACCTGCACGTCTGCACCAACGAGACCATCCACGGCGTCGAGATTCCCGCCGAGCGCATTGCCGATACAGGCGTGCCGCTGGTTGCCGACATGTCGTCGCACATCCTGTCGCGCCCGGTCAATGTCGAGAAATTCGGCATGATCTACGCCGGTGCCCAGAAAAACATCGGTCCCTCCGGTGTGACGCTGGTGATCATCCATCGCGACCTGCTCGGCATGGCACCGCTGAGCATTCCGACAGTCATGGATTACGCGGTGATGGCCGAGCACGGCTCGATGCTGAACACGCCGCCGACCTTCGGCATCTATTTTGCCGGTCTGGTCTTTCAGTGGTTGAAGCACCAGGGTGGGCTGGCCGGCATGGCCGCCATCAATGCCGCCAAGGCCGAGGCGCTGTATGCCTGTATCGACGGCTCTGGCGGCTTCTACAGCAACCCGGTCGACACCGATTGCCGCTCGCGGATGAACGTGCCGTTCACGCTGGCCGATCCGCAGCTCGACGCCGCCTTCCTGGCCGAAGCCAAGACGGCCGGCCTGCTCGGCCTGAAGGGCCACAAGTCGGTCGGCGGCATGCGTGCCTCGATCTACAACGCCGTTTCCGCCGAGGCCGTCCGCGTGCTGGTGGACTTCATGAACGATTTCGCCAAACGCAACGGGTAAGCACCGATGAGCGACGACCTGCAGAAAGCCCTGGCCGGCGTGCGCGCCGATATCGACCGCATCGACGGCGAGCTGCTGATGCTGCTCAACGAGCGCGCCCGCTGCGCGCAGAAGGTCGGCGAAATCAAGGCCGAACATGGCGAGGCCGGGCATATCTACCGGCCCGAGCGCGAGGCGCAGGTGCTGCGCCGGCTGCAGGACGCCAATCCCGGTCCGCTGCCCGGCGAGAACATCACCTTCTTCTTCCGCGAAGTGATGTCGGCTTGCTTGTCGCTGGAAGAACCGCTTGGTATCGCCTTCCTCGGCCCGCTCGGCACCTTCTCGGAGTCGGCGGCAACCAAACATTTCGGCCACGCCGCCCGGCTGCTGCCGCAAACCTCGATCGACGACGTTTTCCGCGAAGTCGAATCGGGCCATGCCCATTACGCCGTGGTGCCGGTCGAGAACTCGACCGAGGGCGCCGTCGGCCGGACTATGGACCTGCTGCTCGGCACACAATTGAAGATCTGCGGCGAGGTGGTGCTGCGTATCCACCAGAACCTGCTGTCCAACGAAACCGAGCTGAACGCCATCGGCCGCGTCTACTCGCACGCCCAGTCGCTGGCGCAGTGCCACGAATGGCTCAACCGCATGCTGCCCAAGGCCCAGCGCATCTCTGTCGGCAGCAATGCCCAGGCGGCGCAGCTGGCGGCCGGCGAGGCTGGGGCGGCGGCGATCGCCGGCGAGGCGGCGGCGGCGCGCTACAAGCTGCCCAAGCTGGCCGAGAACATCGAGGACGAGCCGAACAACACGACGCGCTTCCTGGTCCTCGGTAAACATGATTCCGGCCCCTCCGGGCGCGACAAGACCTCGCTGATCATGTCGGCCCCCAACCGCACCGGTGCCCTGCATGAGCTGCTGCTGCCGTTCTCGCATGCCGGCGTCTCGATGTCCCGGCTGGAGTCGCGGCCGGCGCGCAACGCGCTGTGGGAATACGTCTTCTACGTCGATGTCGACGGCCACCACGACGAGCCAGCTGTGAAAAAGGCGCTCGACGAATTGGCTGCGCGCGCCGCCTACCTGAAAATACTCGGGTCCTACCCGGTCGCTGTCTACTGAGAAACGTCATGAGCCTGTCCGAACAAGCCCTGTCATACGTCCGCGCCATCTCGCCCTATCAGCCGGGCAAACCGATTACCGAACTGGCCCGCGAGATGGGCATTCCGGTCGGTAGCATCGTCAAGCTGGCCTCAAACGAGAATCCGCTGGGCATGAGTCCAAGGGCGAAGCGGGCCGTCGAGGCGGCAATCGCCAGCATCGAACGCTACCCGGACCAGTTCGAACTGATCGCCAAGGTCGCCGAACGCTGCGGCGTGGCGGCCGGCCAGGTGGTGCTCGGCAACGGTTCCAACGATGTGCTCGACCTGATCGCCCGCGTTTTCCTGGCGCCGGGCCGCTCGGCGGTGTTCGCCCAGCATGCCTTCGCCGTCTATCCGCTGGCCACGCTGTCCACCGGCGCCGAACTGATCGCCACGCCGGCCAAGGACTACGGCCATGACCTCGTCGCCATGCGCGCCGCGATCCGGCCGGATACCCGCATCGTCTGGATCGCCAATCCGAACAACCCGACCGGCAACTTCCTGCCCTATTCGGAAGTGCGCGCCTTCCTCGAAGCCGTGCCCAAGGATGTGGTCGTGGTGCTCGACGAGGCCTACAACGAATACCTGCCGCCGGCCGACCGAGTCGATGTCGCCGGCTGGATCACGGATTTCCCCAATCTGGTCGTCTGCCGCACCTTCTCGAAGATCTTCGGCCTGGCCGGCCTGCGCGTCGGCTATGCCCTGGCTTCGCCCGACATTGCCGACCTGATGAATCGCGTCCGCCAGCCATTTAACGTGAATAATCTGGCGCTGGCGGCGGCGGTCGCGGCACTCGACGACCACGAATTCCTCACCGCCAGCTATGAGTTGAACCGGCGCGGCATGGCGCAGATCATCGCCGGCCTGGAGCGAATGGGGCTCGAAATCATCAAGCCGCACGGCAACTTCGTCACCTTCCGCGTCGGCGACGGTGCGACGGTCAACCAGAAGCTGCTGCAGCAGGGCGTCATCGTCCGCCCGATCGGCGGCTACGGCCTGCCCGAATGGCTGCGCGTGACCATCGGCACCGAGGCCGAGAACACCCGCTTCCTCGCGGCGCTGGCGCAGGCGCTGTAAATGGACGCCGGGCTGCCCGAGTTCGGCAAGATCGTCGTTTTCGGCACTGGCCTGATCGGCGGCTCGTTCGCGCTGGCCTTGAAAGAGGCGGGGGCGGTCGAGGAAGTGGTCGGTTTCGGGCGCACGCCGTCTACGCTGCGCATCGCCCAGCAACTTGGCGTCATTGATCGCGCCGGCATCAACCCGGCGCATGAGATCGGCGATGCCGACATCGTGCTGGTGGCGACGCCGGTGGCGCAGATGCCGGAGATTTTCGAGCGCATCGCCCCGTATCTCGGGCCGAACACCATCGTTACCGACGGCGGTTCGACCAAGGGCGACGTCGTCGCCGCCGCCCGCGCTGCCTTCAAGGGTCACATCGGCAAGTTCGTCCCGGCCCATCCGATCGCCGGTGCCGAAAACAGCGGCCCGTCGGCGGCACGCTGGGATCTGTACCAAGGCAAGAAGGTCGTCGTCACGCCGCTGCCGGAGAACAACGACGAGCGCCTCGACCGCGTCAAGCGCGCCTGGTCGCGCTGCGGTGCCGACATCTACGAACTGACGGCGGAGCAGCACGACCGCGTCTTCGCCGCCGTCAGCCACCTGCCGCACCTGTTGTCCTTCGCCCTGGTACATGACCTTGCCGTGCGCGAGGACGCCGATCTGTTCTTCACCTTCGCCGCCTCCGGCTTCCGCGATTTCACCCGCATCGCCGCCAGCCACCCGGAAATGTGGCGCGACATCTGCCTCGCCAACCGAGCGGCGCTGCTTGGTGAACTGGACAGCTACCGCGCCCAGCTCGACGAACTGCGCACGGCGCTGGCCGCCAACGACGGCGAACGGCTCGAGGAAATCTTCGGCATCGCCCGCCAGGCGCGGCGCAACTGGGCCGGCGAGAGCTGAAGCATGCACCGGCTGCGCGCGCTGCTCCTCGGACTGGCGTTGGCGCTGACGGTGCTGCCGCTGCGGGCCGGGCCGCCCGAGATCCTGCTGGCCAACGTCTATCGTGATGGCATTGATGTCACGCAGTACCTGGTCAGCGAGAAGCTCGACGGCGTGCGGGCAATCTGGGATGGCGAGCAGTTGCGCTTTCGTAGCGGCAATCCGGTCAACGCCCCGCGCTGGTTTGTCGATGCCCTGCCGAAAGTAGTCCTGGATGGCGAACTGTGGCTCGGCCGCGGCCGCTTCGAGCGCCTGTCCGGCATCGTCCGCCGCGAGTCGCCGGTCGACGAGGAATGGCGGCAGGTGCGTTACATGATTTTCGAGCTGCCGGGTGGCGAGGGTGATTTCCGCGAGCGGGCAGCACGTATTGAACGCGTTGTTGCCGAGGCCAGTGTGCTGTGGTTGCAGGCGGTGCGCCAGGAGCCGGTGGTCGACCGGCCCAGCCTGCAGAGCAGACTGGCTGCCGTGCTCAAGGCGGGCGGCGAGGGGCTGATGCTGCACCGCGCTGATGCTTCCTACGAATCCGGACGCAGCGATACCTTGCTCAAGCTCAAACCGTGGCTCGATGCCGAAGCTGTCGTCGTCGGCCATCTGCCGGGCAAGGGCAAATATGTCGGCCAATTGGGTGCGCTGCGCGTACGCCTGCCCGACGGCCGCCAATTCAGTCTGGGTACCGGCTTCACCGACGAGCAGCGCCGCGCTCCGCCAGAGATTGGCGCCACGGTGACTTACCGTTACCGTGAACTGACGGCCAATGGTCTGCCGCGCTTCGCCAGTTTTTTGCGGCGCCGAGACGAATAATGGCCGGCTGCGATAAAATCGCGTCCTTTGTTTCGTCAGCGGACCACCATGATCCTCGTTACCGGCGGCGCCGGCTTCATCGGCAGCAATTTCGTTCTCGACTGGCTGGCCGCGGCGGATGAGCCGGTCGTCAATCTCGATGCGCTGACCTACGCCGGCAACCTGGGAAACCTGACCAGCCTGCAGGGCGATCCGCGGCATATTTTCGTGCACGGCGACATTGGCGATTGCGCCCTGGTCACCAGCTTATTGGCGCAGCACCGGCCACGAGCCATCGTCAATTTTGCCGCCGAATCGCACGTCGATCGCAGCATTCATGGCCCGGAAGACTTCGTCCAGACCAACATCGTCGGCACCTTCCGCCTGCTCGAAGCGGTGCGCGCCTACTGGGGCGGGCTCGACGTAGCCGACCAGGCGGCCTTCCGCTTTCTGCACGTCTCCACCGACGAAGTCTACGGTTCGCTCGCCAAGGACGACCCGCCGTTCAGCGAGACCCACCGCTACGAGCCGAACAGTCCCTATTCGGCCAGCAAGGCGGCCAGCGACCACCTGGTGCGCGCCTATCACCACACCTACGGCCTGCCGGTGCTGACCACCAACTGCTCGAACAATTACGGCCCCTACCACTTCCCGGAAAAGCTGATTCCGTTGGTCATCCACAATGCGCTGGCCGGCAAACCACTGCCGATCTACGGCGACGGCCAGCAGGTCCGCGACTGGCTGTACGTCACGGACCACTGCAGCGCCATCCGCCGAGTGCTGGCGGGCGGGCGGCCGGGTGAGACCTACAACGTCGGCGGCTGGAACGAAAAGCCGAATCTCGACGTCGTGCATACCCTGTGCGCCATCCTCGACGAACTCAGCCCGCGCACCGACGGCCAGCCGTACCGCGCGCAGATCACCTACGTCACCGATCGCCCGGGGCACGACCGGCGCTACGCCATCGACGCCGGCAAGATCGAGCGCGAACTCGGCTGGAAGCCGGCGGAAACATTCGAGACCGGCATCTGCAAGACGGTGCAGTGGTATCTGGACAACCAGGCCTGGGTCGGCAATGTGACCAGCGGCGCCTACCGCGACTGGGTGGGCAAGCAATACGGAGCGCAGCAATGAGCCAACGCAAGGGCATCATCCTCGCCGGCGGTTCCGGCACCCGGCTCTATCCGGTGACGCTGGCCGTCTCCAAACAGCTGCTGCCGATCCACGACAAGCCGATGATCTACTACCCGCTGAGCACCCTGATGCTGGCCGGTATCCGCGACATCCTGATCATCTCGACGCCACAGGACACGCCGCGCTTCACGCAACTGCTCGGCGATGGCAGCCAGTGGGGCATCAGCCTCAGCTACGCGGTGCAGCCGAGTCCGGACGGACTGGCCCAGGCCTTCATCATCGGTGCCGATTTCGTGGGTGGCGGCGACAGCGCGCTGGTCCTCGGTGACAACATCTTCTACGGTCACGAGTTCGCCCACGATCTGGAAGTCGCCGGGCAGCAGACAACTGGCGCCACTGTCTTCGCCTACCATGTCCATGATCCCGAGCGTTACGGCGTCGTCGAGTTCGATGCGGCTGGCCAGGCGGTCAGCCTGGAAGAAAAGCCGCAACAGCCGAAATCCAACTATGCGGTCACCGGCCTCTACTTCTACGATAACCAGGTTGTCGATATCGCCCGCAATCTCAAGCCATCGGCACGCGGCGAGCTGGAAATCACCGACGTCAACCGCATCTACCTCGAACGCCAGCAACTCAATGTCCAGGTGATGGGGCGCGGCCACGCCTGGCTCGATACCGGCACCCATGAAAGCCTGCTCGATGCCAGCCAGTTCATCGCCACGATCGAGAAACGCCAGGGCCTGAAGATCGCCTGTCCGGAAGAAATTGCCTATCGCAAGGGCTGGGTCGATGCCGCCCAACTCGAGCGTCTGGCCCAGCCGATGCTGAAGAATCCCTATGGTCAGTATCTGGCCAGCGTGCTCCGGGAACGGGTGTTCTGATGAAAGTCACGGCAACGGCCATTCCCGATGTGTTGATCATCGAGCCGCGGGTATTCGGCGACGAGCGCGGGTTCTTCTTCGAGAGTTTCAACCAGCAGGCGTTCGACGAAGCCGTCGGCAGCAAGATTGTCTTCGTACAGGACAATCACTCGAAAAGCGCAAAAAATGTCCTGCGCGGACTGCACTATCAATTGCCGCCCAAGGCACAAGGCAAGCTGGTGCGTGTCGTTCAGGGCGAGGTGTTCGATGTGGCCGTCGATATCCGCAAGGAGTCGCTGACTTTCGGGAAGTGGGTCGGCGAGGTGTTGTCTGCAGAAAACAAGAAACAAATGTGGATTCCGCCGGGGTTTGCGCATGGCTTTTTGACGTTAAGCGAGTCGGCGGAGTTTTTGTACAAGACGACGGATTACTACTCGCCGGAGCATGAACGTTGCATTCGTTGGAATGATTTCCTGCTGAATATCGCTTGGCCTAATTCAGCGAACGTCATGCTTTCCGAGAAAGATCAGTTTGGTAGCTCTTTCGACGAAGTCAGATCAAGTCATTGGGTAAATAGAGGGGAAGTAGTTTAAAGTGCGAGCCCGTTTTGCAGCAGAAGCCTTTGCCAAATGGTAAATCAATGATTGATATAAGTTGTGCTCGAAGATGAGACAAGTTGTTGTTAGTAATGGAGGGGTGCGCCTCGAAGAGGTTCCGGCACCGATGGTGGAACCTGGCACCGTGCTGATTCAGATGAACCATTCGTGCATCTCGATCGGCACAGAGATGTCGGGCGTTAAATCGACCGGCCTGCCGCTGTGGAAGCGCGCGATGCGGCAGCCGCAGCATGTAAAAAAAGTCGTCGACATGGTCCTCGCCGACGGCCTCGCAGCCACCCGACGGCTGGTGCAGGAGCGCCTGTCGGTCGAGCTGCCGACCGGGTACTCGGGTGCCGGCGTGGTCGTCGAGGTCGGTGCTGGCGTTGACGAATTTGCGCTAGGCGACCGCGTCGCTTGCGCCGGTGCACAATGCGCCTTCCACGCCGAGATCGTCCGCGTGCCGCAGAACCTCGTCGTACACATTCCCGGGAACGTCGGCTTCGACGTGGCTTCGTCGGTGGCGCTCGGCGCCATCGCGCTTCAGGGCGTCCGCCGCGCGCAGCCGACGCTTGGCGAGACCTTCGTCGTCATCGGCTTAGGCATTCTGGGCCAACTCACCGTGCAGCTCTTGCGCGCCAACGGTTGCCGCGTCATCGGCGTGGACCTCGACC
Source organism: Betaproteobacteria bacterium HGW-Betaproteobacteria-12 (assembly GCA_002842345.1). GTDB lineage: Bacteria > Pseudomonadota > Gammaproteobacteria > Burkholderiales > Rhodocyclaceae > Azonexus. The sequence goes on along the minus strand of PHCU01000068.1, from coordinate 10,544 downwards.
GCTCGCGCATCGCGCTCGCCGCCCGCCACGGCATGAACTTCGGCGTGCACCCCGACGACACCGACGACGTGCGGCAGGTGGCGCGCCTCACCGGCGGCGCCGGCGCCGACGGCGTCATCATCACCGCCGCCGGGCCGTCCGACGCGATTGTCTCGGCGGCCTTCCGCATGTGCCGCAAGAAGGCGCGCGTGGTGCTGGTCGGCGATGTCGGGCTTGACCTGCAACGCGCCGATTTCTACGTCAAGGAACTCGACTTCCTGATCTCGACTTCATACGGCCCCGGACGCTACGACGCGCAGTACGAGGAAGGCGGCCTCGACTATCCGCTGGCCTACGTGCGCTGGACCGAGGGCCGCAACATGGCCGAGTACCTGCGCCTGATCGCCGACGGCGCACTCGACCTCAAGCCGCTGATTGCCGCCGTGCACCCGATCGACCAGGTCGATGTCGCCTACCGCTCGCTGCAAGGCGGCGCCGAAAAGCCGCTGATGGTGCTGCTGTCGTATCCGCAGCGCACCGCCTGCCCGACGCATCGCGTCGAACTTGCGCCGGCGGTGGCTCACGTCGCCGGCGATGTGATCCGCATCGCGCTGATCGGTGCCGGGGGCTTCGCCAAGGGCATGCATCTGCCCAACCTGATGGAGATGCAGTCGGTGTTCCGCCTGCGCGCGGTGGCCAGCCGCACCGGCCACAACGCTACCGCCACCGGCAAGCGCTTCGGCGCCGACTACGCCACCACCGACTACCGCGAAGTACTCGCCGACAAGGACATCGACGCGGTGATCGTCGCCACCCGCCACGACTCGCACGGCAGGCTGGCGCTCGAAGCGCTCGCCGCCGGTAAGCACGTGCTGCTGGAAAAGCCGCTGGCACTCGATGAAGACGAGCTGCGCGCGATTGAGGACTTCTACGCCAAGAGCAAGGGGCCGCAGCCGGTGCTGCTGACCGGCTTCAATCGCCGTTTTTCGCCGTATGCGCAGCGCATCGCCGCGCGCGTCGCCTCGCGCAGTAACCCGATGATCCTCAACTACCGCATGAACGCCGGTTACATCCCGCTCGACCACTGGGTGCACGGCGCCGAGGGCGGCGGGCGCAACCGCGGCGAGGCTTGCCACATCTACGACCTGTTCACCTTCCTCACCGGTGCGCGCGTCGAGCGCGTCGTCGCGATGGCAATCCGCCCGGCGACGGGTTACTACTCGGCGACCGACAATTTTGTCGCGACGCTGTCCTTCGCCGACGGCTCGGTCGCGACGCTCACTTACACGGCGCTGGGCGCCACCGAGTTCCCGAAGGAGCGGCTCGAAGTCTTCGTCGACGGCACGGTGATCTCGCTCGACGACTATCGCAGCCTGACGATCACCGGCGCCAAGGAGAAGCCGCTCGCCACGCGCGCCGCCGACAAGGGGCAGAAGGAAGAACTGCTCGCCTTCGCCGCCGCAATCAAGGGGCAGGCCGAATGGCCGATCCCGCTGTGGCAGCAGGCACAGGCGACGCGCATCAGTTTCGACATCGAACGAATGATTTCGTGATTTCTTCACGTTTTGGGGACGGCGACATTCGAGTGCGATCCGCGTTACATAGGGAAGGTAAGTAAATTGAAGCTCAACGAAGAAGTTCGGGAATTTTGGGAGCAGGGACCGTGTGGTAGCGGCGATATCATCGTCGGCGAGCTGAAGCCACTGAGTCGCGAGTGGTTCGAGCAGATCGAGGAACATCGCTACCGAGTTGAGCCATTTATCCATTCGATTGCCCAGTTTCCGCGACATCACGGCAAAAAACTGCTAGAGGTAGGGGTTGGCGCGGGAACCGACCATTTGCAGTGGGCTCGTGCAGGCGCTCACTGCTTCGGTGTTGACCTCACGTCCGCTGCGATCGAGACCACTAAGGCGCGTTTTTCTCTCTACGGGTTTGAATCGGAGCTCCAGCGTCTCGATGCAGAAGTCCTGCCTTTCGAGGATGAATCGTTCGACGTGGTCTATTCGTGGGGTGTCATACACCATTCCGAAAAGCCGGAGCGAATCATTGAAGAGATCCGGCGCGTTCTCAAGCCCGGTGGACAATTCATCGGGATGCTATACGGGCGGCGTTCGCCGCTCGTCTTCAAGTTCTGGGTCAAGCATGCGCTGCTTAAGGGGAGGCCTTGGCTCAGTTTTTCGGATGTTGTTTGGGACAAGGTCGAAAGTGTCGGGACCAAGGCTTATACGGAAGGTGAACTCCGGTCGCTGTTTGAAAAATTCGGCAGTACAGAGACAATCCCCCTGATCACCACTTACGACACCGACCACTGGCCCCACTGGATCAGCAAATTCTTTCCGGACTCGTGGGGTTGGTTCATCGGTATTCGGGCAACCAAGTAATGTGCGGTATCGCCGGCGTCCTCGCCCTGCAGGACGGCTCCTTCCGGGCGACTGAGCAGTTCGTCGCAACGATGCGCGACACGATGGTCCATCGTGGGCCCGACGGCTGCGGCGTCTGGGTGTCGGAGGACGGACGCGTCGGCCTCGGCCACCGCCGGCTGTCGATCATCGACCTCTCGGATGCCGCCGCGCAGCCGATGGAGAATGAGGACGGCAGCCTGCGCGTCGTGTTCAACGGCGAGATCTACAACCACGCCGAGATTCGCCATGAGCTCGAAGCGCTCGGCGGCCATCGCTGGCAAACTGACCACTCCGACACCGAAGTCATACTGCACGCCTTCGAGCAGTGGGGCATCGCCTGCCTGCAGCGCTTTCGCGGCATGTTCGCGATCGCGCTGTGGGACGCGCGCAAGCGCGAGTTGTGGCTGATCCGTGATCGTATGGGCGTCAAGCCGCTGTATTACAGCGTGCACCACGGCAGGCTCACCTTCGCCTCGGAGATTAAGGCGCTGCTCACCGACCCCGAGCAGCCGCGCGCCGTCAACGAGGAGGCGCTGCTGCACTATCTGTCCTTCCTCGCCACGCCGGCGCCCGACACGTTGTTCGCCGGCATCCGCAAGCTGCCCTGTGCCAGCTGGCTGCGCATCGGCGCCGATGGCTCGCTGCACGAGGAGCGCTACTGGGACCCGCTCGACCACGTTGTGCCGCTCGGCGACGCCAGTGACGACGAGATCGCCGCGCAGATCCTCGCCGAACTGAAGGTCGCCGTTCGCCTGCGCAAGGTCAGCGACGTGCCGGTCGGCGTCTTCCTCTCCGGCGGCATCGATTCGAGCACCAACGCGGCGCTGTTCTCGGAAGGGCCGGGCGAGCGCGTGTGCACCTTCTCGATCGGTTATGCAGGCGAGTACGCCAGCTACCAGAACGAACTGCACTACGCGAAACGCGTCGCTGACGAAGTCGGTGCCGAGTACCACGAGAAGCTGCTTACGGTCGACGACCTGCTTGGCTTCCTGCCCGAGATGATTCGCCTGCAGGACGAGCCGATCGCCGACCCGGTGTGCTTCCCTGTCTATTTCGTCTCGAAATTGGCGCGCGACAACGGCGTCATCGTCTGCCAGGTCGGCGAGGGCGCCGACGAGCTGTTCTGGGGCTACCCCGGCTGGAAGACCGCGCTGCGCCTGCAGCGCTACAACGACCTGCCTATCCCCAATCTCTTCAAGAAGCTCGGCCTCGCGGCGATGCGCCTCTTCGGCAAGGAGCGCAACTTCTCCTACGAATGGCTGCGCCGCGGCGCAGCCGGGCTGCCGGTGTTCTGGGGCGGCGCCGAGGCCTTCACCGAGACGCACAAGCAGCGCCTGCTGTCGCCGCGCCTGCGCCGCAAGCTCGCGGGCAAGTCCTCGTGGGACGCGATTGCACCGATCCGCGAGCGCTTCGAGCGGAAGGCGCGCGATCACTCGTGGCTCAACTGGATGAGCTACCTCGACCTCAACCTGCGGCTGCCCGAACTCTTACTGATGCGCGTCGACAAGATGAGCATGGGCGTCAGCCTCGAAGGCCGGGTGCCCTTCCTCGACCACAAGCTCGTCGAGCTGGCGATGAGCATTCCAGAGGCGACCAAGACCAAGGAAGGCACGCTCAAGTACATCCTCAAGCGCGCCGTGCGTGGCGTCATCCCCGACGAGATCATTGACCGCCCCAAGCAGGGTTTCGGCGTGCCGATCCACGAGTGGTTCCTCGACCGGCTGGGCAACGAGATCCGCAGCGAGCTCGACACCTTCTGCGCGCAGACCGACTTCTTCGACCGCGACGAGGTGTTCCGCCTGATCGACGAGCGCAAGGCGGCGCAGGTCTGGTACCTATTCAACTTCGCGCTGTGGTGGAAGGCGTACATCCGTGTCTGAGAACAGCTACGGCATCGCCAAGCGGCTCGAATTCATCGCCGGCGTCATCGCCGCCCGGCGGCCGGCGCGCGTGCTCGACATCGGTTGCGGCACCGGCGCCAACCTCACCGCGCCGCTGGCGCGCCGCTTTACCGGCGTTGACTTCGTCGGTGTCGACAGCGACGCAGGCAGCATCGAATTCGCCAATCGCGAGCACGGCGCGGTGAACGTCCGCTTTGTCATCGAACAGGATGCCGGGGATATCGGTACCTTCGACCTGATCGTCGCCTCGGAGGTCATCGAGCACGTCGAGGACCCCGACGCCTTCCTCTCCTTCCTGCGCGGCTGTCTGGCGCCCGACGGCCAACTGGTGCTGACGCTGCCCAATGGCTGGGGGCCCTTCGAGTTCGCCTCGCTGTTCGAGACGCTGCTGCATCTGACCGGCATCCACGCGGTGTTGCGCGCGCTCAAGCACCGGCTGCGCGGCCGACCGGCCGGCGCGCCGGCGGCGGACACGCTGGCGATCAGCCCGCACATCAATTTTTTCGCCTACCGGCAGATTTCCGCGTTGATCGCCAATAGCGGCTTCGTGGTTCGCGACTACCGGCCGCGTACTTGGCTCTGCGGTTTTGGTTTCGACCAACTGATCAGGTCGCCGAAGCTTGTCACGCTGAACAGCGAGCTTGTCGACCGCTTGCCGCCACAAATGGCCAGTGCATGGATGTTTGTTCTGGCGCCGGGGGGCGCGGTCGGTACTCCGCTCTATCACCGCGGTGCCTATGCGCGTTTCCGGCGTTATCTCAATGAAAAGCGCTGGCACATCCGATGAGGGCTGTCGTCCAGGTACTCTCCTTCGACCTCATGGCGAAGGTGATTCTCGGCGTGCTGGGGATCGTGCTGATCCGTTATATGCCCGCCGAGGAGTACGCCGATTACGTCTTCGGGCTGGCGCTGACCGCCTTCGTCGCGCAGAGCGTCGCGGCGACCTTCAATCGGGTCCATGTGCTGTCGGCGTCGGCTGCACCCAACGGCCGGCACGAGTGGTCGCTGCTCGGCCTTCAGGCGACGATCGTCGGCGTGCTGGCGGTGCTCGGCCTGCCGCTCGTCGCCGACCTGGGCGCTGCCTATTTCCTCGTCGTGCTGCTGGTCCTCGCCAGCTGTCTGTCCGATTTCGCCAAGACCTGCTGCCAGCGCGACCTGCAGTTCTTCCGCTTCTCGATGATCGAACTGGCACGCGCGCTGCTGTTCTTCGGCGGCGCGGCGACCTTGATCGCGATCGGCACCGGCGCCGTCTCAGCGCCCTCCGTCATCGCCATCCAGACCGTCTCGCTGTTGGTCGTCGCCTGGGTAGCGCTGCACCGGCGCAGCGCCACCTGGCAGGCGACCGGCCCGGCAGCGATGGCGCGCTACGGGCGCGAGCTGCTGCGCGGCGATTACGCCTTCCTGTTCGCCTACTTTTTCGTGCTCGGCGTGTTCACGCAGACCGACATCTTCATGCTCAAGATCGTCGGCGACGCCGACATGCTGGCCACCTACGGGTCGGCGTTCCGCTACTACAGCATCCTGTCGCTGGCGCTCGGCGCCGTGCACGCGGTGCTGCTGCCGACGATCCAGAAGCTGAGCACGCAGGCCGAACTGCGCGCCGTGTTGGCGATGCACCGGCGCGTCCTCGCGCTGTTCGGCGTGGTTGCACTGGTGGCCGGTTGGCTGGCAGAGTGGGCGATCCCGTGGGTCGACGCCGGGAAGTATCCTGACGCCGTGCTCAGCTTCCGCATCCTGTGCGTGTCGGCGGTCGTCTCGTTCGCCTTCAGCCCCTACGTGAACCTGTTGATGCGCTTCGAGCAGTTCGGCTTCCTGCTGGGGCTGATCCTCGCCGCGCTGGCGCTTCACGTCGCCTTGAGCGGCGCGCTGATTCCGGGTTTCGGCGCCGCCGGAGCGGCTACCGCGACGCTGGTCTCGGCGGCGGTGGTGACCTTCAGCATCTTTCTCAAATCCCGCGGGCTGGCCATTGCCGCCCCCGCGCCCGACGAGCCTGCCACGCCATGAACCTGCGACCCAACCCCCAGACCTTTTCCTCGATCTACCGCGAGTCGGTCGCCCAGATCATGGACCTGCTGCCGTCCGATCTGTCGGCGATCGCAAAGCACAACGTCGGCTGGCGCACCGGCAACTTCGACCCGCGCGGCTACCTAGTCGACTCCGAGAAGCGCTACCAGAAGGCGCTGCAGGTGATCGGCGCGACCGGTGCCCGGCGTGTCCTCGACGTCGGCGGCTTCCTCGCCGCCTTCCCGCTGACGCTGGCACGCCTCGGCTATTCGGTGGCGATCGCCGAGAAGTTCGACTACTACAACCACGCGCTCGACCGCATCGCCGAGTACGTGAGCGCCAACGGCGTCGAGGTCATCGACGCCGACTTCACCGAGCCGCCGACCGCGGTGACGGCAGCCGCCGGCGGCTTCGATGTGGTCACCTGCATGGCGGTCGCTGAGCACCTCGCGCACACGCCGCGCTTCCTGCTGGAAAACATCAACGCGGCGCTGTCCAGCCGCGGCAGCCTCGTCTTCGAAGTCCCCAACCTCGCCTTTTGGCCGCGCCGTGCGGCCTTCTTCCTCAAGGGAAGTTCGGTGCACTCGCCGATCTCCGACGTCTATCACTCGGCGGTCCCGTTCACCGGGCATCACCGCGAGTACACACTCGCCGACGCGCGCTACGTAGCTGATCAGGCGGGCTTCGAGGTCGTCGCCGAGCAGACTTTCAACTACTCGCTGAAGACCAACGAGTTGTCGACGCTGCTCAAGTATGCCCCGGCCTTCCTCATCAAGGGATGCGCCGAAGTGCTGCTGCTCCATTGCCGCAAGCGGGCCTAGGAGCGCGCGGTGCTGGGACTCGACCTACAGTCGTGCCGCCGCCGGCGCGCCGCCCTGGGGGCCGCCCGGTGCTGAGTTACGGCCGGCGCCTGCTGGGACGCGTGCGGCGGGAACTGCGGGCGCTCGCCGAGAAGCGACGCAACCGGCGGCAGCCGACTTTCATCGCCGCCAGCGCGGGGCTCCCCGCGCACGGCCGCTTTGCCTTCGTCGATCAGGACTTCGTCGCTGCGCTCGCCGCCGACTTCCCGGACTTCCCCGAGCTGCTGCGCCGGCAGGCCGCCGACGCACTCGAACACCGCTTCGACCTGCTCGGCTCGGGACCGACGGTGGTCGCCCACGGCGTGCCTTGCCAAGGTGTCGAGGGCGTCGTCTACGCGATGTCGCTGCCTGTGTCCGCCGACCGCGCCGGGAACTGGCTCGCCGGACGCGTCAACGGTGCCAACCTCGCCGAGGCGAAGCGCCTGTGGCGACTCGTCGACGCCGGCTACCTGCCGATCGACTGGCAGCTCGACTTCAAGTCCGGCTACCGCTGGCGCGAGGACTGCTGGCATCGCGACATCCGCTTCGCGGAAAGCTCCGGCGTCGACGTCAAGGTGCCGTGGGAGCTGGCGCGCTGCCAGCACCTGCCGGCGCTTGCGCTCGCCTGCCACTTCGCGGCCGGCGACTACCCCGGCTTCCACGCCGCCGAGGACTACGCCTGCGCGCTGCGCGACCAGGCTCTCGACTTCATCGCCACCAACCCGCCGGGCTTCGGCGTCAATTGGGCGTGCGCGATGGACGTCGCGATCCGCGCCACCAACCTGCTGCTGGCGCGTGACATAGCGCTGGCCGCCGGCGTGCGCTTTGACGCCGAATTCGAGGCCGCCTTTGCCGCCGCACTTCGCGCGCACGGGCGGCACGTCGTCGCCAACCTCGAATGGGCACCGCGTCACCGCGGCAATCATTACCTCGCCGACATCGCCGGCCTGGCGTTCATCGCCGCCGGGCTGCCCGGAGACGCCGAGATCGATGCCTGGCTGGCTTTCGCGGCGCAGGAACTGGTCGCCGAGATCGACTACCAGTTCCACGCGGACGGCAGCAACTTCGAGGCCTCGGTCTGTTACCACCGGCTGTCCGCCGAGATCGTGCTGTGGACCGCCGCGCTGTTCGCCGGCCTGCCGCCGGAGAAGAAAGCCGTGCTGCAGCGGCCGCAGCGCCACCGCGCGCTGCCGCGCCTGCGTGGAGAGGCCCTGCCGCTGCACGCGCTGCCCTGGGGCGGCGGCGAGTCGCCACTGCCCACCGCATGCTGGCAGCGGCTGGCGCGCATGGCCGGGTTCACGCGCGCGCTGACGCGCCCTGACGGCCTCGTCGTACAGTTCGGCGACAACGACAGCGGGCGCTTCGTGACGCTCGGCGGCGGCGAGCAGTTGCGCGCCGGCAACGACCCGGCTGCGCCTGCGTGGTCGCTCGACCACGGCGCGCTGGTCGCCGGCATCGAGGCGCTGCTCGGTGCGACGACCGCCGTCACACGCGCTGCAGATCCGGCGGCGCGACTCGTGTGCGGCCTCGCCGGGCGCTCCGCCGGCACGACGGGCGGCGCACCCCCGGCACCCGCGTCTACCGTCGCCAGCACCGGCAATCGCCCGTCGAGCCAGCTCGCTGCCGATGACGCTGCCCCGCTGGCCGACGAACGCGCTTGGGCCGACGCCAGTGCGCGCCGCGCCGCTGCTGGCAGCCGCTGGACCAGCCGCTTCGCCGCATCCCGTACCTCCTCCCCGCTCCGCCTCTCCGCCGGCCTGCAGTGCGCCGCCTTCCCCGGAATCGGCTGCTACGTGCTGCGCGGGCCGCGTCTCTACTTGGCGATCCGCTGCGGCGAGATCGGCCTCGCCGGACTCGGCGCACACGCCCACTGCGACCAGCTGGCGATCGAACTGGTGATTGACGGCGAGACGCGCGTGCGCGACCCCGGCACCTACCTCTACACGGCCCTCCCCGCCCGCCGCAACGCCTACCGCTCGGTCGCCGCCCACCACGCGCCGCGCGTCGCCGGACGCGAACCGGCCGACCTGACTCGCCACCTGTTCGATCTGCGCGGCGCCGCCGAAGGGCAGTGCCGGTATTTCGGGACGCGCGGCTTCGTCGGTCGCCACGCCGGCTACGGCGCCTGGGTCTGGCGGCAGATCGTCGTCGACGACGAGGGCATCGATGTGCATGACTTCTGCGCAGCCGACGGCGGCGATTCCGCCCTAGTGCTCGCCGACCCGACGCCGCAGCAGTTGCCGTTCTCACCCGCCTACGGCCGTCTGCTGGAGAGAGCGCCGCGATGAAACTCCTTATCGTCAGCTACTCGTACACGCCGGCGCTGACACCGCGCGCCTTCCGCTGGTCGGCGGTCGCCGGCGAGCTGGTGCGCCGCGGGCACGAGGTGCATGTGCTGTGCGCAGCGGCCGGCGCTGCAGGCCGCGACGCCGACGGCGTCGTTGTGCATCGCGTCCGCGACTGGCTGCTCGACGGCGCGGCGCGCGTCAGCGCTGGCACACCGGCGGCAGCCGCGACGCCGACGGGCCACGGCTGGCGGGCGCTTTTGCGCCGTGGCGTGCGCGCGCTGTGGCGGGCGTTGTACTGGCCCGACTTCGCATGCGGCTGGGTGATCCCGGCGACGCGTGCGGCACGCGCGCTGCATGGCGAACACCGCTACGACTGGATCGTCTCGGTGTCGCACCCGTTCACCGGCCACCTCGTCGGCCTGCTGGCCGCGCCACACGCACACGGGGCGCGCTGGTTCGTCGACATCGGCGACCCGTTCCACCTGATGGAAGAGCCGGCGCCGAACAATCGTCGCCTCTACCGCTGGCTGAACCGCGCCGTCGAGGCGCGCGTCGTCACCGTCGCCGACGCGCTGAGCGTCACCACCGAGTCGACGCAGCACCTCTACGCGACGCACTTCGGGCTGCCAGCGGCGCGCCTCGTCGTCGTGCCGCCGCTGCTCTCGCTGCCGTCGGCACCGCTCCCTTCGCTTCGCGCGGCGGACGCGCCGCTGAGCCTGGTATTCGTCGGCACGCTGTACCGCAAGCTGCGCAGCCCGCGCTTCCTGCTCGCCTGCCTCGCCGCGCTGCAGGGGGCGCTGTCCGAAACTCACCCGCATCGTCGCGTCGAGCTGCACTTCTACGGCGCGCTCAACGATTGCGCCGACGAGTTCGCCGCCTGCGAGCCGGGCGTGCGCGACGCGCTGGTCACGCACGGCATGGTCAGCCGCGCTAAGGTGCTGCAGGCGATGGTCGATGCGGACGTGCTGGTCAATATCGGCAATGATTCGGAAGCGCAACTGGCGAGCAAGGTGATCGAGTACATGGCCGTCGGCAAGCCCATCCTCAACCTGGTCAGCCTCGCTCGCGACACTTCGGTGGCGGCGCTCGCCGCCTACCCGGCAGCGCTGACATTGGCGCGCGACGTCGGCC
>PHCU01000067.1 GCA_002842345.1 Betaproteobacteria bacterium HGW-Betaproteobacteria-12 | reverse complement strand
GGGGCTGCGGAACTCGGGGCTGCGCCCCTCAGACAGTCCTCGCCCTTTTTCCGCCAACGCCTGCGTTGCTCGGCGCCTCTCAAGGGGCCCGGGCAAACCAATCCGCGCTGAACCGCCAGCGGCGTCATTCCCGCGCAGGCGAGAGCCCTTGGGCTGCCTGGATTTCTGCCTGCGCGGGAACGACGGATGAGGGTGGAGCTGGGACGCTTTTCGGGGTCCCCATGTGGAGCGCCGAGCAACGCAGATGGGCCGGGGGCAGTCGGCGAGCACTGTTTGAGGGGCGTAGCCCCGAGTTGCGCAGCCGCGCCCTGAACGATGCAACGCATCGTGAGGAAGTACTCCTGGGGTGCCCGGCCCTTCGAGTCGCGCAGGGAAGTCGGCGCAGCCGACCGCGTAACCTGGGGTCGCCTTTTCTTTGGCTACTTTCTTTTGGCGAAGCAAAAGAAAGTACGCCCGCCCGCAAGGCGGAATCCCAAGCCAATTAAACCGACAAAAATCCCAGAGACCAACCCATGTCCGAACTCATCCAGCACCTCCGCCAGCACCTCCCGGGAAACCAGGTCATCGTCGACGAGTTGCGCCGCCTCGCCTACGGTACTGACGCCAGCTTCTACCGCCTGATCCCGCAGGTGATCGCCGTCATCGAATCGGAGAACGATGCCAAAACGGTGCTGACCGCCGCCAAAAAGCACAACACCCCGGTCACCTTCCGCGCCGCCGGCAGCAGCCTCTCCGGCCAGGCCATCACCGATGGCATCCTGGCGCTGATCGGCGAAGGCTTCGCGACTTACGAACTGAATGCCGACGCCAGCAAGGTCAAGGTCGGGCCGGGCATTGTCGGCGGTGAAGTCAATCGCCGGCTGGCGCCGTACGGCAAAAAGATCGGTCCCGATCCGGCCTCGATCAACGCCTGCAAGATCGGCGGCATCGCCGCCAACAACGCTTCCGGCATGTGCTGCGGCACGGCGCAGAACAGCTACCGGACGCTGGCCGGGCTGCGCGTGATGCTGGCCGACGGCAGCGTGCTCGATACCGAGGATCCGCTCAGCGTCGATGCTTTCACCAAGTCGCATGCGGTGCTGCTCGGCGAACTGGAGCGCCTGGGCCGCGACACGCGCGACAACGCCCGGCTGGCCGAGCGCATCCGCCACAAGTTCAAGATCAAGAACACCACCGGCTACAGCCTCAACGCGCTGGTCGATTACGAGCACCCGATCGACATCCTGGCGCATCTGATGATCGGCTCCGAAGGCACGCTCGGCTTCATTTCGCGCATCACCTACCAGACCGTCGTCGAGGATCCGTTCAAGGCCAGCGCCCTGGTTTTCTTCCCGGACATCCGCAGCGCCTGCGAGGCGGTCATACGGCTGAAGCCGCAGCCGGTGTCGGCGGTCGAGCTGCTCGACCGCCCGGCCCTGCATTCGGTCGAGAACAAGCCCGGCCTGCCGCCGGTGATCCGCGAACTGGGCGAGGAGGCCGCGGCGCTGCTGATCGAGGTCCGTGCTGCCACGGCCGAGGGCATCGCCGACAAGATCGCCGCCGTGCATGCGGCGATGGATGGCGTCGCCACCGTCGAGCCGATGGTCTTCTCGACCGATCCGGCCACCTGCGAGATGTACTGGAAGGTGCGCAAGGGCACCTTCCCCTCGGTTGGCGCCATGCGCCGCACCGGCACCACGGTGCTGATCGAGGACGTCGCCTTCCCGATCGCCTCGCTGGCCGACGCCACGCTCGATCTGCAGGCCCTGCTGCGCCATCACGGCTACCACGAGGCGATCATTTTCGGCCACGCCCTGGAGGGCAACCTGCACTTCGTGTTTACCCAGGATTTCGGCGATACAGCCGAGGTCGACCGCTACGCCCGCTTCATGGACGACGTCTGCCATCTGGTCGTCGACAAGTACGACGGCTCACTGAAAGCCGAGCACGGCACCGGCCGCAACATGGCGCCTTTCGTCGAGCTGGAATGGGGCAAGGAAGCCGCCGAGCTGATGCGCAAGATCAAGGCGCTGTTCGACCCGGACACGCTGCTCAATCCGGGCGTCATCCTCAACGATAATCCGCACGCCCACCTCGAGAACCTGAAGCCGATGCCAGCTGCCGAGGACATCGTCGACCGCTGCATCGAATGCGGCTTCTGCGAGCCGCTGTGCCCCTCGCACCGGCTGACCCTGAGCCCGCGCCAGCGCATCGTCAGCGTCCGCGAACTGGCGCGCCGCGAGGCCGCCGGATTGCCGGCCGGCAGCATCGGCGAAGACTATGCCTACATGGGCCTCGACACCTGCGCCGGTTGTGGCCTGTGCTCGACCGCCTGCCCGGTCGGCATCGATACCGGCGACCTGACCCGCCGCCTGCGCGGTCGCCGCCTCGGCAGTATGGCGCGCGCCGTCAATGCCTGGACCGGCGAACATTTCGCGACGCTGGCCAACGCCTCGCGCCTGGGTCTCAAGGCCGGCCACCTGGCGGCCGGCATCGTCGGCGAAAACCTACTCGGCAAGCTCTCCGGCGGTGCCTGGAAGAAGAGCATGCCGCAGCCGGGCCGCAGCCCGCAGGCGCGGGCCGTCCAGGGCGATCCGGTGGTCTATTTCCCGACTTGCGGCGGCCGCATCTTCGGGCCGTCGGTAGCCGGCGAGCAGCAACTGGGCGACGTCATCAGCGAACTGCTGATCCGCGCCGGCTACGCGCCGATCCTGCCGGACGGCTTCGATCAGCTGTGCTGCGGCCAGATGCTGGCCAGCAAGGGCATGGCCGAGGAGGCCGACGGCATGTCGCGGACGCTGGAAGCTGCGCTGTTGAAGGCTTCCGATAACGGCAAATTCCCGGTAATCATGGACGCCAGCACCTGTTCGGCGCGCATGCAGAAACATCTGTCCGGGCGCCTGAAGCTCTACGACTTCCACGAATTCGCCGTCGACGCCTTGCTACCGCGCCTGATGATCACCCGCCAGCCCGGTCCGGTGGCGCTGCACATCAACTGCTCGGTGCGCAAGACGGGTTCCGATGCCAAGCTGCGCACGCTGCTCAAGGCCTGCGTCGACTACATCGTCGAACCGGCCGGCGTCACCTGCTGCGGCTTCGCCGGCGATCGCGGCTTTGCGGTGCCGGAGCTGAACCAGCACGCCCTACGCAAGATCCACGACGAACTGCCGGCAGCCTGCGCCTGCGGCGTGTCCACCAACCGCACCTGCGAGATCGGCCTGACCGCCGAGACTGGCCGCAACTACCAGTCGATCGCCTACCTGCTGGAGCAATGCAGTCGCCCGCAGGAAACCTGTTGAGGATTTCCCTAACTGCCGAAACCCGAGCGAATTGCTAAGGTTCTGCCCATTGACGATTTTTCGGAGAACACCCATGTACAAGAACATCCTGGTTGCCATCGACGACAGCGAAACCTCGCGCTGCGCCCTTAACGAAGCCCTGCACATCGCCCGTAACAGCAATGCCAAGCTGTACATCTGCCATGTCGCCGATGAGACCCTGATGGGCATGCACGGCCGCACCTTCAGCACCTCGCTGAACCTTGACCACGCCATCAAGGCCATCGTCGATGCCGGGCGCAAGCTGCTCGACGAGGCGATGCAGACAGCCACCGGCATCGATGCCGAAGCCGTACTGCTCGAAGCGCGCAGCCGCCGCATCTCGGAGACGATCGCCGAGAAGGCCGGCGAGCTGGGCGTGGACCTTCTGGTCATCGGCCGCCATGGTCGCCGCGGCCTGGCTACGCTGATCCTCGGCTCGGTCGCCGAACAACTGGCCAAGATTGCCACGGCCTCAGTGCTGCTGGTGCGTCAGCACTAAACCGCAAAAGCCTAAATAAAATTGAATTCCCGCGCCGGCGGGAATCCTGCAAAATCGGGCGACAACGATAGCGCTCGCCGGCGCCGGCGACGGGACGATACCCGTGGCCGCACCGGCGGCGGATGACCACCCTTCCCCGTTCAACCCTGTCCGTGCCTCGCATACCGAGGCCACGGCGCCACCGGAATGCCTCCGATGCCCCAATCGATGCTCGACAGCAACAAGGACGAACCCCTGCGCAACGATATCCGCCTGCTCGGCCGCCTGCTCGGCGATACCGTGCGCGAACAGGAAGGCGATGCCGTCTTCGCCCTGGTCGAGCGCGTCCGCCAGACCGCTGTCAGCTTCGCCCGCAACGGCGATCCGGCCGCTCGCGCCGAACTCGCGTCCTTGCTCGACCCGCTGCCACGCGACACGACCCAGGCTGTGGTCCGCGCCTTCAGCTACTTCCTGCAGCTGGCTAACATCGCCGAGGACGAGCATCACATCCGCCGCCGCCGCGCCCACGACCTGGTCGGCTCGCCGCCGCGCGAAGGCAGCCTGGTCCATGCCCTCGACCAGCTGGCCGCCAGCGACGTCTCGCCGGAAGCGGTCGCCGATTTCTTCGCCCATGCCCTGGTCGCCCCGGTGCTCACCGCCCACCCGACGGAAGTCCAGCGCCAGAGCCTGATCCGCAATCACCGCGACATCGCCCACCTGCTCGACCAGCGCGAACGCCTGCAGATGACGCCGGAGGAAGAAGCCGAGAACGACCTCGGGCTGGCCACCGCCATCCTGACCCTGTGGCAGTCGCGCATGCTGCGCCCGGTGCGCCTGAAGGTGCTCGACGAGGTCAAGAACGGCATCAGCTATTTCAAGGAAACCTTCTTCACCGAACTGCCGCGCCTGTACATCCAGGTCACGCAGCAGTTGCAGAAGCGCTACCCGGACACCTTCTGGGCGCTGCCGCCGTTCTTCCGCGTCGGTTCGTGGATCGGCGGCGACCGCGACGGCAATCCCTTTGTCACCGCCGAGATCTTGCGCGAGACGCTGCGCCTGCAATCGGCGGCGGCGCTCAACCACTATCTCGACGAAGTCCACGAGCTGGGCGCCGAACTGCCGCTGTCCGACCTGCTGGTCAAGACGACGCCGGAACTGAACGAACTGGCCGTGCATTCGACCGACCAGTCGCCGCAACGCGTCGACGAACCCTATCGCCGCGCGCTGTCCGGCATCTATGCCCGACTGGCGGCGACGGCCCGGGCCCTCGACCAGTTCGAGCCGGTCCGCCACGAGATTGGCCACGCCGCGCCCTACGAGACCCCGGATGCGCTGCGCGCCGAGCTCAAGGTGCTGGCCAATTCGCTGAAGCTCAACGGCAGCGCCCGCCTGGCCGGTGGCCGCCTGCGCCGGCTGCTGCGCGCCGTGCAGGTGTTCGGCTTCCATCTGGCGCCGATCGACCTGCGCCAGAACTCGGAAGTGCATGCCCGCAGCGTCGCCGAACTGCTGGCCGGCGCCGGCCGCTGCCCCGATTACGAAGCGCTGCCGGAAGCCGAGCGGATCAAGCTGCTGGTCGCCGAGATCAGCACCCCACGCCCGCTGTATTCGCCGTATCTGGAGTATTCCGAGGAAACGCAGGGCGAGCTGGCGATCTTCTTCGCCGCCCGCGAGCTGCGCCAGCGCTACGGCGCCGCGGCCCTGCCCAACTGCATCATCTCCAAGACCGACGGCGTCTCCGACCTCCTCGAACTGGCCCTGCTGCTGAAGGAAGCCGGCCTGCTGCGCCCCGGCCCGACGCCCGTGCTCGACGTCAATATCATCCCGCTGTTCGAGACCATCGAGGACTTGCAGAAGAGCGCCGCGACGATGGACGGCATCTTCGCCCTGCCCGCCTACCGGCAGCTGATCGCCGGCCGCCGCGACGAGCAGGAAGTGATGCTCGGCTACTCCGACAGCAATAAGGACGGCGGTTTCCTGACCTCCGGCTGGGAGCTGTACAAGGCCGAGATCGAACTGGCTCAGGTATTCAAGCAGCACGGCGTGCGCCTGCGCCTGTTCCACGGTCGTGGCGGCTCGGTCGGCCGCGGCGGCGGCCCGTCCTACCACGCCATCCTGGCCCAGCCGGTCGGCGCCGTCTCCGGCCAGATCCGCCTGACCGAACAAGGCGAGGTGATCTCGACCAAGTACGGTAATCCCGACACTGGCCGGCGCAATCTGGAAGTGCTGCTGGCGGCGACGCTGGAAGCCAGCCTGACCGACCACGAAAACAAGGTCGAGCCGGCCGAGCAGTTCCACGCCGTGATGGACGAGCTGTCGGCCCGCGCTTTCAACGCCTACCGGGGCCTGGTCTATGAGACGCCGGGTTTCACCACCTATTTCCGCCAGTCCACCGTGGTTTCCGAAATCGCCACGCTGAACATCGGCAGCCGCCCGGCCTCGCGCAAGCCGTCCGAGCGCATCGAGGACCTGCGCGCCATTCCCTGGGTCTTCTCCTGGGCGCAATGCCGGCTGATGTTGCCCGGCTGGTATGGCTTCGGCTCGGCCGTCGACGGCTATCTGCAAGCCAACCCGGAGGGTCTGGCGACGCTGCGCCGCATGGTCAAGTCCTGGCCGTTTTTCAAGAGCCTGCTGTCGAACATGGACATGGTTCTGGCCAAGTCCGACCTGGCCATTGCCTCGCGCTACGCCGAACTGGTCGGCGACAGCGAGCTGCGCGAACGCATCTTCGGCCGCATCCAGGCCGAATGGGCGCTGACCCGCCAGCACCTGCTGAGCATCCTCGAACAGGACGACTTCCTGGCCGATAACCCAATGCTCAAGCGCTCGCTGCAACTGCGCTCGCCGTACATGGATCCGCTCAATCACCTGCAGGTCGAATTGCTCAAGCGCCACCGCGCCGGCGAAACCGACGAACGCGTGGCGCGCGGCATTCATCTGGCGATCAACGGCATCGCCTCAGGTTTGCGCAACAGCGGTTAGAATCGGCGCCTCATTCTCCACCCCGCCTCGACCATGCCAAACCCGATCAAGCGCACTGTCTTCTTCATCTCCGACGGCACCGGACTGACCGCCGAAGCACTCGGCCACAGCCTGCTGACGCAGTTCGAGGATGTCGAATTCAAGCAGATCCGCATCCCGTTTCTCGACAATCTGGAGAAGGCACAGGAGGCGGTCAGTCGGATCAATACCCAGGGCGAAATCGACGGCATGCGGCCGATCGTGTTCACGACGCTGGTCAACCAGGATCTGGCCAGTATCGTCCATCAGGCTGATGCCTTCTGCCTCTCGTATTTCGAGACCTTCCTCGCCCCGCTCGAGGCAGAACTGGGGCGCAAGTCGAACCATACCGTCGGCCGCTCGCACGGCACCGCTGAAAGCTCCGAGTACAAGAAGCGCATCGAGTCGATCAACTACACCCTGGCCCACGACGACGGCATCACCGACCGCGACCTGGAAGAAGCCGATGTGATCCTGGTCGCCGTCTCGCGCTGCGGCAAGACGCCGACTTCACTGTACCTGGCCATGCAGTTCGGCCTGAAGGCCGCCAATTTCCCGCTGATCCCGGAAGATTTCGATCGCGGCCGCCTGCCCGGCACGCTGGAGAAGCACCGCGCGAAGCTGTTCGGCCTGACCATTCAGCCCGACCGCCTGCACCAGATCCGCGAGGAACGCCGGGCCGACAGCAAGTACGCTTCGTTGGCCAACTGCCGCTACGAAATCGCCGAGGCCGAAAAGATGATGCGCCGCGAAGGCATCCGCTGGCTGGATTCGTCGACCAAGTCGATCGAGGAAATCTCGACCACCATTCTGCAGGAACTGAAGCTGCGCTAAGCCTTGAGCTTGCGGCGCACGGCCTCGAACAGGCAGACGGCCGCGGCGGCGGCCACGTTCAGCGACTCGACCGCGCCCGGCATCGGGATGCGGATGCGCAGACCGGCCAGATCGAGCAGCTCGCGCCGCACACCCTGGCCTTCGGCGCCGAACACCCAGGCCAGCGGCCCCTCCCAGCACGCTTCGTAGAGCGACGTCGATTGCTCCAGGCAGGTGACGGCTGCGACGCCGCGATAGCCGCTGATGAAGGCTGCCAGATCGGCCTCCTCGTGGATGGCCAGGATGAAGTGGGCGCCCTGCCCGGCGCGCAGCACTTTCGGTGACCAGGCCGCGGCGCAGCCCGGCGACAGCAGCACCTGCCTGATGCCGGCGGCCGCTGCGGTGCGCAGCAGCGTGCCGACGTTGCCGGGATCCTGGACGCCGTCGAGCAATACCGCATCGGCGCCGGAATCGGGCAAGCCGGGTGCGGCCGGAATCGCCGCTACGGCCAACAGGCCGCTCGGCGTGTCGACCAGACCCAGGTCACGCATCAGTACATCGGCCAGCATGACCAGCTCGCGCCCGGCGACGAAGGCCGCGATCTCGCCGCCAGCCAGTGCCGACTCGGCAACGACCAGGGTCTCGACCGGGGCATGCACCGCTTCGTAGGCCTCGACCAGATGCACGCCGTCGAGCAGGGTCCGCCCGCTCTTGCGCCGCTCGCGCCCCGATTCGGCCAGGCGCTTGAGCTGTTTGAAGAAGGCGTTGTCGCGCGACTGGATCAGTTTCACAGCAGCGACAACTGTTGCGCCACCGGCCCGAAGCTGCGGCGATGGACCGGCGAGGCGCCGTGCGCCTCCAGCGCTGCGCAGTGTGCTGCCGTCGGGTAGCCCATGTGGCGGTCGAAACCGTACATCGGGTAAGCGGCGTGCAGGGCCAGCATGCCGGCGTCGCGCACGGTCTTGGCCAGGATCGAGGCGGCGGCAATCGAGGCGATCTTGCCGTCGCCCTTGACCACGGCTTCGGCGGGAATCGCCAGCTTCGGGCAGCGGTTGCCATCGACCATGGCGCGCTCCGGTGCTACCGACAGGCCGGCGACGGCCCGCTGCATGGCCAGCATCGTCGCGTGCAGGATGTTCAGCCGGTCGATTTCCTCGACGCTGGCTTCAGCGACGGCCCAGGCCACGGCCCGCTCGCGGATCAGCACGGCCAGTTCGTCGCGTTTCTTCTCGCTGAGCTTCTTGGAGTCGTTGAGACCGGGAATCGGCCGCGCCGGATCGAGGATCACCGCTGCCGCCACCACAGGACCGGCCAGCGGCCCGCGGCCGGCTTCGTCGATGCCGCAGACGAGGCCGGCCGGGATGATCAGTTCAGGCATTCGATGACCGCATTGGCGGCCTTTTCCGCCGTGTTCTGGCGCAACTGCAGATGGATGTCGGTGAACGCCTCGGCCACGGCGCGGGCGTTCTCCTTGTCCGCATACAGCTTGACCAGCACTTCCGCCAGGTTCTCCGGCGTGGCACTGTCCTGCAGGATCTCCGGCACCACCTCGCGGCCGGCCAGGATATTGGGCAGACCGACGAAAGGCTGGTAGGCCATGCGCTTCATGATCCAGTACGAGGCGCCGGCGATCTTGTAGGTGATCACCATCGGCCGCTTGATCAGCGCCGCTTCGAGCGTCGCCGTGCCGCTGGCGACCAGCGAGACGTCCGCGGCACCGAGGGCCTCCTGGGCGTGGCCGAAGAGCAGGCGGAATGGCAGGTCGGCAGCCTGCTGGCGATAGATCGCCGCCTCGAACAACAGGCGCGTCTCGCGCGTCGCCAGCGGCACGACGAACTGGGCATCGGGCAGGTAGCGTTCGCGGATCAGCTTGGCCGTCTGCACGTAGGTATCGGCCAGCATCCCCACCTCGCCCTGGCGGCTGCCCGGCAGCAGCGCGAAGACCGGCGCCTCGCGGGCGATGTGCAGGGCTTCGCGGACGGCTGCCTTGCTGGTTTCCAGTGGAATGATGTCGGCCAGCGGATGGCCGACGTAGGTCACCGGAATCCCCGCCTTTTCGTATAACGGCGGCTCCATCGGGAACAGCGCCAGCACGCGGTTGACGGCGCGACCGATCTTCTTGATCCGCCCGCCGCGCCAGGCCCAGATCGACGGGCTGACGTAGTGGATGGTCTTGATACCGGCGGCCTTCAGGTCGGCTTCGAGCCCGAGATTGAAATCCGGGGCATCGACGCCGATGAAGATATCCGGGCGCAGGTCGAGCAGGCGCTTCTTCAGGCGCCGGCGGATGCCGGCGATTTCGCGGTAATTCTTCAGCGCGTCGACATAGCCCATGACCGCCAGCTTTTCCAGCGGCCACCAGACGTCAAATCCCTGCGCCTGCATCTTCGGACCGCCGATGCCGAAGAACACGGCATCGGGCAGTTGCTGCTTGAGCGCCGCAATCAGGTGGCTGGCCAGCAGGTCGCCAGAGGCTTCCCCCGCCACCATGGCAATCCGTACGGCTTTGCCCATGTCAGCGAATGATGCCGCGCCGGGAAACCTCGAGGAAATCGACGAAGCGCTGAACATCCGGCTGCGTCTTGGCCTCCTCGGCCAGTTTCTGCTTGGCTTCCTCGAGCAACAAGCCAGACTTGTACAGTGTGCGATAGGCACGCTTCAGCGCCGTGATGGCATCCGCCGTGAAGCCGCGCCGTTTCAGCCCTTCGACATTGATGCCATAAGGCGTTGCGGTGTTACCGGCAGCCATCAGGTAAGGCGGCACATCCTGCAGGATCACGGTGCTGACCGCCGTCATCACGTGCGCGCCGATGCGGCAGAACTGATGCACGCCGGTGAAGCCACCGAGAATGGCCCAGTCATCGACGACCACGTGGCCAGCGAGCGAGGCATTGTTCGCGAAGGTCGTCTTGTTGCCGACCTGGCAGTCATGGGCGATATGGACGTAGGCCATGATCCAGTTGTCGTCGCCGATGCGGGTGACGCCGGCATCCTGCACGGTGCCCAGGTTGAAGGTGCAGAATTCGCGGATGGTGTTGCGGTCGCCGATTTCCAGACGGGTCGGTTCGCCGGCGTATTTCTTGTCCTGCGGCGTTTCGCCCAGCGAACAGAACTGGAAAATGCGGTTGTCGCGACCGATGCGCGTGTGGCCCTTGATCACCACATGCGGCCCGATCACGGTGTTCTCGCCGATCTCGACATCGGGGCCGACGATCGAATAGGCGCCGATCTCGACGTTGGCGGCAATCCGGGCAGCCGGATCAACGAGGGCTGTCGGGTGGATCATGTCAGACATCCCGCTTGGCGCACATCAACGTTGCTTCAGCGACGATCTGGCCATCGACGCGGGCTTCCGCCTTGTATTTCCAGATACCGCGAATCTGCCGCAGGATTTCGATGTGCAGGTGCAACTGATCACCCGGCATGACCGGCTTCTTGAAGCGGCACTCGTCGATACCGACGAAGTAGAACACCGAATTGGGATCCGGCTTGGATTCCATGGTCTTGAACGACAGGATGCCGGCCGCCTGGGCCAGGGCTTCCATGATCAGCACGCCGGGCATCACCGGATGATGCGGGAAGTGGCCGACGAAGTACGGCTCGTTCATGGTGATGTTCTTGTAGGCATGGATAGCCTTGCCCGGCTCAACCGTCAGAACCCGATCCACCAGCAGGAAGGGATAGCGGTGCGGCAAGTGCTCTAGAATTTCGTGTATATCCATTTAATCAACCCTTTGTGTTCGTATTTTTAAGTGTTTTCTCAAGTTCGGAAACGCGCTCGGCGAGCTTGGCCAGATGCCGGATCTGCGCCGCATTATGCAGCCAGTGGCTGTGTTCCTCGAGCGGAAAAACGCTGGTGTATTGGCCCGGCTTGGTAATGTTCTTCATCACCAGCGAGCCGCCGGAAATCACGACTCCGGAAGCGATGGTCACGTGGCCGGCGATCATCGCTGCCCCACCGACAATCACGTTGTCCTGCAACGTCGCACTGCCGGCAATGGCGGAACAGGCGGCGATCACGCAGTGCTTGCCGACGATGCAGTTGTGGCCAATCTGGATCTGGTTGTCGATTTTGCAGCCGTCGCCGATCTGCGTGTCGTCGAGTGCACCGCGATCGATGGTGGTATTGGCGCCGATCTCGACGTCGTCGCCGATGATCACCCGGCCGATTTGCGGAATCTTGACCCACTGCCCGTGGTCCGGTGCGAAACCGAAACCGTCGGCACCGATCACCGCACCGGCATGCACGATGGCACGATGGCCGATGCGGCAGCCGGCATAGATGGTGACATTGGGATGCAGCACGCTGCCGTCACCGATGGCGACGCCGTCGCCGATCACGCAACCGGGATGAATGAGCACGCCCTCGCCCAGCTCGACACCGGCGCCGATGCTGACCTGCGCCCCGATGCTGGCGCTGGCCGGGAGCGGCGACGCACTGGCGGCCGACGGATGGATGCCTGGGGTAGCCGCCGCTACCGGATTGAGCAGCGTCGCCAGGCGCGCGTAATAGGCGTAGGGATTCTTGCAGACGATGCGCGGCAGGCTCACCGCCTCGGCGAACTCCGGCGCCAGGATGACTGCCGAGGCGCGGGTTGTCTGCAATTGACTGCGATATTTCAGATTGGCGAGAAAACCGATCTCGCCTTCGCCAGCCGAGGCCAGCGTCGCCACCTGATGAATGCGCGTTTGCCCGTCACCAAGCACATCGCCGCCCAGGCGGGCGGCGATGTCGGCCAGCGAGAGAACCACACCCGCCGGATCAGGCATTACTTGCCTTCGGCGAGGGCCTTGATCACCCGCTCGGTGATGTCCAGACGCGGGCTGACCCAGACCACGTCCTGCAGGATCAGGTCAAACTTGTCGGTTTCGGCGATCTGCTTGATGGCGCGATTGGCCTTCTCGATCACGGCGGCGTTTTCTTCGTTTTGGCGCAGATTGAGGTCTTCACGGAACTCACGCTGCCGGCGCTGGAATTCACGCGACAACTCGCCGAATTCCTTTTCCTTGGCGCGACGGTCGCTTTCAGCCATCGTCACCGAATTCTTTTCCAGATTCTCCTGCAGCCCTTGCAGTTGCTTGGCCATGCGCTGCAGATCCTGGTCGCGCTTGGCAAACTCGCTTTCCAGTTTCTTGGCTGCCTTCTGGGCTGCCGGCGCATCGCGGAAGATGCGCTGGGTGTTGACATAGCCAACCTTCAACTCGGCCGCCGTGGCTCCGGTAACGAGCAGGGTCGACGTGAGGGCGGCGAGAACGAGAGACTTAACTTTCAAGATGACACTCCTGAATCAAAAAGTGGTGCCCAACTGGAACTGGAAGGATTCGGTCTTGTCCTCATTTTCCTTGTTGAGCGGAACACCGTAACTGAACTTGAGCGGGCCGATCGGCGAAATCCAGGCTGCCGAGATACCGCTGGAATACCGCAGATCGCCCAGATTCAGCTTTTCCCCCTTGCCATATACCTGGCCGGCGTCGAAGAACAGACCTACGCGGAAACTCTTTTCCATGCCCGGCAAGGCCCACATCAGTTCGGCATTACCGACGACGCGGCGATTACCGCCGAGTCGCTCGACGGTCCCGCCGGTGGTATCGATCGGTCCGAGGCTGGATGCCTTGTAGCCGCGAACGGAGCTCACGCCACCAGCGTAAAAATTCTTGAAGAACGGCAGATCACTGGTGCTGCCATAGTTGTTGGCGTAACCAACTTCGCCGTTGAGCATCAGCGTGAACTTCGGGTTCAGCGGTACAAAGTGCTGCAACTGATAGTTCGTCCGGTAATACTGCAGATCGCCACCCGGCAACGCAATCTCGATCCCGGCCTTTTGGAAGGTTCCCTTGGTTGGGAAGAAGAAACTGTCCTTGCTGTCGCTCGCCCAGTTCAGGGTCAGCGGCAGCGAAAGGTTCCGGTTGCCGAATTTCTGCACGTAGCGCTTGTAGACATTCGGGCTGGAATCGAAAACGGAGATGTCGGTCGAGTCGATACCGATCCCCACGCCCAGCGATTGCTTTTCGCTGATCGGGAAACCGAAGCGGATACCGCCACCGCTCGATGCCGACTTGTAGAAGGCCAGCTCTGTCGAACTGGTATCCACCGTCCGGTGATAGACATCGAAGCCCTGGCTGACCCCGTCGATTGTGAAATAGGGATTGGTATAGGACAGCACATAGGTACGCTGCGATTTCGCGGAATTCACCTGGATGGCAACGTTGTTGCCGCTGCCCATGAAATTGTTCTGCGAAATGGAGCCAGAAAGAATGACCTTGTCAGTACTGGAAGTGCCCATCCCCAGCATCAGGTTGCCGGTCGGCTTTTCGGTGACATTAAGATTTACATCCACCTGATCGGCCGTGCCCTGCACCGCTGGTGTTTCCACCGAAACCTCACTGAAGTAGCCAAGACGGTCGACGCGCTCCTTGGAAGCTGTCACACGCTCGCCATCGTACCAGCCGCCTTCCATCTGACGAACTTCACGGCGAACGACCTCGTCGCGCGTCTTGGTGTTACCCGTCACATTGATGCGCCGAACGTAAACGCGCTTACCCGGGTCGATGAACACGGTAAAGGCGACCTGACGCTTTTCCTTGTCGAGTTCCGGCGCCGCATTGACGTTGGCGAAGGCATAACCTTCGTTGCCGAGACGATCGCTGATCGCCTTGGTGGTTTCGTTCAGCTTCTCCCGGGAGAAGACGTCGCCGGGTTTGACCTTGACCAGTTTCTTCAGTTCGTCTTCCGGCAGTGCGAAATCGCCGGCCAGCTTGATCGACGAAACCTGATAGCGCTCGCCTTCGCTGACGTTGATGGTGATATAGACATCCTGCTTGTCGGGCGAGATGGAGACCTGCGTCGATTCGACGTTGAACTCCAGATAGCCCTGATTCATGTAGAACGAGCGCAGCTTCTCGATATCCGCTGCCAGCTTTTGGCGCGAATACTGGTCGTTCTTGGTGTACCAACTCAGCCAGCCCGGTGTCGTCAGCTCGAACAGGCCAAGCAGTTCCTTTTCACGAAAAGCGTTGCTGCCGACGATGTTGATCTGCTTGATCTTGGCCGCCGCACCTTCGTCGATATTGAAACTGATGCCGACCCGGTTGCGTTCCAGCGGCGTTACCGTCGTCGTGACGTTGGCGGCATATTTGCCGCGAGCGAGATACTGACGTTTGAGTTCCTGTTCGGCCTTGTCGAGCAAAGCGCGATCGAAAATCCGCCCGTCGCCGATGCCGGTATCCTTCAAGGCCTTGAGAATGGTGTCCTTCTCGAATTCCTTCATGCCGGTGAAATCGATTCGCGCGATAGCCGGCCGCTCCTGGACGACAACGACCATCACGTCCTTGTCCACCTCGATACGGACGTCTTTGAAGAAGCCGGTGGCGAATAGTGCCTTGATCGACTGAGCCGACTTCTCGGCAGTCAGCGTATCGCCGACCTTGACCGGAAGATAACTGAACACCGTGCCGGCTTCGGTACGCTGTATGCCTTCGACACGGATATCCTTGACGGCAAAAGGTTCAAACGCCAGGGCCGGAATGGCGAACAGGCTGGCTACCAACGCGGACAGCAGGGATCGATTCATATTCAGCCCGAGAACAGGCGGTTCAAGTCGTTAAAAAAAGCGAAAGCCATCAAGGCGAACAACAGGGAAATGCCGATCTGCTGGGCGATTCCCATGGCGCGCTCGGAGAGCGGCCGACGCCTGACGACTTCAATCATATGATACATCAAATGCCCGCCATCCAGCACCGGGATGGGCAGCAGGTTCAAGACGCCGAGACTTATGCTGACCAGGGCCATGAACTTGACGTAGTAATCCAGACCGAGGCGAGCCGACTGTCCGGCATAGTCGGCGATCGTGACCGGCCCCGAGAGGTTTTTCCAGGAAACATCACCGGTCAGCATTTTGCCAAGCATGACCAGGCTGAATACGGATTTGTCCCAGGTTTCCACCAGCGCCTTGTGTCCGGCAGCAAAGAAGCCGTAACGGACGAAAGTCCTTACCTCACGCCGGATTTCCTCGGTCTCGGCAACCGCCACCCCGATTTTGCCAACCTTGCGGCCACGCTCGGAAACGGTCTCCGGCATGACCTCGATCGACAGCCGCTGACCGCCCCGCTCGAATTCGACCTGTACCGGCTTTCCCGCCGCGTCCCGAATATGCAGCACCAGTTCATGCCATAGGGCGATCGGTCGGCCATCGAGGGCCAGCACGCGATCCCCGGCCCGCAGACCGCTACGCGCCGCGGCGCCGCCCTCGACCAGCCGGCCGATGATCGCCGGCACCTGAGGACGGAAGAAACTGATGCCCAAACGCTCCAGCGCATCACCCTCCCAGCCTTGCTCGCCGGCGGCGGCGAGGAACAATCGACGGACGGCTATCTCGCCCCGCTCGTTGATCACTTCGAGCGCGGCACTCTCCTGATTCACCGCCTTTTGCAGCAACACCCAGCGCAGGTCGTTCCAGGTCGCCACCGCCTGACCATCCACCGAGCGCACCTGCTCGCCATTGGCGATCGCGGCCATAGCCGCTGGCGATCCGGCCTGCGGCGCACCGAGGATCGGCAGCAACTCATTGCTGCCGTACATGAAGATGCCCCAGTAGAGAACAATGGCCAGCAGGAAATTGGCCGCCGGGCCGGCGGCGACGATCAGGCTGCGGCGGCCGACCGACTGGCGATTAAAGGCACGATGCGCTTCTTCCGGCGCTACCTCGCCTTCACGTTCGTCGAGCATCTTGACGTAGCCGCCGAGCGGAAAAACGCTGATCGCCCATTCGGTGCCATCGCGGCCCAAACGTTTCTGCCAGAGTACCCGCCCGAAACCTATCGAGAAGCGCAGCACCTTGACGCCACACAGGCGTGCCACGGCGTAGTGCCCGTACTCATGGACGACAATCAAGACACCGAGGACAACCGCAAAGGCGGCGAGGTAGAACGGCAGCTCGCTCACGCGAAACGCCGCTCCCTGATCATCTGCGCGGCACAACTACGTGCCTCGGCATCGGCCGCCAGGACATCGGCCAAACTGCCTTCGCTGCCGGCCGGTAGCGCGTCCAGCACGGCCTCATTGAGGCGGGCGATGCCGAGGAAGGGCAACTGGCAGTCAAGAAAGGCGGCCACGGCCACTTCATTGGCGGCATTGAGGATGGCCGGCGCCGTCCCGCCTTCGTGCAATACGTCGTAAGCCAGTTGCAGGCAGCGAAAACGTTCGAGGTCGGGCTGCTGGAAATCGAGACGGCCGACGGCGAATATATCCAGCGGCTCGACACCGGCATCGATCCGCTCGGGCCAGGCCATGGCGTAGGCGATCGGCGTGCGCATGTCGGGGTTGCCCAATTGCGCCAGAACTGATCCGTCAGCGTACTGCACGGCGGAATGCATCACGCTCTGCGGATGCACCACCACCTGTATCAGATCGGGCGCGGCATCGAAAATCCAGCGGGCTTCGATGACCTCCAGGCCCTTGTTCATCATCGTCGCCGAATCGACGGATATCTTGCGCCCCATGACCCAGTTCGGGTGAGCGCAGGCCTGCTCCGGCGTGACGCTATGCAGATCGGCCAGCGCCGTGTTGCGGAACGGGCCGCCAGAGGCGGTCAGCAGTATCTTGCGGACACCGCAAGCCGTCAGGCCGCGGGCGAAATCGGCCGGCAGCGACTGGAAGATCGCGTTGTGCTCGCTGTCCACCGGCAGCAACGCGGCACCGTTTTCGCGCACCGCGTGCATGAACAGTTCGCCGGCCATGACCAGCACTTCCTTGTTGGCCAGCATGACCTTTTTGCCGGCGCGGGCCGCAGCCAAGGTTGGTTCGAGACCGGCGGCACCGACAATAGCGGCCATCACGGCATCGACTTCTGGATCTGCCGACAGTTCAATCAGGGCATCGAGACCGAAGCGAACCTCGGTCGCCAACCCGGCCGCCCGGCAACGCCCGGCCAGATCGCCGGCCAGTTGTGCGTCGCGGACGACGGCAAAAACCGGCTGAAACTCCTGGCATTGGGCAAAAAGCTTGTCCACCTGGCTATGGGCGCACAGGGCATAGGCGCGATAGCGCTCGGGGTGGCGGCGGATGATGTCCAGTGTGCTGACGCCGATCGAGCCGGTCGAACCGAGTACCGTGATGTTTTGCCTGGTCATGGCGTAGCGTACAGGAAGAAAAGCCAGAAACCAGCGACAACGGGCAGCGTCGACGTCAGGCTGTCGATGCGGTCGAGGACGCCACCATGACCGGGCAAGACGTTGCTGCTGTCCTTGATGCCCGCCTTGCGCTTGAGCAGCGACTCGAACAGGTCACCAACGATGCTGACGGCAGTCACGACAAACAAGGCGGCAATCCACAGCGGCAAGGGCATCAGCTCGGCGAAGAAAAAATGCCCGATGATCAAGCCATAAACCAGAACGCCGGCGGCGGCACCGTAGGCGCCCTCCCAGGTTTTGCCCGGACTGATCGACGGCGCCAGTTTGCGTTTGCCGAAACGCCGACCGGCAAAATAGGCGGCGATATCAGCCATCCAGACGACGGCAAAGACGGCCAGCAGGACACCAGGACCCAGTGCCCGCAACTGGACCATGGCCAGCCAGGTCGGCAGCAGGACGACCGCCCCGACCA
Organism: Betaproteobacteria bacterium HGW-Betaproteobacteria-12; assembly: GCA_002842345.1. GTDB lineage: Bacteria > Pseudomonadota > Gammaproteobacteria > Burkholderiales > Rhodocyclaceae > Azonexus. The sequence goes on along the minus strand of PHCU01000067.1, from coordinate 3,294 downwards.
GCACACCGGCAACCCCGCCAAGCGTCCATTTGTTGCGCAACCAGAAGGGAATGACCAGGCACCAGAAGATGGCCGAGAATAGGTAAAAAACCTTTACCCACGGCTGCCCCGGCGCAAAGCCGGCAGAGCCGATGGCGGCAGGGGCAACCAGCGCCAGCGCTGCACAGATCATGGCCGTGCCGCCACCGAGCATGATGCGGGCAGTCTTGCCCCAACCGAGCAAGGCGCCCCACTCCCAGGCAGCCACACCGATGAACAGCGCGATCAGCAGCGCCCAGCCGGACTGCGGCAGCCAGAAGAGGCTGGGCAGCAGCAATGCCATCAGGGCCAACGCCGTGATGACGCGCGTTTTAAGCATCGGGCGCTTCCGTCAGCTGTTCGCTGGTCCGGCCAAAACGTCGCTCGCGCTTCTGGAAGGACTGGATGGCCTTATCGAATTCCGCCGTATCGAAATCCGGCCAGAGGGTCGGCGTGAAATAGAGTTCGGCATAGGCCAATTGCCAGAGCAGGAAATTGCTGATGCGCTCTTCGCCGCCGGTACGGATGAAGAGGTCGGGCTCCGGCGCGTAGTTCATGGCCAGGTACGGCTCGAGGTCGGCCTCGCTCCAGGCGCCGCAGCGGACAGGGTCGGCCGCTGCCATGCGATTGACCGCCTGCATGATGTCCCAGCGACCTCCGTAATTGGCGGCAATGGTCAATTCGAGGCGGCTATTGCCGGCGGTCGTCTCCTCGGCCCGGCGAATCAGCTCCTGCAAACGCGGCTCAAAGCGCGACAGATCACCGACGACGCGCAGGCGGACGCCGTTGCGCCCGAGCTTCTCGACTTCCTGCTCCAGCGCCTTGACGAACAACTGCATCAGCAGCGTGACTTCGTCCTGCGGCCGCCGCCAGTTTTCCGAGGAAAAGGCAAATAGCGTCAGGTAGCCGATGCCGCGCTCGAGACAGGCGCGGACCATTTCGCGCACCAGTTCGACGCCCTTGACGTGGCCGGCGACGCGCGGCAGCAGGCGCTTCTTGGCCCAGCGCCCGTTGCCATCCATGATCACAGCCACGTGCCGGGGCACGGCAGCCGCCTGGGGTACCTGTCGCGTTGAACTGGAGAAAATCGCCATTCAGCTGGAGATCAGCTTCGGACGGCGATCAAACCTGCATCAGCTCGGCCTCTTTCTGGGCGAGCATCTTGTCGACTTCGGCGATGTACTTGTCGGTCAGTTTCTGAACGTCGTCCTGGGCTTTGCGCTCGTCGTCCTCGGGAATATCGCCCTTCTTCAGCGCATCCTTGAGGTGGGCGATGGCATCGCGGCGCAGGTTGCGGATCGCCACCTTGGCACCCTCGCCTTCGTTCTTGACCACCTTGGTCATTTCACGACGCCGCTCTTCGGTCAGCGCCGGCATCGGCACACGGATCAGTTCGCCCTGGGTGGCCGGATTGAGGCCGAGATCGGAGTCGCGAATGGCCTTCTCGACCTTCTGCACCATGTTCTTTTCCCACGGCTGGACGCCGATGGTGCGGGCATCGACCAGGGTGATGTTGGCCACTTGATTCACCGGCACCGGCGAACCGTAGTAATCGACCTGAACGTGGTCGAGCAGGCCGATGTGGGCACGGCCGGTACGCACCTTCTGCAGGTCGCTCTTCAGCGCCTCCAGGGTCTTCTGCATCTTGTGTTCGGCGTTCTTCCTGATTTCAGCAATCATCAGTCTCTCCCTCAGCAATAGACCAGCGTGCCTTCGTCTTCGCCGCAGACCACGCGCTTGAGCGCACCGGCCTTGAAGATCGAGAACACGTTGATCGGCAGTTTCTGGTCGCGGCACAGCGCGAAGGCGGTCGCATCCATGACCGCAAGATTGCGGGCGATCACCTCATTGAAGCTGATCTTGTCAAAGCGGGTGGCCGCCGGATCCTTCTTCGGATCGGCCGAATAGATGCCATCGACCTTGGTCGCCTTGAGCACGATTTCCGCGCCGATTTCCGAACCGCGCAGGGCTGCAGCGGTGTCGGTGGTGAAGAAGGGGTTGCCGGTACCGGCACCGAAGATCACGATCTTGCCTTCTTCCAGATAGCGAATGGCCTTGCCGCGGATATAGGGCTCGACCACCTGCTCGATATTCAGGGCCGACTGCACACGGGCATTCAGGCCGCATTGACGCATCGCGTCGGACAGCGCCATGGCATTCATCACCGTGGCCAGCATGCCCATGTAATCCGCAGTGGCGCGATCCATCCCGGTTGCCGTACCGGCCATACCACGGAAGATGTTGCCACCGCCGATCACCACACCGATTTCCACACCCATATCGGCGACCGCCTTGATCTCTCCGCAAATCGCCGCGATGGTCTGCGGGTTGATGCCGTAGGCGTCGTTGCCCATCAGGGCCTCGCCGGAGAGTTTCAGGAGAATTCGCTTGTATTTGGGTGCGGTCATCGGCATTCCTTTCAATTACTTCTTGGCAGCAGCAGCGGCAGCCTGGGCGGCGACTTCGGCAGCGAAGTCGTCAACCTTCTTCTCGATGCCTTCACCAACGATGAACAGCGTGAAGCTGGCCACCGATGCGCCCTTCGACTTCAGCAGCTGTTCGATGGTCTGCTTGCCGTCGGCGGCCTTGACGAACACCTGACCGAGCAGGGTGACGTCCTTCAGATACTTCTGGACGGTACCTTCGGCGATCTTCTCCAGCATGGCGTCCGGCTTGCCGGCTTCGCGGGCCTTTTCAATGGCAACACGACGCTCGGTTTCGAGCAGTTCCGCCGGCACGCCGGAGGCATCCAGCGACTTCGGCTTGGAAGCGGCGATATGCATCGCCAGATCCTTGCCCAGTTGCTCGTCGCCACCGATCACATCAACCATGACGCCAACCTTGGCACCACCGTGAATGTAGGAAACCAGCTTGCCCTGCGCTGCGCAACGGACGAAGCGACGGATGCTCATGTTCTCGCCGATCTTGCCGACCAGGGCGGAACGGGTCGATTCGACGGTGCCTTCGCCCATCGGCAGGGCCGACAGTGCGGCCACATCGGCCGGATTCTTGCCAGCGACCAGTTCGGCACAGCCGTTGGCCAGGGCGATGAACTCATCGTTCTTGGCGACGAAGTCGGTTTCGCTATTGACTTCGATGATCGCGCCGGTCTTGCCGTCGGCGGCGATATTGATCGCCACGATGCCTTCGGCAGCGATACGGGAAGCGGCCTTGGAGGCCTTGTTGCCGAGCTTGACGCGGAGGATTTCCTCGGCCTTGGCCATGTCGCCATCAGCCTCGGTCAGCGCCTTCTTGCATTCCATCATGGGTGCGTCG
>PHCU01000066.1 GCA_002842345.1 Betaproteobacteria bacterium HGW-Betaproteobacteria-12 | reverse complement strand
GATCAGGCCGGTGAGTCTTCCAATCATGGGCGGTCCGGATACTGTATGTTCAAACAGGTTGTCATCCTATCAGCCGCCCGCCGCGAATGCGATACCCCGCCGTCGCCAGCGCCCCCAGACCCTGGCCGCCGTGCGCGTGGCAAATGGCGCAGGCCAGCGCGTCGGCGGCATCGGCAGTCGGTGCGCCGGGCAGGCTCAACAAGCGGACGACCATGTCCTGCACCTGCTCCTTGGCCGCCTTGCCATGGCCGACTACCGCCTGCTTGACCTGCAGCGCCGTGTATTCGGCGACCGGCAGATCGGCATGGACCAGCGCACTGAGCGCCGCCCCGCGCGCCTGGCCGAGCAGCAGCGTCGATTGCGGATTGACGTTGACGAACACCTTCTCGACCGCCGCCTGACTCGGCTGGTAGGTGGCAATGACCTCGCTGATGCCGGCGAACAACGTCTTGATCCGCTCCGGCAAACCCTGCTTGTCGTTCGACTTGATGCAGCCGCTGGCGACATAGACCAGCTGCTTGCCATGCAGCTCGATGACACCAAAGCCAGTCACCCGCAGGCCCGGATCTATACCCAAAATACGCGGCACGCTCACTTGGCCGACCTCGCCACCAGATAGACACCGCCGACGGCCAGGGCCATGCCGAACATCGCCGTCGGCGTCAGCGCCTCGTCGAACATCGCCCAGGCGATCAGCGCCGTGGCTGGCGGCGTCAGGTAAAACAGGCTGGCGACGTTGACCGCGCTGCCCGAGCGGATCAGCAGATTGAGCAGACTGATGGCGCCGAGCGAGAGGACCAATACCAGCCAGGCCAGGGCAAAGATGAAGTCACCGGTCCAGTCGACCTGATAGCCCTCGAACAGCGCGACAGCGATGCCGGTCAGCACGGCCGTCGGCACGAACTGGATCAGCGCCCCGGTGCGCAGGTCGAAGCGGGCGCAATAGCGTTTCTGGTAGAGCGTGCCGGCGGTGATGCCGAGCAACGCGACCAGCGCCGGCAGCAGCATCGCCCCGAGCTGCGCCTCGCCGAACTTGCCGGCGACGACCAGCGCCACGCCGACGAAACCGAGCCCCAGGCCGCCCCATTGGCGAGCGCTCACTTTCTCGTGCAGCAGCCAGCCGGAACCGAGCGCGGTCAGCAAGGGTTGCATACCGACGACCAGGGCGGTAACGCCGGCCGGCAGGCCGTGCTTGATGGCGACGAAGACGCCGCCGAGATAGATGGCATGGACCAGCACGCCGGAGACGCCGATGTGCAGCCATTGCACTGGCGCCTTCGGCCACGGCGCCCGCGTCGCCAGGACGACCACGCTCATCAGTCCGATCACCAACCCATAGCGGGTGAGCAGGAAGGACAGCGGCGCGGCATGCGGCAGGCCGTACTTGGCACCGATGAAGCCGGTGCTCCACAGAAAGACGAAGAAAAAAGGGTAGAGACGCGGCACGGGGCTTTCCGGGGCAACTCGCTGGGCTGCCCGGGTGGCCGGGCAGTTCGTAGGGTAAGGAATCTTGCTGCGGCCAAAATGACGAAGCCCGCATTCGGCACGGGCTTCGTGACAACCAGGCGGGCAGCGTGCATCAGCTCATGGCGCCGGTACGGGCCTCGCGTGCGTGCAATTCGGCGGCAAAGGGCTGATCTTCCTCGCGGATGTGCCGTTCGAACCAGATTTCCAGGTAGCGCAGGAAGCTGAAGACATCGCGCTGACCGCTCAACACCACGCGCACCCAGCCACGCAAGGTGGTCAGGGTTTCCCGGTGCATCCGGGCATGGTCGGTAAAGTCGAGTTGCCGGGCGGCGGCGATGCGCTCCTCAGTGGCGAAATGCTCGCTCAGGTAATCCAGCAAGTCGCCAACCACGGCCTCGGGCAGATCGTTCTGCTCGATACAGTGGAACTTCAGGTTTTCGATACGGTAGAAGATGGCCTCATGCTGGGCATCGACTTCGGGAATATCGAGAACCAGCAGTTCCGGCAGCAAGCCGCGGCTAGAAATATCCATGTCGCTGATCCTTTCCGAGAATGGAGGCCCCTTGACGGCAGTGTAGAAGAAGGCTGCAGAAATGCCAAACCACTCCCCGGGCGCCGGCCATGCTCAGTCGTCCATGACCGCCGTGGTGTAGATTTCCTGCACGTCGTCGAGGCTTTCCAGCGCGTCGAGCAGCTTCTGCATCTTCACGGCGTCTTCACCGGTGAACTCGTTCTCGCTTTCCGGCTTCATCGTCACTTCGCCGAATTCCGGCTTGAAACCGGCGGCTTCCAGGGCGTCCTTGACGGTAATGAAGTCGGCCGGCGCGGTCAGCACCTCGATCGAACCGTCATCATTGGTCGCCACGTCCTCGGCGCCGGCCTCGATAGCGGCATCCATCAGCGCCGCCTCGTCGGTGCCCGGGGCGAAGATCATCTGGCCGCAATGCTTGAACTGGAAGACCACCGAGCCTTCGCTGCCCATGTTGCCGCCGTACTTGTTGAAGGCGTGGCGCACTTCGGCGACCGTCCGCGTCTTGTTGTCGGTCAGGCAGTCGACCATGATTGCCGCGCCGCCGATACCGTAGCCCTCGTAGCGGATCTCGACGTAATCGACGCCTTCGAGTTCGCCGGTGCCCTTCTTGATGGCGGTGTCGATCTTATCCTTGGGCATGTTGACACCCTTGGCCTTGTCGACGGCGACGCGCAGGCGCGGGTTGAAACTGATATCGCCGCCGCCCAGCTTGGCGGCGACGGTGATTTCCTTGGCGATCTTGGAGAAGGCGGCGCCGCGCTTCTCGTCCTGGCGACCTTTACGGTGCTGGATATTGGCCCATTTGGAATGACCAGCCATGATGATTTCCCGAATGCAAATAACGAAGAAGCCGGGATTTTACCCGCCCGGCGGCTTCCCGTCAGGCCGGCCGACGGCACCCAAGTTGCCAAAGCGCCGGCCGGGCGGCGCTAGAATGACCGGATAATTTTCCCGAGGAGCCCGCCGCCATGTCCGAACCCCTGTACCTCGCCAAATCCGACGACGCCTACCCGGCCCTGCTGCCGCAGATGGCCAACCGCCACGGGCTGATCACCGGCGCCACCGGTACCGGCAAGACGGTTACCCTGCAGTCGATCGCCGAGCGCCTGTCCTTCGCTGGCGTGCCGGTGTTCATGGCCGACGTCAAAGGCGACCTGTCGGGCATGGGCGCCGCCGGCAATCCGTCGGAAAAATTGTTGAAGCGCATCGCCGAACTCGGCCTCGAAGGCTTCCAGCCCTACGCCAACCCGGTCGCCTTCTGGGACGTGTTTGGCCAAGGCGGCGTACCGGTGCGCGCCACCATTTCCGACATGGGGCCGCTGCTGCTGGCCCGGCTGCTCAACCTCAACGACACGCAGACCGGCGTGCTGCAACTGGTCTTCAAGATCGCCGACGATCAGGGCCTGTTGCTGCTCGATCTCAAGGATTTGCGCGCCATGGTCCAGCACGTCGGCGACAATGCCGGCCAGTTCAAGACCGAATACGGCAACGTCACCACCGCTTCCATCGGTGCCATCCAGCGCGGCCTGCTGACGCTCGACGAGCAGGGCGGCGACCTGTTCTTCGGCGAGCCGATGCTCGACATCCACGATCTGATGAAGGTGGATGAAAACGGCCGCGGCGTCATCAACGTCATGGCCGCCGACAAGCTGATCCACGCCCCGGCGCTCTATTCCACCTTCCTGCTCTGGCTGCTGGCCGAGTTGTTCGAGCAACTGCCGGAAGCCGGCGACCTCGACAAGCCGAAGCTGGTGTTCTTCTTCGACGAGGCCCACCTGCTCTTCTCCGACGCGCCGCAAGCGCTGGTGGACAAGGTCGAGCAGGTGGTTCGCCTGATCCGCTCGAAGGGCGTCGGCGTCTTCTTCGTCACGCAGAATCCGCTCGACGTGCCGGAAAAGATCCTCGGCCAGCTCGGCAACCGCGTCCAGCACGCCCTGCGCGCCTTCACCCCGCGCGACCAGAAGGCGGTGCAGGCAGCCGCCGAAACCATGCGCGCCAATCCGAAGTTCGACGCCGCCGCCGCCATCACCGAACTGGGCGTCGGCGAAGCGCTGGTTTCCTTCCTCGATGAGAAAGGCCGGCCGAACATCGTCGAACGGGCGCTGATCTTCCCGCCGGCGTCGCGCCTCGGCCCGCTGGCGGTGGAAGAACGCCAGGCCATCATCCAGGCGTCGCCGCTGCTCGCCAGCTACGGCCAGGGCATCGACCGCGCATCGGCCTACGAGGCCCTGCGCGGCCAGCCGGCCAGCAAGCCGGCGGCGCCCGGTGCCATTCCCGCGCCGCCGGCCGGCAGCGACCCGAATGCCTGGGGCAACACCACCGCCAGCGCCCCGCGGCCAGCCCCGGCACCGCAGCAACGGCAACAACCCGCCCCCGCCCCGCAGGAAAGCGGCGGCGGCCTGCTCGACGCGCTCGGCGGCATGTTGACCGGCACCACCGGCCCGCGCGGCGGTCGTCGCGAAGGCGTGCTCGAATCGGCGGCCAAGAGCGCCGCCCGCGGCATGGCCGGCACCGTCGGCCGCGCCGTCGGCCAGCAGATCCTGCGCGGCATCCTCGGCTCGATGCTCGGCGGCAAGCGCTGAGCCGGGCTTACGTCCCGGCCGGCGACCAGGGCGCCAACGGCGTCCGAACCAGCTGGCCGTGGCGCAGCCAATCCACTGACTCCGGCCACAGCGTGTCGCGGAAACGGCTGTTGAAATAGCCGAAGTGGCCGATGGACTCGACGCCAATACTGGCCGGCGCGATGCGCAGATGCTGGCGGCGAGCGTTGCGGTAATAAGCGAGCAGGCGCTCGAGTGCCGCCGGCGTGCCGAAGGGATCATCTTCCAGGCCGATCGCCAGCAGATCGCCGCGCATCTCGGCAAAATGCCGCAGCGGGTCGTCGCCCGGCCAAGCACCGTAGGCGGCTTCCAGCGTTGCCGGACGGCGCGCCCATTCCCAGGCAGCGCCGGCCGGCAGGTCTTCGTGCCAACCCAGGCGGCGGGCCGGGAAATAGCCGCAAGCCGCCGTCAATAACGGCATCAGCAGGTGCCAGCGCAGCCACATCAGCGGCTTTCCCGGCCCGTAATCGCGCCAGTAGGCGTACTGCGCGCCGACCGTCAGCGCCCGCTCGACCAGCCCGGCCGACGGCGCCAGGCCGAGCAGCAGGCCGCCGATGCTGTGGCCGACCAGATACAGCGGCCGCCCGGGAAAGGAACGTCGGGCGTGGCGCAAGGCGGCATCGCAGTCGTAGCGCCCCCAGTCAAGCTTGGTGATGTGTTTCCAGCGGCGGAGGCTGCCGTGGCGAGAGGCGCCGATGCCGCGGTAGTCGTAGGTCAGCGCCGCCAGGCCATGCTCGGCGAGAAAAGTAGCGTAGCGATGGTAGTACTCGGCCTTGACCGCCGTCGCCGGATTGATCACCACCACCGCCGTGGCCTCGCCGGCCGCTGGCCACAGCTGGGCAGCCAACCGGTAGCCGTCGGCGGCGACCAGTTCCAGCGCCTGCGGCGTCACCAGTTGCGGCGAGCGGGCGTTCATACCGCCGCCTCCGGCCGACTGCAGATGCTCAAGCGGGCGCCGGCCAGCGTGGACAGCACGACCTCGATGCCCGGCCGCAAGGACCAGCCGTCGCCGGCGACCAGGATGTTGTCGCCGCTGCTGCCGCTCTCGGTCAGCCACACTTCCCCGGCCTCGCAGCACACACGGCCGCTGCCGCGGACGAGGAGGGTTTCGCGCCGGCGCAACGAAATATGCAGCGGTACGGCATTGACGGCTTGCAGGATCGGGACCATGTTCCTATCCTCCATTCATGGCGTTCATGGATAGCCGCAGTGGCTGCGGCTCGATGACTCCACTGTAGTGAGCATTTTGCCCTGCAACAAACGGAAAATCGGCATTCATTTCATGCACTGAACGCATAAACCAATGACTCTCGACCTGCGCCGCCTGCCACCGCTCGATCCACTCAAGGGCTTCGTCGCCGCCGCCCGCCACGCCAGCTTCACCCACGCTGGGGCCACACTGTTCCTGACCCAGTCGGCGATCAGCCGCCAGGTGCAGGCGCTGGAAAGCCAGCTCGGCGTACCGCTGTTCCGCCGCAGCACCCGGCAACTGCAGCTGACGCCGGCCGGCGAGATCCTCTATCGCGCGACGCTCGCGGCCTTCGCCGAGCTCGACGACGCCGTCCGCCGGATCGCTGCGCCGCGCCGCCCTGCCGGGGTGACCGTCTCGACCTCGATCGGTTTCGCCGCGCTGTGGCTGGTGCCGCGCCTGTCCGGCTTCCAGGAGGCGCATCCGGACATCGCCGTGCGCCTGTCGGCCGAGAACCGCGCCGTCGATCTCGACCGCGACGAGGTCGATCTGGCCATCCGTTACTGCGCCCCCGGCGACGCTCCGGCCGGCAGCCACAAACTGTTCGCCGAAGCCCTGCTACCGGTCGTCGGCCCCGGCCTGCGCGGCCAGTTGCCGGCCGGCGCCGGGCTCGACCGCAACACCCTCGGTCAGCTGACCTTGCTCGCCTTCGAGGATGCCGTCGCCCATCCGTGGTTCGCCTGGAACACCTGGCTGCAGCCGCTCGGCCTCGATGCCGGACAGGCCCGCGGCCACCTGCAGTTCAACCACTACGACCAGTGCATCGCCGCGGCGCTGGCCGGGCAGGGCGTCGCCCTCGGCCGCGAGCCGCTGATCCGCGACCACCTCGCCGACGGCCGGCTGATCGCGCTGGCTCCGCCGCGGCCGGTGCCCGAACGCGCCTATTACCTGCTCGCCGGCAGCACGGCCGACCAGCCCGCCGTCGCCGCCTTCAGCGCCTGGCTGCTCGGCCAGACCGATGCCTTGCCGGAAGAGGCCTGAGCATGGGCGATTTTCGCCACCGCCATCCCGGCCATTCCGCTCTTCGTCGATGAGGACAACCCAACCGTTGTCTGGTTGTCTGATCGCACAGCCAGCCGAACATTTGCCGGGGGCGTCGCGGCGATGCCATCGAATCGCCGCTCCGAAGAAGGGAAGCAGCTATGGACCTTGTCTCGACTGAACGCGAAAAGTCAGCAAAGACCCTGACCACGATCATTTATGCGCTGTACGCGGCGTCCTACCTGATCGGCATCACCGCCATCGTGGCCATCATCATCAATTACGTCAAAAAGGAGGATGTTGCCGGCACCTTCCTGGAAAGCCACTTCCGCTGGCAGATCCGGACCTTCTGGTTCGGCTTGCTGTGGGGCCTGCTCGGCGCCGTCACTTTCCTGCTCGTCGTCGGCTGGTTCGTCCTCATCGCCGACGGTATCTGGATCATCTACCGCGTCGTCAAGGGCTGGCTGCGCCTCAACGACAACAAGCCGATGTACGCCGACTGAACGCCGGGCGAACTGGGAACACCCCGATTTCGCCCTGCCGATCGAGATCAGGCGTCCGCAAACGGGTTCACCACCTCGACGCCCAGCGCCCAGCCGGGCACCAGCACGGCCGCTTCGGCGCAGCGGCAGCACCGGGCATAGAATTGCCGCTACGAGCGCGCCGCCCGTGGCGCCCGCCGGAGATGCCATGCCCGCCACCTGCCCCGAATTCCGCCGCTGCCTCGTCCGGCTCGTCCTGCTCTGCCTTCTGGCCGGCTGCTCGCCGACCGTCCTGCTCAACGCCGCGACGCCGGAGGACACTTACGCGTTGACCGCCGACCTCGCCTACGGCAGCCTGCCGCGCCAGCGCGCCGATCTCTACCGGCCGCGCACGGCGCCGCCGGCCGGCGGCTATCCGCTAGTCGTCTTCTTCTACGGTGGCAACTGGCGCAGCGGCGAGCGGGCCGACTACCGCTTCGTCGGCGAGGCGCTGGCGGCGCGCGGCATGCTGACCCTGGTCGTCGACTACCGGCTCTATCCCGCCGTGCGCTATCCGGAGTTCCTCACCGACGGCGCGCTGGCCGTGCGTTTCGCCGTCGACCACCAGGACGATTGGGGCGCCGACCCGGCGCGCCTCTACCTGCTCGGCCACAGTGCCGGCGCCTACAACGCCGCGATGCTTGCCCTCGACGGGCGCTGGCTGGCCGCCCAGGGCGTCGGGCCCGAACGGCTCGCCGGCTGGGGCGGGCTGGCAGGCCCTTACAACTTTCTGCCGGTGCGCAATCCGCAGACGCGGCCGGTCTTCCATTTCCCCGATACGCCGGCCGATTCGCAGCCCATCCGCCATGTCGGTCCGCACCGGCCGCCTGCCTTCCTGGCCGCGGCGCGGCGCGACGATGTAGTCGATCCGGTGCGCAACACCGGGCAGCTCGCCGCCGCCCTGCAGGCCGCCGGCAACACCGTCGATCTCCACCTCTACGACGCGGTATCGCACACCACGCTGATCGGCGCCTTCGCCCGGCCGCTGCGCGCGCTGGCGCCGGTGCTCGACGACTTTGCCAACTTCGTCGGCGCCGGGAAAGCCGACTAGCCGCCGCCCGCGGTGGCGAGGTGGGCGAACAGGGCCGCCGCCGCCGGGTGCAGCAGGTGCCGGCTGCGGGCGCATAGCTGCAGGTCGCGCGGCGCCCAGGGATCGGTGATCTCGACGGTCTTCACGCCGTCGCCCGGCAGCACCGAGGAGCGCGGCACCATGCCGATGCCGACACCGGCGGCGACCATGCGGCAGACGGCGGCGAAGCTGCGCACCTGGATGCGGACGTCGAGCCGGCCGCCGAGCCGGGCGGCGTGGTTCATCATGAAAGTGTGGATGGCGCTGCCGGCATGCAGGCAGACGAAGGGTTCGCCGAGCACCTCGGCGAAGGCGACGGCCTCGCGCCCGGCCAGCGGATGCCCGGCGGCGACGATCAGCACCAGCCGGTCGCGCCGGTAGGGCAGCGTTTCCAGGCCATCCAGCCCGGCTTCGGCGGCGACCACGCCGATGTCGACCTGGCCGGCCGCGACCGCCTGGATGATCGCCGGGCTCGGCTGTTCCTCGAGGCTGACGCGCACCTGCGGGTGTTCGCGCAGGAAGCCGCCGAGGTCTTCCGGCAAAAAGCAGTTGATGGCGTTGGTGTTGGCAAAAACGGTGACCTGGCTGGTCAGGCCGCTGGCGTAGGGAGCCAGATCGGCATGCATCTGTTCGAGCTGGGCGAAGACCTGGCGGGCATGGCGCAGCAGCGATTCGCCGGCGGCAGTCGGCGTCAGGCCGCGCGCGTGGCGTTCGAACAGGGCCACACCGAGGGCCGCCTCGAGCTGCGTCAGACGGTGGCTGGCCGACGAGGCGGCGAGATGCACGCGCTCGGCGGCACGGCTCAGACTACCGCTGTCGGCGATGGCGGCGACAAGCCGGAGGTCGGGAAGGTCGTAGCGCATGGTTTCGTCCAGATCGAATGCTCGCTTGCGATAATACCAATTGCCAGCCGGCCCGGCCGGGCGTCCAATCGCCTTCCCGACCTTCGCCCCCCGCTCCGCCGTGTCCCCAGCCGCCAACCCCGCCCACGCTTCCGCCCGCAGCACGCTGGCGCTGTCGCTGGCCGGCTTTTCCTGCTTCATGCTGCTCTACGGCACGCAACCGCTGTTGCCGCAGCTGACCGGCGCCTTCGCCATCTCGCCGGGCACCGCCAGCCTCAGCGTCACCGCCGGTACCGGGCTGATGGCGTTGCTGCTGATTCCGCTCAGCCTGCTGGCCGACCGCTACGGCCGCGAACGCCTGATGCGCCTCGGCCTGGTCGGCGCTGCCGGCTGCTCGCTGGCTTCCGCCTGGGCGCCGGATTTCACGCTGCTGGTGCTGGCCCGCGCCGGGCTCGGGCTGTGCGTCGCCGGCGTGCCGGCGGCGGCGATGGCCTATCTTGGCGAAGAGCTGCCGGTCGCCGAACGGGCCCGGGCAATGGGCCTGTACATCGGCGCCAACGCCCTGGGCGGCATGGCCGGCCGGCTGATCGCCGCCAGCGTCAGCGAGTGGACCGGTTCCTGGCACGACGGGCTGGCCGCCATCAGCCTGCTCGGCCTGCTCGTCGCCGCGGCGTTCTGGCGCCTGCTGCCGCCGGCCGCCCACTTCGAAGCGCGTTCGCTGCAACCTCGGTTGTTGTTCGCCGACGTTCGCCGCATCTACGCCGACCCCGGCCTGCCCTGGCTGTTCTCCACCGCCTTCCTCGGCATGGGCACGCTGGTCGGCCTCTACAACTTCCTGCCCTTCCGCCTCAGCGCCGCCCCCTACGGCCTCGGGCCGGCGGCCATCGGCAGCATCTTCCTGCTCTACGCGGTCGGCAGCTACGCCTCGGCCTGGGCCGGCCGGAAGGTCGCCCGCCACGGCCGCCCGCGCATGCTGCTCGGCATGGCGTTGCTGATGACGACCGGCATCGCCGTGACGCTGGCCGCACCGCTGTGGGCAATCGTCGGCGGCCTGGCGCTGTATACCTTCGGCTTCTTCGCCGTGCATACGGTGGCCAGCGCCTGGGTCGGCCAGCGCGCCGGCCCGCGCCGTGGCCTGGTTTCGGCCCTCTATCTATCGAGCTACTACCTGGGCGGCAGCGTCATCGGCACCGCCAGCGGCTGGGCCTGGACCGCGGCCGGCTGGCCGGGCGTCATTGCCGCCCTGCTGGCTTGCGCCACGGCGGTGATCGGCATCGGCGCGCGGCTGCGCCGGCTGGCCGCCGACTGAAGCGGGCCACCGGATGGACACTGCGCGCGCCACCGGCGCCGGCCTCGCCCTGCTCGCCGCCTTCGGCTTCTCGCTTAAAGCCGTTTTCATCAAGCTGGCCTATCCCTACGGGGTGGACGCCGTGACGCTGCTCGCCCTGCGCATGCTCTTCGCCCTGCCGGTCTTCCTCTGGGTCGGGCTGGCCCGGCAGCGCGCGGGGTCGGCGCTGAGCCGCGGCGACTGGGGACGCCTCGTCGTTCTCGGCTGTCTCGGCTACTACGGCGCCAGCCTGCTCGACTTCTGGGGGCTGCAATACATCTCGGCCGGACTGGAACGGCTGATCCTGTTCACCTACCCGACGCTGACCATCCTGATCGGCGTGCTGTTCCAGGGCAAGCCCTTCTCCTGGCGCGAAGGGGCGGCGATGGCGCTGTGCTACACCGGCATCGGCTTCGCCTTCGTGCACGATCTCGGCCTGGCCGATGCCCGCGACGTCTGGCTCGGCGGCAGCCTGGTGTTCGCCTCCAGCGTCGCCTACGCCATCTACCTGGCCGGCAGCGCGCCGATGATTGCCCGGCTGGGCGCGCTACGTTTTTCGGCGCTGGCCATGCTGGTGTCGACGGCGGCGACGCTGATCCACTTTGCCGCCGTCCAGCCCTGGTCCGCCTTCAGCCAGCCACTGCCGGTCTATGGCTGGAGCCTGGCGATGGCGGCGTTCGCCACCGTCGTCCCGGTCTTCGCGCTGGCGGCGGCGATCCGCCAGTTGGGCGCCGGCCGGACCTCGCTGTACGGCATGGTCGGGCCGCTGCTGACCATAGGCTTCGGCTGGTGGCTGCTCGACGAGGCGATTTCGCCGGCGCAACTGGCCGGGGCGGGCCTGGTGGTGCTCGGCATTGTGCTCGTCAGCCGCCGGTAAGGGCGGCGCTTCGGGTTAGAATCCGGCGCATGATTGGCATCCTCCTGATTACCCATGGCAGCTTTGGCGAGGCGCTCGTGCAGAACGCCTGCCATGTGCTGAACAAGCGCCCGGTACAGCTGAACCAGCTCGGCGTCGTCGCCCAGGACGATCCGCTCGACCTGCTGCCGCTGGCCCGGCGGATGGTCGGACTGGTCGACAACGGCAAGGGCGTGCTCCTGCTCACCGACATCTTCGGCGCGACGCCGTCGAACCTGGCGCTGAAGCTGCTCGAACCCGGCCGCATCGAAGGCCTGACCGGCGTCAACCTGCCGATGCTGATACGCGCCCTGACCTATCGCGAAAAAGGCATGGAAATCCTGCTGCAGCGCGCCCGCGATGGCGGCCGCGATGGCGTCTTCAACATGCTGGACCACTGACAATGCTGACCCGCGAAATCGAAATCATCAACAAGCTGGGCCTGCATGCCCGCGCCTCGGCCAAGCTGACCCAGCTGGCCGGCAAGTACAAGTGCGAGGTGTGGATGAGCAAGGGCACCCGCCGCATCAACGCCAAGAGCATCATGGGGGTGATGATGCTGGCCGCCGGCAAGGGCTCCAAGGTTGGCATCGAGACCGACGGGCCGGACGAGGCCGAGGCGATGGCGGCCCTGCTGGCCCTGGTCGCCGACTACTTCGGCGAAGGGGAGTAGGGGCGATGAGCTTCACCTTGCACGGTCTCGGCGTCTCCGGCGGCATTGCCATCGGCCGGGCGCTACTGATGTCGCACGCGACGCTGGAAGTGTCGCACCTGACCGTCGGGCCGCGCATGGTGGACAAGGAAATCGCCCGCTTCGACCAGGCCGTGGCCACGGTCAAGAAAGAACTGGCGATGATGAAGGAATCGACCGAGCACGCCCCGGCGGAGCTGTCGGCCTTCATCGATATCCACACGATGTTCCTCGAAGACCCGGAACTGATCGACAAGCCGCGCGCCATCATCCGCGCCCGGCGCTGCAACGCCGAATGGGCGCTGGTGCAGCAGATGGAGCACCTGGTCCAGCAGTTCGAGCAGTTCGACGACCCCTACCTGCGCGAGCGCAAGCTCGATGTCCGCCAGGTCGTCGAGCGCGTCATCAAGGAGCTGCTCGGCCACCCCAGCCGGGCCGTGATGAAGGCCGGCAAGGGCCTCAAGGAAGAGACGCTGATCGTCGTCGCCCACGACCTGTCGCCGGCCGACGTGATCTCCTTCAAGGAACACCGCTTCGCTTCCTTCATCACCGACGTCGGCGGCGCCACCTCGCATACGGCGATCCTCGCCCGCAGCATGGCGATCCCCTCGGTGGTCGGCCTGGAGAACGGCCGCTCGCTGATCCGCGACGGCGAAGCGATGATTGTCGATGGCCAGCGCGGCGTCGTCATCGTCAATCCGGACGAGCGCGTGCTGGAGGAATACCAGCTGCGCAAGAACCAGATCGAGCTCGAGGACACCAAGCTCAAGCGGCTGAAAAGCGCCAAATCGCAGACGATCGACGGCATCGAGGTGCAGCTGCACGCCAATATCGAACTGCCGGTGGACATCCCGGAAGCCCTCGAGGGCGGCGCCGAGGGCGTCGGCCTGTTCCGCACCGAGTTTCTCTTCCTCGACCGCGGCGACATGCCGGACGAGCAGGAGCAGTACGAGGCCTACAAGAAGGTGGTCAAGGGCATGGGCGGCCGGCCAGTCACCATCCGCACCTTCGACCTCGGCAACGACAAGGACCTGCGCCCGGATTCCAGCTTCGGCGACCGGGTCAAGACCAACCCGGCCCTCGGCCGCCGCGCCATCCGCCTGTCGCTGGCCGAACCGCAGATGTTCCAGACGCAGTTGCGGGCCATCCTGCGTGCTTCGAAACACGGGCAGATCAAGCTGCTGATCCCGATGCTGGCGCACGCCCACGAAATCGACCAGACGCTGGCGGCGATCGAACAGGCCAAGTCCAGCCTGCGCGGCGAGAAGATCGTCTTCGACGAGAACATCCAGGTCGGCGGCATGATCGAGATTCCCGCCGCCGCGCTGGCCATCGGCCTGTTCCTGCGCCGCCTCGATTTCCTGTCGATCGGCACCAACGACCTGATCCAATACACGCTGGCCATCGACCGTTCCGACGAACAGGTCGCCTCGCTCTACGACCCGCTGCACCCGGCGGTGCTGATGCTGCTGGCGCACACCATTGCCAGCGCCGAAAAGGTCGGCATCCCGGTTTCGGTGTGCGGCGAAATGGCCGGCGACCCGAAGCTGACCCGGCTGTTCCTCGGCATGGGCCTGCGCACCTTCTCGATGCACCCGTCGCAGATCCTCAAGGTGAAGAACCGCGTGCTCAAGGCCGACATCGGCGAGCTCGCCCCCAACGTCCGACGCATGCTGCGCCTGGAGGAACCGGGCAAGCTGCGCGAGGCGCTGGAAAAGCTCAACGCCTGAGCCGTAACGGCCTGCGACCAACGGTCGCGCGGCAATTTGCCGCATTCCAAATGCTTGCCCCGCCGCCCACAATCGGCGCCCTCAAAACAACAGCTTGATCGAGGGAGAGCATCATGGGGTACTCATTCCGGCCGCTGGCGGCTGCCATCGCCATGTTGTACGCCGGCGCCGCAACGGCGCAGGGCAGCAGCGGCGAAACCCGCGTCCTTGACGACATCGTCGTCGGCGCCGACAGGATCGTGACCACGGCGGCAGCGGCGCGCCTCGACGCCAACCGGCAACAGCAACTGCTGGTAACCACCAACGATGCCGCCAGCCTGCTCCGGGATCTGCCCGGCGTCAGCCTCTACGGTGCCGGCGCCGTCTCCAGCCTGCCGGCCATCAACGGCCTGGCCGACGACCGGCTGCGCATCAAGGTCGACGGCATGGATCTGATCGCCTCCTGCCCCAATCACATGAACCCGGCACTGTCCTATATCGAGCCGAGCAACCTCGACAGCCTGCGCGCCTACGCCGGCATCGCACCGGTCAGTGTCGGCGGCGACAGCATCGGCGGCAGCATCATCGCCGAAACGCGCGCCCCGCAATTCGCCGCTCCCGGCCAGGGCACACTGGCCACGGGCGAGATCGGCGCCTTCTATCGCAGCAACAACGCAGCGCGCGGCGGCAACCTGGCGGCGACGCTGGCCAGCGAGCAGTTCAGCGTCTGGTACAACGGCGCCCACAGCCAGGCCAACAACTACACGGCCGGCGACAATTTCAAGGATGTCACGGCCACCGGCCGCGCCGGCCATACGCTGGCGCGCGACGAGGTCGGCTCGAGCGCTTACGAAACCGCCAACCACACGCTCGGCCTGGCGATGAAACACGACCGGCATCTCGTCGAAGTCCGCTTCGGCTTGCAGGACATGCCGGAACAGTTGTATCCCAACCAGCGCATGGACCTGCTCGACAACCAACAGCAGCGCCTCAACCTGCGCTGGCTCGGCCAGTTCGACTGGGGTCGCCTGGAAGCCCGCGCCTACCGCGAGGAAGTCGAGCACTTCATGGACTTCGGCCGCGACAAGCGCTATTGGTACGGCGCCGCGACCGGCGGGTCCGCGGCGCTGAATCCCGCCCCCTGCGCGCCGCTCGGCCCGACCTGCGCCGCCGGCATGCCGATGTACACGGAGAGCACGACCAGCGGCGCCAGCCTCAAGGCCGACCTCGCGCTCGGCGCCGACGACCTGCTGCGCCTCGGCAGCGAACTGCAGCGCTACCGCCTGGACGACTGGTGGCCGGCCTCGGGCGGCGGCATGTGGCCGGGCAGCTTCGTCAACATCAACGACGGCGAACGCGACCGCAGCTCCCTGTTCGCCGAATGGGAGAGCAGCCGCGGCGCCCGCTGGACGACCCTGCTCGGCGTGCGCTACGAGCGCGTCACCATGGATGCCGGCGCAGTGCACGGCTACAACCCGGCCGGCGGCGGCAATCAGGGGCGCGATGCTGCCCTGTTCAATGCCGGCGACCGCTCGCGCCGCGACAATAACTGGGATCTGACGGCACTCGCCCGCTACAGCGTCAATCCCGGCCACGATATCGAGTTCGGCTTTGCCCGCAAGGTGCGCTCGCCCAGCCTGTACGAGGCCTACCCGTGGTCGACCTGGCAGATGGCAGCGCTGATGAACAATTTCGTCGGCGACGGCAACGGCTATATCGGCAATCCCGACCTGAAACCGGAGAAGGCACACACGCTCTCCGCCACTTTCGACTGGCACGCCGCCGACCGCCGCTGGGAATTCCAAGCGATGCCGTTCTACATGCACGTCACCGACTACATCGACGCCATCCAGTGGAACGGCGCCACCAACACGCCGCGCAGCGTGCCGTTGCGCGACCAGTTCACCGTGCTGCGCTACGCCAACCAGTCGGCCCGACTCTACGGTCTCAACCTCGCCGGACACCTGCCGCTGGCCCGCACCGGGCTCGGCGACCTGGGTCTGAGGGGGGTCGTCAGCTACACCCGTGGCCAGAATCGCGACACCGGCGACGGCCTGTACAACATCATGCCGCTCAATGCCCGCCTGACGCTGACGCAACGCCTCGGCGCCTGGGACAACGCCCTGGAAATCCTCGGCGTCGGCGCCAAGCACCGGCTCTCCGCTGCCCGCAACGAGATGCGGACCGCCGGCTACAGCCTGGTCAACTTGCGCGCCAGCTACACCTGGCAACGGCTGCGCCTCGATTTCGGCGTCGAGAACCTGTTCGACCGCTATTACGAGCTGCCGCTCGGCGGCGCCTATCTCGGCCAAGGGACGACCATGTCGGCCAGCCTGAACAACGTGCCGAACGGGGTCGTGCCGCTGTGGGGAACGCCAGTGCCCGGCATGGGCCGCGCGCTGTACGCCGGGATCAACCTGAAGTTCTGAACGACGCCCGCCATCCTTATGTCATGACAACCCCGGCCACGCCGGGGCTGTTGCCGTTTTCAGCCAGGAGTCGCAATGATCCATTTCTCTGCTGCCGCCAACACCAAGCCGCTCCGCCTGCGGCGTACACCGCGGCATCTGGCGGCCGGCGAGACGCTCTACCATACGGGCGAAGATGGGCTGGCCTGGCGCCTTGAGCAGGGCGCCGTCCGCCTCGACCTGAGCGGCCACGACGGACAGCCGGCCTTCGCCAGCCTCGCCGTCGCCGGTGACATCCTCGGCTGCGAGACCTTGCTGTTCGGCGCCTACACTTTCAGCGCCAGCGCTCTGACCGAGTGCCACCTGAGCCCCTGGCCGGAAGGCGTCAGCGCCCCAGCCACTGGTACCTTGCTTGCCTCATTGGCCGGCGCCCAGCGGCGGGCTGCCGAACTTGTCACGCTACGCGGCGGCCAGGCCGTCGACCGCGTGCTCGGCCTGATCCGCCTGCTCGCCGATGGCGCCGGCCAGGTCGTCCTGCCCTCGCGCCAGGATATCGCCGCCATCACCGACCTGCGTTGCGAAACCATCTCGCGCATCATCAAGGCGCTGGAACGCCAGCACGTGCTGACGCCGATCCGTATCGACGGCGTGCACGCGACACGCAGCTTCGCCCTGCTCCCCGCCGGCTGAACGCCCGGTTCGGGGGTGCGACAATTTGCCACATTTCAGAAGCACCGCCAGCTCCGTAATATCCAATCCTAAGCTTATGTTTCATAAGCAATTTTTGATACACATCAATTAGGATTCGATGATGAAACCGTTCACTCCCGCACCGCTGGCGCTTGCCGTCCTCGCCACCCTGGCCGGCACCTCGCTGCACGCCGAAGACGCTGCCCTGGCCGAGGTTACCGTCACCGCCACGCGCGAGGGCCAGTTGCTCAACGAGACGCCGGCGGCGGTCGGGGTGATCAAGGATAAGACGCTGCGCGAGGTCAAGCCGGCGCACCCGAGCGAGATCATGGGCCAGGTGCCCGGCGTCTGGGTCAATGTCACCGGTGGCGAAGGCCACCAGACGGCGATCCGCCAGCCGCTGACCACCGCCCCGGTCTATCTCTACCTGGAGGATGGCGTGCCGACGCGCTCGACCGGCTTCTTCAACCACAATGCGCTGTACGAGGTGAACCTGCCAATGGCCGGCGGCATCGAGGTCAGCAAGGGACCGGGCAGCGCCCTCTATGGCTCCGACGCAATCGGCGGCGTGATCAACGTGCTGACCCGCCGGCCGCCGACCGGCCCGGAAGTCGAAGGCTCGCTCGAGGCCGGCAGCTATGGCTGGCGCCGTGCCATGCTCACCGGCGGCACGGCCTTCGGCGACCATGCCTGGCGCGCCGACCTCAATCTCAGCCATACCGACGGCTGGCGCGACAAGACCGCCTACGACCGGCAGAGCGGCACCCTGCGCTGGGACAGCGCCCTCGGCGACGAGGCGGTGCTGAAGACGGTCGCCACCTTTTCCACCATCGATCAGGAGACGGCCGGCAGCTCGGCGATTTCCCGCGCCGACTTCAAGCATCGCCCGACGACCAACTACACGCCGATCTCGCTACGCCGGGTCGATGCCTTCCGGCTGTCATCCGCCTATGAACGCGAGTGGGGCGATGCGCTGCTGAGCATCACCCCCTATTACCGCAACGACAAGATGGACCTGCTGGCCAACTGGTCGCTGTCCTATGACCCGACCATCTACACCACCGAGAACCAGTCCTTCGGCGCCCAGATCAAGTATCGCCATGACTTCGCGCCGCTGCGCATGCGGCTCATCGTCGGCATCGACCTCGACCACAGTCCGGGCAGCCGCCTGGAGAACCGCATCACCACGACCTCGGTCGGCGCCGGCTTTACCCGCGTGTTCACCAGCTATACCAAGGGACCGCGCGTCTATGATTACGACGTCACCTACCAGGGCATCTCGCCCTACCTGCATGGCGAGATCTCGCCGCTGGACAAGCTGCGCATTACCGCCGGCCTGCGCTACGACCGCGTCCGCTACCAATTCGACAATCGTTTCGGGACAACGCCGGTGGTCGCTGGCGGCCGCTTCTTCGGCCAGGTGGGCGACGGCGATGTGGATTTCAATCACCTCAGCCCGAAGCTCGGCGCCACCTACACCGTCAGCCCGGCGCTGAACCTGTTCGCCGCCTACAACCACGCCTTTCGCGCCCCCTCCGAAGGCCAGCTGTTCCGCCCGGCCATCGCCAGCAATGCCAACGCCGCCAACGCCGCTGCCGCAAGCTCGGTACGCCTCAAGCCGATCAAGGTGGACAGCGTCGAGATCGGCCTGCGCGGCAGATTCGGCACAGCGGTCAATTACGAGCTGTCGGTCTACCGGATGACCAAGAAGGATGACATCCTCAGTTCCAAGGATCCGCTGACCAATGCCTCGACCACCACCAATGCCGGCAAGACCCTGCACCGCGGCGTCGAACTCGGCCTCGGCGCCCAGCTCGCCGCGCTCTGGCGCGTCGATACGGCCTTCTCCTACGCCAAGCACACCTACGAGGACTGGGTGACCAAGGACGGCGATTTCAGCGGCAAGGAAATGGAACTGGCGCCGCGCGCCATCGCCAACAGCCGCCTGACTTTCGGCGATGCCCAACACGGTATGGCCCAGCTCGAATGGCTGCATTTCGGCCGCTGGTATTCGAACGCCGCCAATACCTCGCAGTACGCCGGCCACGACCTGCTCAACCTGCGCGGCCTCTACCCGCTGGCCCGCGACGTCAGCCTGTTCGCCAACATTCATAACCTGGCCGACAAGCGCTATGCCGAGAGCACCGGCGTCAATTCCGGCTTTGACACCTTCGCCCCCGGCCTGCCGCGTACCCTGACCATGGGACTCCAGGCCAAATGGTAAGAACCCTGCTGCCCCTGTTCGCCGGCCTGCTGCTCGTCGGCCCGGTCATCGCCCACGACGGCCACGGCGGAGCCGCCGCCGCGCCACCGAAAAGCGACTACGCCAAGGTCTGGCTGGAGCGCCAGCAGAACGCCCCGCGCCTGGCCGTCGCTGCCCGCTTCGACGACCAGGGCCGGCTGTGGCTGGCGCGCGTCGTCGGCGGCCAGCTGCTGCTCAGCCACTCCAGCGATGGCGGCAGTAGTTTTACCGAGCCGGTCGCCGTCAATCGCCAGCCGGAACTGATCGCCGCCGACGGCGAAGCCCGTCCGCAGCTGGCCGTCGTCGGCCGACACGTCTATGTCAGCTGGACGCAGGGCCTGCCGCAGCCCTTCGCCGGCCACATCCGCTTTGCCGTGTCCGACGACGGCGGGGCGCGCTTCAGCGAACCGCTGACGGTCAACGACGACCAACGGCCGATCACCCACCGCTTCAACGCCATGTTGGCCGATGCCGACGGCGTCACCCTGGCCTGGATCGACAAGCGTGACGGCACCGGCGACCCGGCCTACCGCGGTGCCGCCATCTACACCGCACGCTCGACCGACGGCGGGCGCAGCTTCGCCGCCAACCGCAAGTTGGCCGACCATTCCTGCGAGTGCTGCCGGCTGGCCCTCGCCGCCGATACCGATGGCACGCCGGTGCTGCTGTGGCGGCATATTTTCGGCCAGAACCTCCGCGATTTCGCACTGGCCCGGCTTGATGCGCCACTGCGCCGCGTCACCGAAGACGGCTGGGCCATCGACGCCTGCCCGCACCACGGCGGCGCGCTGGCCATCGGTGCCGACGGCATCCGCCACATCGCCTGGTTCACCGGCGCCGAGTCTGGCCCGGGGCTGTTCTACCGCCGCCTGGCCGGCGACGACGCCGGCCCGCCGCTGCCCTTTGGCCACCTCGACGCCCAGGCCGGCCATCCGCAGGTCGCCGTGATCGGCCCACGGGTGGTGCTGGTCTGGCGCGAATACGACGGCCGGCACAACCTGATCCGCCGCCAGCAGTCGACTGACGGCGGCCGGAGTTGGTCCGATCCCGCCACCTTGGCGCAGACTGCCGGCGCTGCCGACGATCCGCTGCTCGTCAGTCATGGCGAGGCCGTCCGCCTGGTCTGGAACACTGCTGCCGACGGCCTGCGCAGTCTCGCGGTGCAGCCATGAAGCGCCTGCTGCTGGCCATCGCCCTGCTGTTCGCCGGCCTGGCCCAGGCCGAGGTCCGCCCCTTCGTCGCCGGCTCGCTACAGCAGATAGAAAATGAGCAGCGCGGCCGTCCCTTCATCCTCAGCCTGTGGTCGGCCAGCTGCACGCATTGCCCGGCCGAACTGCAGGCCCTCGGCGACTTGCTGCGCCGCCAACCGCGCCTCGAACTGGTCATCGTCGCCACCGACACGCCGGCCGATGCCCCGGAGCTGCAACGACTGGCCGCCAGTTACGGCCTAGCCGGCCGCGCCCAATGGGTGTTCGCCGACGTCCAGCCGGAACGCCTGCGCTACGAGATCGACCGCCGCTGGTACGGCGAACTGCCGCGCACCTATTTCTACGACCGGCAGCATCGCCGCCTCGGCCGCTCCGGCGTCGTGCCGGCCGGCGAACTCGAACGCTGGGTCGATGAGCACGTAAAATAGAAAGATGTCTGCCGAACTGCGCCTGCGCTTCGACCCGGAACTGCCCGAATGGCGCAGGAGCGGGCGCTTTTTCGTCGTCGCCGCGACGCTGCATCTGGCCGTCCTCGCCTGGCCGCTCAGCCAGAGCCTGGAAATCCCGCCTCCCGAACCGCTGACCGTGCGCCTGATCGAAGCCTTGCAAGCAACGCCGGAACCATTGCCCGTCATCAGTCCGCCGGCACCGCCGCCGAAGCCACTGCCGGCCAAGCCGAAGCCACTGCAGACGCCACCGGTCCTGGCCATGACGCCCGAACAGCAAGCGCCGACGGCCGCTCCCGCTGTCGTTGCCGCGCCGCCGGTGGCCGCCCCCAGTCCGTCGCCAGCCGCCGTCACCACGGCCCCCGTTGCCGCTCCGGCGGTGATCGCCGCCCGCTACAACGCCGCCTACCTGAACAACCCGCAACCAAAATACCCGGCCCTGTCGCGCCGTCTCGGCGAGGAAGGCAAGGTGTTGCTGAAGGTGCGGGTCAGTGCGGAAGGCTTACCGATCGGCGTCGATCTCGAGAAGAGCAGCAATTTCGCCCGCCTCGACGAGGCCGCCCGGCTGGCCGTTGCCGCCTGGCGCTTCGTGCCGGCCCGGCGCGGCGACGAAGCCATCGAGGCCGCGGTCATCGTCCCCATCGTTTTTCGCCTGCAGGACGGCTAAGGCCATCCAGACGTGACGACGGGGACCGAAGTCCCCGCCGGCTATCTTTGGTAACAAGGCTCTAGCAGCCCCGGCTAACCGTTTTTAGGCGGCAATAGCGAATT
>PHCU01000233.1 GCA_002842345.1 Betaproteobacteria bacterium HGW-Betaproteobacteria-12 | reverse complement strand
CCGATCAGGAAGTCCGGCTTGTCCGTGAAGCACAGGCTGCGCATGTGCCACAGGTCGTTGCCGGCATAGACCTTGCCATTGACGCCGAACGGGCTGGAGTCGAGCAGCTTCTGGACGATCTTGACCCAACGCTTGGTGGCGTTGTGCGACAGGATGTGCGTCGGCTCGGCGCCCACTTCGAGCAGGACCTTGACCATGCCCAGGACGAAGTCCGGGTCGCCGTAGATGGCGAACTTCTTGCCGTGCAGCCAGGCGTGGCTGTCGGAGATCAGGTCCATGCAGCGACCGCGTTCCAGTTCCAGCGAAGCCGGGATCGGCTGGCCGGTGACTTCGGAAACCTTCATCAGGAATTCGTCGGTCCACTCGACACCCATCGGGATGTTGAGCTTCGGCACTTCGTGGCTCCACGTGTTTTCGACGAACTTCTTCGTCTTTTCCAGTTGCGTCGGCTGCAGCAGGAAGGTCGTGTAGGCGTTCGGCGCATCCTTGACTTCGTCCATCGTCGTGCCGCCGGCGTACATGCGGAATTCGCCGTCAGCCGGGGTGTCGAAGACTTCCGAAGGATCGGACAGCATGGTGTAGCCGACGCCCATCTCGCCCAGCATGCGCTTGATCACACGGTAGTTGCCGAGGTAGGTCTCGAAGCCCGGAACAATGTTGACCTTCTTGTTCGAGCCGACAACCTTGCCTTCCATGTGGTTCAGCGTGAAGTAGCGGAGGATGCCTTCTTCCATGTTGTCCCAGCCGGTCGTGTGGGAACCGACGAAGGACGGGGTATGGGCGTAAGGAACCGGGTATTCCTGGGGAATGTTGCCGGCCTTCTTGGTGTTGTTGATGAAGGCGTTCAGGTCGTCACCGATGACTTCCGCCATGCAGGTGGTGGAGACCGCGATCATGTCCGGCTTGTAAATCGCCTTGGCGTTTTCCAGACCGTCGATCATGTTCTTCTGGCCGCCGAACACGGCTGCGTCTTCCGTCATCGAGTCGGAGACGCAGGAGCACGGTTCCTTGAAGTGACGGTTGAAGTAGGAGCGGAAGTAGGCGACACAACCTTGCGAGCCATGCACGTAGGGCAGGGTCTTGTGGAAGCCGGTGGCGCAGAGGACGGCGCCGAGCGGCTGGCAGGCCTTGGCCGGATCGACGGTCAGGGCTTCGCGCTTGAAGTTGAGATCCTGGTATTCCTGGGTGGTCGACCACATGAAGGTTTCGAACACCTTTTCCGGCGAATGACCTTCTTCGAATTGCTGGCGCTTTTCAGCCAGGTTCTTCTTGTAGTCGTCGTCGCGGAACAGCGGGTAACAGGGCTTGATGTTGTCTGCGGTTTGCATTGCTATCTCCTTGCCCGAACCGCTCATCTGCGGTTGCGGGCATAAGGTTAAGGATTTGCTGAACTAACTCAGGCGGCCTTCTTGACGTCTTCGGCAGCAACCTGCTTCCACGGCGGGGTCAGGTTCTTGAACGTCGGGTTGGAGAGGGCGATGTCCATGTCACGGGCGAAGATCGCGAAACCGTCGTAACCGTGGTAGGGGCCGGAATAGTCCCAGGAGTGCATCTGGCGCAGCGGAATGCCCATCTTCTGGAAGATGTACTTTTCCTTGATGCCGGAGCCGACCATGTCGGGCTTCAGCCGCTTGACGAACTCTTCCAGCTCGAAACCGGTGACGTCGTCGTAGAGCAGGGTGGCATCACCCATTTCCTTGATCGTCCGGTCGTAGTCGTCGTTGTGGCCGAATTCGTAGCCGGTGCCGATGACTTCCATGCCGAGGTCTTCGTAGGCGCCGATGACGTGACGCGGACGCAGGCCGCCGACGTAGAGCATGACCTTCTTGCCCTGCAGGCGCGGTTTGTACTTGGCGATGATCTCGTCCATCATCACCTGGTAGCGGGCGATCATGGCTTCGGTCTTGGCCTTGACGGTGTCGTCGAAGAAAGCGGCGATCCGGCGGCAGGATTCGACAATCTTCGTCGGGCCGAAGAAGTTGTATTCCATGTAAGGAATACCGTACTTCTCTTCCATGTGGCGCGAGATGTAGTTCATCGAACGGTAGCAGTGCAGCAGGTTCAGCTTGACCTTCGGCGTATTCATCATTTCGGCCAGGGTGCCGTCGCCGGACCACTGAGCCGTCACGCGCAGGCCCATTTCCTCGAGGAGGATACGGGTAGCCCAGGCGTCACCACCGATGTTGTAGTCGCCGATGATGGCGACATCGTAGGGGGTCGATTCGTAGGGCTGGCCGTCGCGCTTGTCGAGCACCCAGTCGCGGATCGCGTCGTTGGCGATGTGGTGGCCCAGGGACTGGGAAACACCGCGGAAGCCTTCACAACGAACCGGGACGATGGGCTTGCCGATGGCGGCAGCACCCTTCTTGGAGACGGACTCGATGTCGTCGCCGATCAGGCCGATCGGGCACTCGGACTGAACCGAGATACCGCGGTGCAGCGGGAACAGTTGTTCGACTTCTTCGATCAGCTTGGCCAGCTTCTTGTCGCCGCCGAAGACGATGTCCTTCTCCTGGAAGTCCGAGGTGAAGTTCATCGTGCCGAAGGAGTCGACGCCGGTGGTGCCGACGTAGTAGTTGCGGCGACCGGCGCGGGAGTATTGACCGCAGCCGACGGGGCCGTGCGAGATGTGGATCATGTCCTTGATCGGACCCCAGACCACGCCCTTGGAACCGGCGTAGGCACAACCACGGATGGTCATGACGCCCGGCAGGGACTTGCGGTTGGAAGTGATGCACTTCTTCGATTGTTCGACAGTAACGTCGTTGGAGGCCAGGTGCTTAGCACGGTCCTTCTTGGCCTTTTCCGGATAAACCTCGAGCACCTCGGCGATGAGGGCGTCGGTTTCTTCGCGAGACAGAGTCGTCATTTTTTCCTCCTGACGCCGCCACCAATCTGTGGCCGGCGTACTGGTTGAAGTTGGCGAGCGCGCAAGCGCCCGCCGGTCTTGCGATACTTAGGCAGCAGCAGCTTCGGCGGCCAGTTCGGCGGCGGTCTTGCCGACGATGGTTTCGTCTTCCGCTTCCATGATGCCGAACTCCATCAGCAGCTCTTCCAGCTCTTCCATCTCGATCGGGGTCGGGATGACGAAGTTGGTGTTGTTGTTGATCTTGTTGGCCAGGGCGCGGTATTCGTCGGACTGCTTGTGCGTCGGGTCATACTCAACGCAGGTCATGCGGCGGATTTCAGCGTGCTGCACGACGTTGTGGCGCGGCACGAAGTGGATCATCGTGGTGCCCAGGCGAGCAGCCAGAGCCATGATCAGTTCGTCTTCGCGGTCGGTGTTGCGCGAGTTGCAGATCAGGCCGGCCAGACGGACGGAACCCGAGTTTGCATACTTGACGATGCCCTTGGCGATGTTGTTGGCGGCGTACATGGCCATCATTTCGCCGGAGCAGACGATGTAGATTTCCTGGGCCTTGTTCTCGCGGATCGGCATGGCGAAGCCACCGCAGACCACGTCACCGAGAACGTCGTAGAACACGAAGTCGAGATCTTCGTCGTAAGCGCCTTCTTCTTCAAGGAAGTTGATGGCGGTGATGACGCCGCGGCCGGCACAGCCGACGCCGGGTTCCGGGCCACCGGATTCGACGCACTTGATGCCGCCGAAACCGACGGAAAGGACGTCCTCGAGTTCGAGGTCTTCCACGGAGCCGGCTTCAGCAGCCAGGTGCATGACGGTGGTCTGAGCCTTGCTGTGCAGGATCAGGCGGGTCGAGTC
>PHCU01000232.1 GCA_002842345.1 Betaproteobacteria bacterium HGW-Betaproteobacteria-12 | reverse complement strand
CCGCCGATGGCGCCCAGCCGGTCCGTCTGTTGTCGCGCGAGCAGCGCCTGGCGGCGCGCCGCGACAAGCGTGCCCACACCGTCATCCGCCTGCCGGCCTACGAGCAGGTCAAGGACGACCCGGTGCTCTACGCCCATGCCTCGCGCACCTTCCATCTCGAATCCAACCCGGGCAACGCCCGCGCGCTGCGCCAGGCGCACGGCGAGCGCGACGTCTGGCTGAATCCGCCGCCCTTCCCGCTGACCACCGAGGAGATAGACGGCGTCTACGAGGCTCCCTACGCCCGGCGGCCGCACCCGAGCTACGGCGAGGCCAAGATCCCGGCCTGGGAGATGATCCGCTTCTCGGTCAATATCATGCGCGGCTGCTTTGGCGGCTGCACCTTCTGCTCGATCACCGAGCACGAAGGGCGCATCATCCAGAGCCGTTCGGAAGATTCGATCATTCGCGAAATCGAGGAGATGCGCGACAAGACGCCGGGCTTCACCGGCACCGTTTCCGACTTGGGCGGGCCGACCGCCAACATGTTCCACCTCAAGTGCAAGGACGAGAAGATCGAGTCCGCGTGTCGCCGGCTGTCCTGCGTCTATCCGGACATCTGCGAGAACATGAACACCGACCACTCGCAGCTGATCTCGCTGTACCGCCGCGCGCGGGCGGTCAAGGGGGTGAAGCGCATCACCATCGGTTCCGGGCTGCGCTACGACCTGGCGGTGCGCTCGCCCGAGTACATCAAGGAACTGGTCACCCATCACGTCGGCGGCTACCTGAAGATCGCACCCGAGCATACCGAGGAAGGCGTGCTGTCGAAGATGATGAAGCCGGGCATCGGCGCCTACGACCGCTTCAAGCAGCTATTCGACCGTTTCTCGCGCGAGGCCGGCAAGGAGCAGTACCTGATCCCGTACTTCATCGCCGCGCATCCGGGCACCACCGACGAGGACATGCTGAACCTGGCACTGTGGCTGAAGAAGAACAACTTCCGCCTCGATCAGGTGCAGGCGTTTGTGCCGACGCCGATGGCGCTGGCGACGACGATGTACCACACCGAGAAGAACCCGCTGAAGAAGCTGCATCGCGACGGCGGCGAAGTTGTCGGTGCGGTGCGCAACGGCCGCCAGCGCAAGCTGCACAAGGCTTTCCTGCGTTACCACGATGCCGAGAACTGGCCGCTACTGCGCGAAGCGCTGAAGGAGATGGGGCGTGCCGACCTGATCGGCAACGGCAAGAAACAGCTGATTCCGGCCTGGCAGCCGGCCGGCGTCGGTCAGACGGCGGCCCGGGTGCCGGGGGCGAAGCCGCGCCTGGCAGCGGCTTCCTCCTGGGCGGGTGGTAACGGCAGGACGGCTCAGGCAGCCGGGATCAAGTCGCCAACTGGACGTGTTGCCAGCGGTAGGTCGTCTGCTCGTGCTGTTTCAGGTAATCCAGGAAAGCCGCGGCCGAAGTAAAAGCTTCGTCGCCGCTGTCGGTGCCGGCCAGCGAGTAGAAGCCGATATCGCGATCGACGATGTCCAGGCCATCCTTGGCGGCCATGTCGACCAGGGTCGCCACCCGTTCGGTGACCGTCGCCGGAACCTCGTAGGGGATCAGGATCCAGAAATCGGTGCCGTCCCGGGCCACCAGATCCGATTTGCGGAAGGCCTGGCGTAGGCGGTTGCCCAGTTCGGCAAGCATGTGATGGGCTTCGCTGGCCCCGTAGGCGTCGCCCAGCCGTTGCCGGTCGTGGAAGCAGACATGGATCAGGACGACATTCGCCAGTTCGATGCGGCGCTCACGGACGGCCAGCAGCCACTCGAGAACGGTCGTGAAACGATCCAGTGCGGCAAGGTCTTCAGTCATTAGGCTACTCCCGAAGCATGGGCTTGATCCCAATCTAGCACCGGCAGCCCGGTCACCGCAAGAAAACCTGTCTCGGGTAAAATCCGCGCATGGAACAAACTACGACCTATGAAAAAATCGGTGGCGAAGCGACCGTTGGCAAGCTGTGCGATCGTTTTTATGAATTGATGGACACCGTGCCGCAGTTCGCCGAACTGCGGGCCATGCATCCGGAGAGTCTGCAGGGTTCTCGCGACAAGCTGTTCATGTTCCTCTCCGGCTGGTTCGGCGGTCCTGACCTGTTCGTCGAGAAATTCGGGCATCCGAAACTGCGCGCCCGGCACATGCCGTTTGCCATCGGCACGACGGAACGCGATCAGTGGGTGGCCTGCATGGTGCTGGCCATGGAGGATGTCGGTCTCGACGAAACCGTGCGCGCCAAATTGCTGGAAAACTTCTTCAATACCGCCGACTTCATGCGCAACAAGGAGGGTTGATCCTGGGGCTGCAGGCCGCATGGGGTCGACTCGATCGCCGCGTCATTGTCGATTGCGGGCGGTCGTTGTTACAGCGTGCACAGGCACTGGCCGCCAGGCAGTTCTATTCGCTGCTTGAGCGGATCGGATATCGGCCGGTAACCAGACTTACGCAGCCTTTCGTGCCGCCGGTTGCCGCGCGTCTGGTGACCATGCTGCGCGCCGGCGAGCATGATCGTCTGCGCTATACCTTGAGCCGCCTGCATCCGGACAGCCTGCGCAGCACGCTGGAGGCGATGCTCGATCTTCTCGACGAGGCGGAGAGCAGTTCGCGCTGGCTGGAACGACTGTGGCAGTGGTATCAAGGAAATCGCGAAATCCTGGCGGCGACAGCGCTGATCCACGGACTCTTGCGTCACGCCTGGATTTGCCATGGCCGGGGTGGAAAGTGGGCGGCGGAGTTTCGCGAATCGCTGGAGGAAGCCGAGCGCCTGCTCGACCAGACCCTGGCCAAACAGCCCGAGAATGCCGATCTGCTGTGCCTGCGTCTGCTTGCCGCCCGCGGGCTAAGGCGCGAACTGCCGGAACACTGGCTGCGATTTCGCGCCTTGCTGGCGGTGGCACCGACCCACTATCGCGGCCATCTGTGCATGCTGGAGAACCTCACGGCCAGGTGGTGCGGCAGCGATCAAGCGATGTTCCGCTTCGCCCGGGGGCGGGCCAGCCAGTTGCCGGTTGGCGATCCGTTGCGGGCGCTGCCGCTGCTGGCGCATTTTGAAATGCGTCAGCAGGATGCTTGGCGTGGTGATGTAGCTGCCGTCGATCCGTGGTTTTGCCGGCCAGAGGTAAGCGCCGAAGTTATCGCCCTGTGGCAGGAATTGCAGGCGCCATTGGCGGGCCAGGGCAACGCACAAGCGGATGAATTGCTTAACTTTTTCGCTGCCGCACTTTACCTGTCTTCCCATCCCGATCTGGCGAGCGAAGCACTGACCCGAATGGACGGGCGGTGTGCTGTGGCACCGTGGAACGCACTCGGCCGCACGGAACGGGAAAAGCACAACCCGGGTTGGGTGGTGGATCGTGTAAAGGCTGAAATCGCTGCAAAATCATCGGCAAATCCGCAATAAACCATGCTGCGCCGCAGCACCGGGTGGTAAAATCCCGCCTTTGTCCCTTTCAGGCAGTCCGTCATGTCCGCTCGTCCCATCCGCAACATCGCCATCATCGCCCACGTTGACCACGGTAAAACCACGCTGGTCGACCAGTTGCTCCGTCAATCCGGCACCTTTGCCGCCCACCAGCAGCTAGTCGAGTGCGTCATGGACTCCAACGACCTGGAAAAGGAACGTGGCATCACGATTCTTTCCAAGAACACCTCGGTCGAGTACGAAGGTGTCCATATCAACATCGTCGACACCCCGGGCCACGCCGACTTCGGCGGTGAAGTCGAGCGCGTGCTCGGCATGGTCGATGGCGTGGTGCTGCTGGTCGATGCC
>PHCU01000231.1 GCA_002842345.1 Betaproteobacteria bacterium HGW-Betaproteobacteria-12 | reverse complement strand
AAACCAATTTCAAGAAGATGCAGCAACGTTTTCCGGGGCGTGCCCTAGAGACCGCTGTCAAGGGCATGTTGCCGAAGGGGCCGCTGGGTTACGCGATGCTCAAGAAGCTGAAATGCTACGCTGGCGACCAGCATCCTCACACTGCCCAGCAGCCGAAGGCTCTGGAAATTTAAGGGGTCATCATCATGGCTGAAGGTTATTTTTACGGTACCGGTCGTCGCAAGAGCGCCGTTGCCCGTGTTTTTATGAAGCGCGGTTCTGGCGCCATCGTTGTTAATGGCAAGCCGATTGATCAGTTCTTCTCTCGTGAAACCGGTCGCATGATTGTGCGTCAGCCGCTTGAGCTGGTGTCGCAATTGAGCGGTTTCGATATCAAGGTCAATGTGACCGGCGGTGGTGAGTCTGGTCAAGCCGGCGCTGTTCGCCATGGCATTACCCGTGCCCTGATTGAATACGATGCGGCGCTTAAGCCGGCCCTTTCCAAGGCGGGTTTTGTTACGCGCGATGCTCGCGAAGTCGAACGGAAGAAGGTCGGTTTCCACAAAGCTCGTCGCCGTAAGCAATTCTCCAAGCGCTGATTCTTTTGCGCTTCGTCAAAAAGGCTACCCAAGGGTGGCCTTTTTGTTTTCCGGATATGCGGGATATCATTCGCCATCCCACAGAGATCTTATGGTTTGCCATGCCGTTTTCGGCCGTCATCCGATTCTCTTTAAATGGGCTTCCCTTGCCAGTGAAGTATCGGCAATCAAGGCGCGGTTGATCAGGGGGCCGAGCAACGTATGCCGACACCAGCAGTAAGTTTAAAGTTGCGCAAGTTCAGGCGCCGATTTGGTATAGCCGCGCCGAAGGTTGTCGTGCGCAGTTATTTGCCTTGGCAATGGTTAGTGTTGCCAGCTTTGATCCTTGTTTTTCTCTTGGCTTTGGGGGGCTGGGTGTTGCAGCGCAATGAGACGGGTGAAATCGGCCGTGAATTGCAGGAGCTTCGTCTGCAGTTGCATTCACAGCATGAAGAGCTTGATCTCCTTCGCTCAACAGCTGGGACGCGTCAAAATGCGATGAGCATCGAGCGTGCAACGCAGCGTCAATTGCTGGCCAGAATTAAGGAGCTTGAGCAGGAGAGTGCTGCACTCAAAGAGGATATGTTGATTTTCGAGCGCCTGATCCCGGTTGTGGGCGACGAGACTGTGCTACGTATCGAAAATTTCCGTGTTTTGAATGATGAGGGGATGAAATATCGCTATCGCCTACTCATTGCCTTTCAGCCGACGCGGCAAAATCCGGAGTTTGTTGGTCGGCTCCAGTTGGCTGTTGTGTATCTCCTCGCAGGTAGGGAGCATCAACTGTTGCTACCTGAAAAGCCAGCTGCGGCACCGGAGTACCACTTAAATTTGAAGCATTTTCTTCGCCGCGAAGGCGGGTTTCAGCTGCCCGACGGCGCGCGACTCAAGGGTGTTGAGGCCGAGATTCTGCAGGGTGGTACACTGATAAGCAGGAAAGCGGCTCAACTTTAGGAGAATTCGATGTTCGGAAAGAAATCCGAGGGTGCGCCTCAAGGGCGTATCGATAGTTTGATTGGTGCCGGGACTCGGATCGAGGGCAGTATACGATTCGCCGGGGGGTTGCGAATCGATGGCGAAGTTCAGGGATGTGTCGAGGCGGCGGAAGGTGCCTCGTCCTCAACGCTGGTGCTGAGCGAACACGCTCGTGTCGAAGGGGCCATCCGTGTGGCCCATTTGGTAACCAATGGCACGGTGGTCGGGCCGGTGAGTGTTAGCGAGTCTCTGGAAATACAGTCCAAGGCCAGAATCCTTGGTGATGTCGAATATACGGTGATAGAAATGCATCAGGGCGCCGTGGTGGAAGGGCATATGGTGCATCGTGATGGCAAATCGGTGGAACTAAAGCTGGCGGCCTCAAACTAAAGCAATTGACCGACATGTTGCGGACTCTCATAATCCGTCTCGATTTTTTCAGGAGTTTTTAAATGAATGCTGCAGCAGAAATCGCTTCACCGCTTCTCTTTACCGACAGTGCAGCGGCCAAGGTCAAGGAGCTCATTGACGAAGAAGGTAATCCGGGCCTGAAACTGCGTGTGTTCGTTACCGGGGGCGGGTGTTCTGGCTTTCAATATGGTTTCACCTTCGACGAGGAAGTAAATGAAGATGATACGACCTTGGAAAAGGCAGGTGTGACGTTGCTCATCGACCCGATGAGCTATCAGTATCTGGTCGGTGCCGAAATCGATTATTCGGAAGGTCTGGAAGGTTCCCAGTTCGTTATTCGTAACCCGAATGCCACTTCGACTTGCGGATGCGGATCTTCGTTTTCTGCCTGAAGGCTGTGGGAATAAATGCGGCCAGTGGGCCTCAATGCCGTTCAGTTGGTACTGAACGGCATTTTCGTTTCTGCGCAAGGAGCAGGGATGCAGCCGATGGGCTCAAGGAGTCGCTGATGGTTAAACCGGGTCACCCACTCAAGGGTGGCGAGTTCCAGCGATTCCACCGTTTTCCATGGAGCCCGGCGATGGATCGGCTCGGCCTTGTACAACCCGTTGATGGTTTCGGCCAGGGCGTTATCGTAGCTGTCGCCCTTGCTGCCGAT
This sequence comes from Betaproteobacteria bacterium HGW-Betaproteobacteria-12, assembly GCA_002842345.1. Classification (GTDB taxonomy): domain Bacteria; phylum Pseudomonadota; class Gammaproteobacteria; order Burkholderiales; family Rhodocyclaceae; genus Azonexus. The sequence continues at coordinate 1,263 of PHCU01000231.1, read as the reverse complement.
CGATGCCGGCTTCGGCCAGGCGCTCGGTGTAGCGGATGGAAACGTACTGCGAGCCGCGTCCGAGTGATGGATCAAGCGGGCTCCTGCGCTGGCTGGCGGGCGTAGAGCGCCTGTTCCAGAGCATCCAGCACGAAATCGGTTCGCATTGAACGACTGACACGCCAGCCGACGATGCGGCGGGCAAAAGCGTCGATAACGAAGGCGGCATAGACAAAGCCCGTCCAAGTGTACGCGTAGGTGAAATCGGAAACCCGGAGTTGATTCGGCCGATCTGCTTTGAACTGCCGATTGACCCGATCCAGGCAGACAGGCGGGCGCCGTATCTCCGAACGTGGTTCGCGCTACCTTGCCGCGCCTCACCCCGCGCAGACCGAGTCGGCGCATCAGGCGTTCGACGGTACTGCGTGCTACTTGAATGCCTTCCCGCTGCAATTGCCGCCAGACCTTGTCGGCGCCATATACCTGAAAATTGGCCTGCCAGACGCGCTGGATGGGGGGAACCAGAAACGCATCTCGGCGCGCCCGGGCGCTCAGCAGAGAGGGATCGCGCTGGCGGGCGGCATAGCGCCAGTACGCGGATGGGGCGACCCGCAACACGCGCAGATCGGCTCGACCCCAAAACGCTCACGCTGCTGGTCGATGAAGGCCCTCACTTCTTCTTGAGGCGGTCAAGCTCCGCCTGCGCGACAAACGCACTGGCCAGGCGAAGTATCTCCTTGGCCTGGCGCAACTTCTTGTTCTTACGCTCAGCTGTCGATATGCCATCACGTACGCCGGTATCGACTTTGTGTTTCTTGAGCCCCTCGTGCAGCGTGACCGTTGAACAACCAATCATCGGTGCTATCGACTCGACGGCTGCCCACAGAGATGGCCGATCCTTGCGAGCTTCCCCTGCACCAGCCGTACGGCCCGCTCTCTGACTTCCAGAAATATTTGTTCGTTTTGCTCATGGCTCCATTCTCTCAAGTAACGGAGCCTCCTCAATTCCCGGGGTGATTCAGGCGCAATTTCAGCCCAGTTTACAAGCACGCGCTGATAAATCGTGAAACGAGTTTTCATGCTCTGGGCCTCATATTTTCCGTAATGGTGTTGACGGCTTGTTTTGTATCTATATAATGCGCACCTCTTCTGCAGCGGCGGGGTTTTCCGGCGGTTGGGGAAGAGGAGGGAAGAGAAAGAAGTTAAGCGAAATTGCTTGACGGATTGAAGGAAGTTCTTCATAATCTCGCCTCTCTGCTGCAGACGGATCGGAAGAAACGGCGC
>PHCU01000002.1 GCA_002842345.1 Betaproteobacteria bacterium HGW-Betaproteobacteria-12 | reverse complement strand
CGTTGATCATGATTGGCATCGACAGGTCGTTGAGAATTTCGCCGGTGTCGCGGACGTAGGTCTGGAACAGCGAGGATTTCTGGTTCTTCGCCAGCTTGAGGCCGACCGGATCGTTGAAGATGCGCTTGTGCCGGCACTTGACCAGGTCGACGGCGGGGTCGCCGCTGGGGGCGTTGGAGAAGACGCCGTTGTGGGCCGGCGCGTAGCCGTTGCTGTCGACGGCCAGCGAATAGGTCAGCCCCGGCACCTGGCGCAGCAGGTCGTCGTAGAGCCGGGTCAGCTCGCCGTCGCACTGGCCGTCGTAGGCGGTGGTGAAGCGCTTTGGGTTGGAGCCGGGAATGTCCTTGTAGGCCTGGTCGAAGACATTGACGCCGCGCTCGGCCATCTTCTGCAGGATGGCGGCGACGTTGTCGCGGAAGCGGGCGCACTGGTCGTGCAGGTTGTCGAAGGCGCTGTTGCCGGTGCGGAAATCGGCCAGCGTGCATTGCAGGTCCTCGGTCGATTCGCGCAGGGTCTTGGCCGAGCCGAGGCACTGCTTCATGCGGCCGGAGATATCGACCGAGTGGTCGCGGATTTCGGCGACCTCGCTGTGGATCGACTGGTTGCAGTCGCGCAGGTTGCTGATGGCGCCGGAAATGGCGCTCAACTGTTCGGTGGTACGGCGGAAGTCGCCGACCATGGTGGTCAGGTCGGCGGCTGAGGTCTCGACGTAGCCGTTGGCGCGGGTGACTTCGCCGACGATGGTCTGGGTCTTTTCCGAGGTGTCGGCGACCAGGTTGATCATCGACTGGGTGTTCTGGCCGATGACCTGGGTGGCCTTCTTGACCTTTTCGGCCAGCTTGCGCACCTCGTCGGCGACGACGGCGAAACCGCGACCGGCCTCGCCGGCGCGGGCCGCCTCGATGGCGGCATTGAGTGCCAGCAGGTTGGTCTGGTCTGAAATGTCGTTGATCAGCGAGACGATCTCGTTGATCTTCATCGAGCTGGAGTGCAGTTCCGTCACCGTCGACGAGAAATGCTCGATGTGGTGGTTGGTCGAGCGCATCGTCGAAGCGACGGTTTCCATCTGCGTCAGCGAGCGCTGGGCGAGATCGAGATTGCTCTGGGTCGATGTCTGGATGGCATCGGCGTTCATCGTCACTTCGCTGACGGCGACATTGACCCGGTTGCTCGATTCGAAAATTCCCTGGGCCAGCGCCTCCTGGCGACTGACCGCATCGCCGGTCAGTTGTACCAGGTAGTTCATCCGCGCGGCGTCGGCGGCGATGTTGACCGAACGCTCGCGGGCCTGCGAGATCAGGCCGCGGACGCGGCCGAAAAAGCGGTTGAGGTTGGCCGAGATACGCCCGGTCGCATCATTGCCGGCCGTGCCGACCGGGTGGGAAAGATCGGCCTTGCCATCGGCGATGGCGGCGATATCGCTATCGACCTTGTCGATACGCTTGTTGCTGAAAAAAAGTCCCATGAATTTGTCTCGCCCCTGTTGTTTTAGTGATTCGCAAGCCGTGGCGCGGCCGCAGCGAATAATACGCCGGCCAGCGGGCCGGTGTCACGGCGACGTGGGGGTGTGACGGGCGTTTATGCCGGGCGCTGGCGGGCGGCCAGGCGGCCGAGCAGGAAACCCTTGATCTCGTGGAAGGGGATCGGTTTGGCGAAAATCGTCACGTCCGGCGGCAGGCCGCGCTGCAGAATGGTGTCGCGGTCCATGACGCTGACCACGATGATGTCCATGCGGGCCAGGTCGGCATTCGCGCGCAGATGGCGGATCATTTCGAAACCGTCCATGCCCGGCATCATCAGATCGGCGATCAGCACATCCGGCGGTCGCTGGCCAACTTGCAGCAGGCCCTCGAAGCCATTGTCGACGACGCGCAGGCTGAGCGGCAGTTCCCAGCCTTCCATGGTCATCTGGTAGAGCAGTTGCAGGGTCGGGTCGTCTTCGGTGATCAGGATATCCAGCCTGCCGCCCCCTTCTTGCGTGCTCGGCGTCAGGCTGCGGCGGCGGGCGAGCAGGGCGTCGACCGAGGCCACCGGAATGCGGCGATGACCGCCGGTCGTCTTCCAGGCTTCCAGGGCGCCGCTTTCCACCATGTTCTGCACGGTGCCAAGGGAAACGCCCAAGCGTTGGGCCGCTTGCCGGGTGCTGAGGAATTCGGGCTCTGCCATGATTATTTTTGGGGATAGACGTACGTGGCAAATTCTAGCGGGTTATCGGGCGCAATCACAGCAGAAAATATTCCGTTAGGGAAGCCGGGGCGTGGCGAAAAACCGTGCTTCGCGCCGGGGTGTCGGCAGCAACGTGCTCGCCTTTGGCGGACATGGGCGCAAGGCAGCGGGCGCTGGCATAATCGCGGCATGACAATAATCACGGCGGAAGTTTCCGGAGGAGGAGCCGGGGCGTGCTGAAGGTGCTGGTTTTTATGCCGGTCCTGGGGGCGGCCGCGGTGGCCGTTCTGCCGGCCCGCCGTCCGCTGGTGCTGTGGCAACTGGCCATGCTGTTCGTCCTGGTGGTACTCGGCTATGCGCTTTGGTTGGCGGCGCAATTCGATCCGGCCGGGCCGGCGGTGCAGATGTTCGAGAGCCGGGCCTGGAATGCGCGCCTCGGTTCGCATTTCGCCCTCGGTGTCGATGGCATCTCGCTGGCCATGGTGCTGCTGACGGCCTTGCTGACGCTGATCGCCGTGCTCGTCTCGCGGCGCATGGAAGAGAACGCCCGCCTCTATTTCGTCCTCGTCCTGCTGCTCGAGTCGGCCATCTTCGGTGTCTTTACCGCACGCGACTGGTCGCTGTTCTACGTCTTCTGGGAGGCGACGCTGATTCCGCTGTTTTTCCTGATCGAACGGCTGGGTGGCCCGAACCGGCAGCGGGCGGCACTCAATTTCTTCATGTATACGCTGGGCGGCTCGGTATTCATGCTGGTTGCCCTGCTCTTTCTCTACGATGCGGCGCCCGGGCACAGTTTTGCCATGGCCGACATGGCCGCGGGCGGGCGCGGCCTGCCGCTGACCACGCAATTGCTGATCTTCGCCGGCCTGTTCCTCGGTTTTGCCGTCAAGATGCCGGTCGTGCCGCTGCATGGCTGGTTACCGCTGGCCCATGTCGAGGCGCCCAGCCCGGTGTCCATCCTGCTTTCCGGCGTGTTGCTGAAGATGGGCGCCTACGGCCTGATCCGCGCCGCCGAGACGCTGCCGGCGGCGCTGCTGGCAACCCGGGACTGGCTGGCCGTACTGGCTTTCGTCAGCCTGCTCTATGGCGGCATCCTGGCCTGGCGCCAGCAGGATCTGAAGGCGATGGTCGCCTATTCCTCGATTTCGCACATGGGCATCGTCCTGCTCGGCATCGCCACGCTCAACGTCACCGGCCTGACCGGGGCGGTCGTGCAGATGGTGGCGCACGGGCTGGCCGCCGGCCTGTTGTTTCTGGTCGTCGGCCTGCTTTACCAGCGCACGCACAGTCGCGACCTGGCCGACTACGGCTCGCTGCTCGGCCGCTCGCCGCGCTTCGCCTTTTTCACCGGCTTCGCGCTGCTGGCGGCAATCGGCCTGCCGGGCAGCGCCGGATTCATCGGTGAGTTGCATGCGCTGATCGGCGGTTTCGGGCGCTGGGGCGGCTGGATCCTGATCGTCTGCCTGGGCATGCTGATCGGCGCCGCCTACAGCCTGCGCGTCGTTGGCCGGCTGTGCCTGCCCGGCCCGGGTATGGCGCTGGCCGACATGAAGCGAACGGAAATGGCCGCCGCCGCCATCCTCGCCGCCAGCATCGTCGGCCTCGGCGTCTGGCCGGCGCCGCTGCTGGCGCTGGTCGCCGGCAGCGTCGATGTCGTGGCGCGGCTGTTCGCGAGCTGAGATGGAAGTCGCCGACGATCTGCCGCTGCGCCAACGGCTGGCCCACTGGGTCGAGCACCTGACGCATGTGCTGCCGGCACAGGCGCCGATCCGCGATTTCGTCCATCACAACACGCTGCACGGCTTCCAGCATCTGCCCTTCGCCGCAGCGCTGGCGGCGGCGCAGCAGTTGAGCGGGGCGACGACCTATTGGCCCGAAGCGCGCTTCCGCGAATGCTTCGCCGCCGGCCGCATTAGCCGCGACGACCTGGCGGCCGCCCTCGACGAGGTCGGTGTTGACGGGCTCGATGCGCCGGTGCTGCGCGGCCTCAATCGCCGCGACATCCTGCTGGCCAGCCTGCTGGTGGCGGACGCGGCGAGCGGGCCGGCGCACACCGGCTGGCTGGAGCGCGAGCGCTGCTTGGCCAGCGATCCGTACGTGATGGCGGCGCGGGCGGCGACGGCGGGCTGGCCGCGACCGGCGGCCGGCGACTGGCAGGAGGCGGCGCTGGGGCGCTGGCAGCAGCTGTGCGCCGGCGTCGGCAGCGCACGGACGCTGCGCGCCCTGCTGGAGTACCTGAGTGGCGAGGATGTGCTGGAAAAAGTGCGTGCGATCCTGCAGCGCCATCTTGCCGCCCATCTCGACCTCGGGGTCGCCGCCTGGCGCAACCCGCAGCGGGCCCAGGGCTTTTTCGCCGCCTGGCGGGCCAGCGCCGGTCTCGACATGTACTGGGAACTGGACGAACTGCCCAACGTCCGTGACGAAATCGCGCACCTGATCGACGATCCGTTGGCCGTGCTGTTCGAGGAACTGTCCCGGCTGCTGCCGGACGAGCGGCTGTGGCCCGGCTACCTGCAGCGCCTGAGTCTCGAACTGCCCGGCTGGTCGGGCATGTTCCTGTGGCGTGACCGGCATCCGGCGGGCGGCGACGGGACGCCGGTACAGATGCTCGACTACCTGGCCGTGCGCGTGCTGCTCGAGCGCCTGCTGTGCGAGGACCTGATCGGCCGGCTGACCGGGGCGCCGATGACTTTTGCCGAACTGCAGGCCCATTACGCGGCCAATCCGGCCGAGTTCTACGTTCGCGATGCGCTGCGCCGCAACGCTCTGCCGGAGGCCCTGCAGCATCAGGTGGCGCACCGGCTCGGCGCCGGCCCGGCCGGCAGCGCCGAGGGCTGGCCGGCGCTGGCCGCGGCGATCGCCGCCAGCGCCATCGCCGAGGCCGGCGAGGCCGGCCGTCTGGCGGCGCTCGGACGGCAGCTCGGCCTGCTGCCGGACGACCTGGCCGGACTTTCCGTCAGCCAAGCCCAGCAATTGCTCGATACCGCCGCCGCCCTGTCGCCGTTGCAACGCGGCCAGGTCTGGCTGCAGGCCTACGAGCGCCATTACCGCGAGCAGCTGTTCGCCGCCCTGGCCGCCAATCGCGGCCGGCGGCGCGAGCCGGCGTCGCCGTCGGCGCAGGTCATCTGCTGCATGGATGACCGCGAGGAGGGTACCCGCCGCCATCTCGAGGAAATCGCCCCGGACATCGTCACCTACGGCGCCGCCGGCTTCTTCGGCGTCGCCATGTACTGGCAGGGGGTGGACGATGCCCAGCGCTCGGCGCTCTGTCCGATCGTTGTCACCCCGCGGCATCTGGTCCGCGAAGTGGCGGCGGCCGGCACCGCAGGCGATCTGGGCCGCCACACGCGGCGCCGCGAACGCCGGCTGCGCTGGCGGCAACGGCTGTACCAGGCGACCCGGCGCAGTCCGCTGGCCGGTCCGGCGCTGACCGCCCTGGCCGCGGCACCGGCGCTGCTGGCCCTGGGCGCGGCGACGCTGGCCCCGGGCTGGTTCGGCGAAACCCTGCGACGCTGGCGCCAGCAGCACGACGGCCGGGTGGCCAGCGCACTGGCGCTGAGCGCCGGCAGTCCGCTGGCCGACGGCGTCCAGGCCGGCTTCAATGACGACGAGCAGGTCGAGCGGGTCGCCGCCTTCCTGCGCCTGATCGGCCTGAGCGAAAACTTCGCGCCGCTGGTGCTGCTGCTCGGCCACGGCTCCGCCAGCGAGAACAATCCGCATTTCTCGGCCTACGACTGTGGCGCCTGTTCCGGCCGTCACGGCGGACCGAACGCCCGCGTCTTCGCCGCCATGGCCAATCGGCCGGCGGTCCGTGCCGGGCTGGCGGCGCAGGGCCTGCGCATTCCCGAGTCGACCTGGTTTCTCGCCGCCGAGCACAATACCTGCGACGACGGCATCGAGTGGTACGACCTCGAGCAGGTGCCGCCGCCGTTGTTGCCGGCGCTCGATACGCTGCTCGCCCAACTCGGCGAGGCCTGCCGGGCGCATGCTGCCGAGCGCTGCCGGCGCCTGGTCTCGGCGCCGCGGCGCGCCAGCCCGTGGATCGGCCGCCAGCATGTTGTCGCCCGAGCTTCGGACATTTCCCAGGCGCGCCCGGAGCTGGGTCATGCGACCAATGCCGCCGCCTTCATCGGCCGCCGGCAGATTAGCCGCGGCTTGTTCCTCGACCGCCGGGTGTTCCTGATTTCCTACGATCCCCTGCTTGATGCCGACGGCGCCATCGTCGAGGGCATCCTGCTCGCCGCCGGCCCGGTCGGCGCCGGCATTGCCCTCGAGTACTACTTTTCCAGCGTGGACAACGAGCGCTTCGGCTGCGGCTCGAAGATCACCCACAACATCACCGGCCTGTTCGGCGTCATGGAGGGGGCCGATTCCGACCTGCGCACCGGCCTGCCGTGGCAGATGGTCGAGATTCACGAACCGATGCGCCTCTTGGTCGTCGTCGAACAGACGCCGGCCATGCTCGAGGCCATCGTCGCCCGTCAGCCGGCTTTGCAGGAACTGGTCGGCAACGCCTGGATCATTCTTGCCAGCTGCGACCCGGACAGCGGTGTGCTGCAGCACTACTGCCCGCGCCGCGGCTGGCAGGCTTGGGCCGGACGGGCGGTGTTGCCGCAGGTCGGGCGTTCGGCCGACTGGTTCGCCGGCGAGTCTGGGCCGCTGGATCCGGCGTTGTTGCTTGGCGGTGGCGCATGATGGATTGGCTCGCCGCGTTGCCCGAGCTGGTCTGGTTGGTGCCGGTGCTGCCGCTGCTAGCGGTCATCGTCAACGGCCTGCGCGTGTTGCTCGGTCGCGCCACCGGCGATGAAGCCGAGCCGTTGACCGCCCGTCTGTCGGCGCTGAGCGTGCTGGCCGGCCTGCTGTTGTTGCTCGGCATCGACCTGCTGGCGTTGCTTCAGGGCGTACCCGGTCACCAGGTGCTGGCCGTGTGGTTCGGCAGCGGCCCCTGGCAGGGCACGCTGTCCTTTCTCCTCGACGGGCTGTCGCTCAGTGTCGCCACCGTCTGCGCGGCGATCGGCTGGCTGGTGCTGCGCTTCTCGGCCGCCTACCTGCACCGCGAAGCCGGCTTCCACCGCTTCTTCATCGTCCTCTGCCTGTTCCTGTCCGGCATCCAGTTCGTTCTGCTCGCCGGCAACGGGCTGCTCGCCTTCGTCGGCTGGGAGATGTGCGGCGTCGCCTCCTTCCTGCTCATCGGCTATGCCTGGCAGCGCCCGGTGGCGACCGGCAACGCGCTGTTCGCCTTCGTTACCAACCGTGCCGGCGATGCCGGCTTCCTGCTTGCTCTCGGCTTTGCCGCCGTTTGGCTGGGCAGTTTCGAATGGCCGGATATCGTCGCTGGCAGCGGCCTCGGTGTCGCCTCTGCCCGTCTGGTCGCCCTCGGTTTCGTTCTCGCCGCCCTGGCCAAGTCGGCGCAACTGCCATTCACGCCGTGGATTTCCCGGGCGCTGGAAGGGCCGACGCCGTCGTCGGCGGTGTTCTACGGCGCCGTCATGGTGCATGCCGGGGTCTATCTGCTGCTGCGCCTGGAGCCGCTGCTCGCCCAGGTGCCCGACGTGCTGTTGCTGCTCACCGTGCTCGGCGCCTTGACCGCCATTTATGCCTGGCTGTGCGGCCTGGTGCAGACCGACGTCAAGTCGGCGCTGGTCTTTGCCACGGTCTTCCAGGTGGCCTTGATGTTCGTCGCCATCGGCCTCGGCTGGACGACGCTGGCCACCGTCCATCTGTGTCTGCATGCCGCCTGGCGCGCCTGGCAGTTCCTGCTCGCCCCGTCCTGGCTGGCCATTGCGCCGCAGCGGCCGGTACCGCCGCCGGCCTGGCTGCGCGACAACCAGCTGCTGTATACGCTGGCGCTGCAGCGCTTCTGGCTGGACAAGCTGTCCTACGAACTGCTGGTGCAGCCGACCACGGCCTTCGCCCGCGATGTGCGCAATCTTGAGGAACATTTCATCGACCCGGCTATCGGCGAACCCGGGCGCGGCCATGTCGTCGATCCCGAGCGGCCGCTGGTGCGCGCCGACGGCTTGCCTGGCCGGCTGCTGGCCGCCACCTCGGAGCTGCTGCAGCGGATCGAGAACCGGCTGCTGCTGCAGGGCCGGGGTGGCACCGCCGAGCGGGTGCTGCAGCGCATCGGCGCCTACCTGCGCACCGTCGAGAGCCTGCTCGAGCAACCGCGCTACCTGATGATGGCGGTCATGGCGACCTTCGTGGTGATCCTCTGATGGGCGGCTTCAGCGAAATCTTCTGGAACGAGCAGGCGACCCTGCCGCTGTTGCTGATCCTGCAACTGCTGCCGCTGGCCGGCGCGGCGCTGGTCTTCGCCCTCGGCGAGCGGCCAGCTGCGGTCGCGCTCGGCAAGGTCATCGCCGTGCTCGAACTGGCGCTGTGCCTGCTCGCCACCGCCCGCATCGATCCGAGTCTGCCGGCCTTGCAGCTGGCCGAGCGCTTCGCGCCGCTCGCCTACCATGTCGCCGTCGACGGCCTGAGCCTGGTGTTGCTGTTGGTGGCGGCCCTGCTGACCCTGCTGATGACGCTGTATGGCATGAGCCGCGGCATGATCTCGCCAGGCCGCTTGTTCGCCGTGCTGCTGGTCGCCGAGGCCGGCCTGGTCGGTATGCTGGTGACGGTCAATATCGCCTGGTTCGCCGCCTGGTCGGCGCTCGAATTGTGGGCGGTGGTCTACCTGCTGCGCCGCTGGGCCTCGTCGCGCGCCGAGATCCAGGCCCTGGCCCGCTTCATCCAGTACCAGGCCTTCGGCTGGGTGCTGTTCGCCGCCGGCTGCCTGGTGCTCGGCTGGGCGCATGCCGAGGCCAGCGGCGGCAGCTGGAGCTTCGACCTGTTCGACCTGATGGCGACGCCGCCGGCCGGCAAGTTCCAGACCGCCGCCTTCTACCTGCTGTTCTACGGCCTGGCCGTGCGCACGCCGCTGTTTCCGCTGCACGGCTGGTTGCCGAACATGGCCCAGCACGGCCTGATCGCCGTCGCCCCGGCGCTGATGGTCGGGGTCAAGGTCGGCATCTACGGCATGCTGCGTTTCGTCCTGCCGCTGACGCCGGATGCCGTCGCCACCTGGCAGCCTTATGTGGTCGGCTTCGCCATGGCCGGCGTCTTCTTCACCGCGGTGCTCGCCTTCCAGCAGACCAATCTGCGGCGCCTGCTGGCCTTTGCCGTGGTCAGCCACACCAGCCTGCTGGTCATCGGCATTTTCAGCCTGCATCCCTCGGGCATCCAGGGCAGCGTGCTGTTGGCTGCCAACTTCGGCCTGGCGGTGACCGGCATGTGGTTCATCGTCGGTTTCGTCTTTCGCCGCACCGGCACCACCGAACTGCACGAGCTGTCCGGCCTGTTCGAGCGTATTCCCTTCCTCGCCGTCGCCTTCCTCAGCTTCGGCCTGGCCATCGTCGGCATGCCCGGCACGCCCGGTTTCGACGCCGCCCACCTGGTGCTCGAGGCAGCCATCGACAGTTTCGGCGCCCTGCCGACGGTGGCCGCCGCCCTCGGCAACGTCGCTGCCGCCGGCTTCCTGCTCTGGGCCTTCCAGCGCGCCTTCCTGTCGCCGCACCGGCCGGGACAAGGAGCGCAGGATGTCGACCGGACGCTGCCGATGGAATACGTGGTCTGCGGCATCGCCCTGGCCGCCATGCTGGCCATCGGCTTCTTCACCGAGCCCTGGCTGCAACTGACCGATACGGCGAGCCACGCTACGGCAGCGAGGTTCGGCCGATGAACCTGCCGCTGCTGTCGCTGCTGGTGTTCTCGCCGCTGGCCGGCGCGGTGTTGTTGTGGCTGCTGCCGCCGCGGGCGGCGCGCCATGTTGCGGCGGTGGCGATGCTGGCGACGCTGCTGCTGGCGACTGCCGCACTGTGGGCCTACGACCCCGCCGGCGAGCGCTTCCAGCTGCTCGAGCGGCAGCCGTGGATCGCCAGCCTCAATGTCCATTATCTGCTCGCCGTCGATGGCCTGTCGGTACTGTTCCTGCCAGCCACGGCGCTGTTGTTCCTGGGCAGCCTGGTCGGCTGCTGGAATGCCGTGCAGGACGCGCCGCGCCAGCATTACAGCCATTTGCTGCTGCTGCAGACGGCGACGCTGGGCATCTTCTGCGCCCTCGATACGCTGCTCTTTTTCTTCTTCTGGGAACTGACGCTGCTGCCTCTGTATTTCCTGCTCGGTCGCTGGGGCGTCAGTGCCGGCAGCGGCGCGGCGGCCGGCCGCTACTTCCTGATCATGCTGGCCGGCGGCATTCCGCTGCTGCTCGCCTTTGTGCTGCTGGCCGCCAGCCAGCCGCAAATGAGCTTCGACCTGCCGGCGCTGCTGGCGACACCGCTGCCGCCGACGCAGCAGCTGATCTTCTTCCTGCTCTGCCTGCTCGGGTTCGCCGTCAAGGTGCCGCTGGTGCCGCTGCATACCTGGCTGCCGCAGTTCGCGCTGGCCGGGCCCGGCTCGCTGACGGCGCTGCTGGTCGGCCTGAAGCTTGGCGCCTATGGGCTGATCCGCTTCGCCATTCCGCTCGCCCCGGACGCCGCCCAGGATCTGCACTGGCTGCTTGCCGGCCTCGGCACCGTAACGCTGATCTACGGTGCCGTCGGCATTCTCGGCCAGAGCAACCTGCGCGTTGGCCTGGCCTATGCCAGCATCTGTCACGTCGGGCTGGCGGTGCTCGGCCTGGCGGCGCTGTCGGCCCAGGGCGTGCAGGGGGCGGTGTCGCTGCTGCTGAGTTTCTCGGTGGCCACCGGCGGCGGCTTCCTGCTGCTTGAGTTCCTCCGTCAGCGCACCGGCTCGACCGACATCAATGCGCTGGGCGGCGCCGCCAAGACCATGCCGCTGCTGGCCAGCGGCTTCCTGATCTGCGGCCTGGCCGGCGTCGGCATGCCCGGCACTAGCAGCTTTCCCGGCGAATTCCTGCTGATCCTGGCCGCCTTGCAAAGCCACACGGGGGCCGGCATGGCGGCGCTGTTCGGGCTGGCGATCGCCGCCGGGGCCTTCCTGGCGCTCTACCGCAAGGCCTTCTTCGGCCCGGTGACGCGACGCGAGGTGGCCGAGGCGGAAGACCTGCGGCCGCGCGAATGGCTGGTGCTACTGGCGTTGATCGTGCTGATCGTCGGCATCGGCGTCTATCCAGGGCCGTGGATCGATTTGCTGCGCCCGGCGGCTGAAGCCTGGGCGGCCGGGCTGGGGCGCAGCTAGGCTCAGGCCTTGCGCACGAACTCCGACTTCAGCTGCATGGCGCCGATGCCGTCGATCTTGCAGTCGATGTCGTGGTCGCCTTCGATCAGGCGGATATTCTTGACCTTGGTGCCGACCTTGACCACCGACGACGAGCCCTTGATCTTCAGGTCCTTGATAACCGTCACGCTATCGCCGTCCTGCAGCACGTTGCCGTTGGCATCCTTCCAGACGCGGGCCTGCTCGGCGCTGTCGGCGACGGCCGCGGCGCTCCACTCGTGGGCGCATTCGGGGCAGACGTACAGGGCGCCGTCCTCGTAGGTGAAGGCGGACTGGCACTGCGGGCAGGGGGGTAATGAACTCATGGGGTTTCCTTGTCAGTAATCTTCTTCGCCGCCGCCCATCAGGTTGGGCAGCAGGATGTAGGCGCGGGCCAGGGCGGCGGAGAGGTCGGTGCAGACATTCTCGTCGCCCAGGTGGTCGATGAAGCCGGAGCGGTAGAGCAGCGAACCGGGCTGTGAATTGAGGCCGCAGACGAGCAGCATGCAGCCGCGTTTCTTTAGCTTGTCGAGCAGGTTGTCGAGGCCTTCGAGGCCGGTGGTGTCGAGCTGGATCAGCTGCGTCATGTCGAGTATGACCACTTCCGGATGGCCGGCGGCCGGGTCGAGCAGGACTTCGAGCTTGTTCACCGCGCCGAAGAACAGCGAGCCGAACAGTTGCCAGGCGGCGACGCGCATCGTCCCGTCCGGATAGAGGAATTGCGGCTCGGTCGCTTCCTCGCGGAGGTGCCGGCGTTCGACGCGGGTCAGCTCGGACATCCGGTAGATGAAGAACAGGCTGGCCAGCACCATGCCCAACTCGACGGCGACGGTCAGGTCGAACAGCACGGTGACCAAGAAGGTGGCCAGCAGGATGATCCGGTAGTTGTAGGAGAAGCGGCGCAGTTCGCGGAAGTGGTGCCATTCACCCATGTTGATGGCGACCACCATGACGATCGCCGACAGCGTCGCCAGCGGCACGTAGGCGGCCAGCGGCGCGGCGATCAGCACGATGCCGAGCAGCACCACGGCGTGCACCATGCCGGCGATCGGCGTGCGCCCGCCGGACTTGACGTTGGTCGAGGTGCGGGCGATGGCGCCGGTGGCGGCGAAGCCGCCGAACAGCGGGGCCACCATGTTGGCCAGGCCCTGGGCGATCAGCTCCTGGTTGGGGTCGTGGCGGTCGTCGATCTGACTGTCGGCGACGCGCGCCGAGAGCAGCGACTCGATGGCGCCGAGTAGGGCGATGGTGATGGCCGGCGAGATCAGTTTGCCGAAATCGTGGATTGACAGGTCGGGCAGACCGAAGGCCGGCAGTTCCTGCGGAATGCCGTTGAAGCGGCTTCCGATGGTCTCGACCGGCAGATCGAGGACGAAGGCGGCGACGGTGCCGAGCAGCAGCACGGCGAGCGGCCCCGGCGCCCGCTGCAGCAGCTTCAGCTTTTGCGCCAGGCGGTTGTAGGAGAGCAGGAAGAGAAAGCACGCCAGCGACAGGCCCAGCGTCGGCAGGTCGACGCTGTGGGCATGGGCGGCGAGCACCTTGATGCGGGCGAAGAACTCGGCCGGCAGGTTGTCGATCTGCAGACCGAAGAAATCCTTGATCTGGGCGAGGAAGATGACCACGGCGATGCCGTTGGTGAAGCCGATGACGACGGTCACCGGGATGAAGCGGATCAGCTGGCCCAGACGTGCCAGGCCCATGGCCAGCAGCATGGCGCCGGCCAGCATGGTGGCGCCGAGCAGGTTGCTGACGCCATGCACGGCAACGATGCCGTAGATGATCGGGATGAAGGCGCCGGTCGGGCCGCCGATCTGCACCCGCGAACCGCCCAGTGCAGCGATGATCAAGCCGGCGACGATGGCCGTCCAGATGCCGGCCGTCGGCGACAGGCCGGAGGCGATGGCGAAGGCCATGGCCAGCGGCAGGGCTAGCACGCCGACGGTGATCCCGGCGGCCAGATCCTTGCCGAACTGCTCCTTGTTGTAGCCGGGCAGGCAATCCAGCAGCTTGGGACGGAAGGCGATCTTCATGGCGCGCGCTCGGAGGGGAAGGGCAGGATTATATGAGTGTTTGATTATTCGTCAATGTTAATCACATGTTAATATAATGTGACACAAAGACTAAAAGAGGTTGTCATGGAGAATCGCACCGCCCGTTTGACCATCCTGATCGATCCGCGCAAGAAGAAAATCTTCGAGGAGATCTGCGCCGCCAACGACCTGACGCCGTCGCAGGTCGTGCGCCGGCTGGTGCGTCAGTACATCATCGACAATGCCGGCAGTCGCGAGCTGCCGGAGTGGCTGAAGCCCTCGGCCAAGGGCGGCGACTGATCAGTCGCCGGCCTCGTCCGGCAGCTTGCGGACCTTGTCCGGGTGGTGGGTGGCGATGTAGTCGTCGTATTTGGCCTTCATCTCCGGCGACTGCTTGGCCAATTCGCGCAGGATATGGGCAATCGCCCAGAACATGACGACCACGCCACCGACTGTGCACGCTACGGCTTCGACCGCCGAGGTCGGGAAATTGGCGAGGATGGCCCCCCGGCGTTCGACGAACCAGCTGGCACCGATGGCGATGCACGAGAGCCCGAAGACGTCGGCCAGCGCGTAGAGCATGATGCGCCCGGTGAGACGCGGACGGGGCGGGCGAAGCCGTGAATTGAGCATGGTGCGGCAGTCGAGGGGCGGATGGGGCTACATTGTGCCGGAAACCACCGGTCAGGGCGACCGGTGCGGCGCGCTCGGCAACTGCCCATCGGGAAAAATAATCACGACAGCCGTTGACAAAATCGCCTTGCCCGGTCTGAGTTATGCACAGCAATGGGGCGCATGGCAATGTGTTTTCCGTCGGCCCATTGTTGCTTTTGTCAAATTCGTTGCGGCGCCAATAAGTTTATATAAATCAATGGCATGCAATCTAGCTCAAGTTTCGGGCGGGGCAGGGAAAAGCCTTGTGCCACGGCTACTTAGCGAATGCTCGCTGGATTCATTCACAGACTTATCCACAGTTTTTGTGGATAGTTCGAAAAGACCAAACCCCGGGGCCCTGTTGGGCTCTTAACTTAAAGTATCACTTGAAGTTGCGGTCCTTGCTTGCTGCGCCGCAGCAAGCAAGGGCGGGGGTTTTGGCCCACTTGTCTGTCGCGCCAGATTACTTGACGCGCATGCCCGGTTGAGCGCCCGAATCGGGTGACAGGAGGAATAGTCCCGGGGTGTTGCCGGTGAGGTCGGAGCCTGCCAGAACCATGCCTTCCGACAGGCCGAACTTCATCTTGCGCGGCGCCAGGTTGGCCACCATGACCGTCAGGCGGCCGATCAGCGCGGCCGGGTCGTAGGCCGACTTGATGCCGGCGAAGACTTGGCGCGGCCGCGCGTCGCCGATGTCGAGCGTCAGGCGGATCAGCTTGTCGGCGCCGTCGACGTGCTCGGCATTGGCGATGCGGGCGATGCGCAGGTCCACCTTCATGAAGTCGTCGATGGTGCACTGCGCCTCGTCACCGGCCGCCGCCTGCGCTTCCTTCTGCTGGTGCTCGGCGTGGCGCTGCGGTGATGACTGCTCGGGCGCCGGGGCCAGCGATTCCTTGTTGGCCTCGACCAGTTTCTCGATCAGCTTGGGATCGACGCGGGTCATCAGGTGCTCATAGGCGTTGATGCCGTGCCCGGCCGCCAACAGCTGTTGCGCCTCCGCCCAGGCGAGCGGCGCGATGTTGAGGAATTTTTCGACCTTGCCGGCAAGCACCGGCAGGATCGGCTTGAGCAGCACGGTGAGCAGGCGGAACAGATTCAGCGCATTGCTACAGGCGGCGTGCAGTTCGCTTTCCTTGCCTTCCTGCTTGGCCAGCTCCCAGGGCTTGACGCTGTCGACGTATTGGTTGGCGGCATCGGTCAAGGCCATGATTTCGCGCATCGCCTTGGCGAATTCGCGGGCTTCGTATAGTTCGGCGATGCGCGGCGCGGCTTCCTGGATGGCCTTGATCGCCGGCAGCTCGGCGGCGGCCGGCGCCAGTTGGCCGTTGAAACGTTTGGCGACGAAGCCGGCCGAGCGGCTGGCGATATTGACGTACTTGCCGACCAGGTCGGAATTGACGCGGGCAGCGAAGTCTTCCAGGTTGAGGTCGATGTCTTCCATGCTCGCCGAGAGCTTGGCAGCGTAGTAGTAGCGCAGCCATTCCGGATTGAGACCGGTGTTCAGGTAGCTTTCGGCGGTGATGAAGGTGCCGCGCGATTTCGACATCTTGGCGCCGTCCACGGTCAGGAAACCATGGGCGAAGATCTTGGTCGGCGTGCGGTAACCGGCATGGGCCAGTTCGGCCGGCCAGAACAGGGCGTGGAAATAGAGGATGTCCTTGCCGATGAAATGGTAGAGCTCGGTCGTCGAATCCGGCTTGAAGTATTCATTGAAGTCGAGGCCGTTGCGGGCGCACAGGTTCTTGAACGAGCCCATGTAACCGATCGGTGCGTCGAGCCAGACGTAGAAGTACTTGCCCGGCGCATCGGGAATCTCGAAACCGAAGTAGGGCGCGTCGCGCGAGATGTCCCAGTCGGTCAGCTTGTTCTCGCCCGGGGCGCCCAGCCATTCCTGCATCTTGTTGGCGGCTTCGGTCTGCAGCACGCCGCTGCTCGTGTAGCCACGCAGGAAGGACTCGCAGCGCGGATCGGAAAGCTTGAAGAAGTAATGCTCGGAGCTGCGCAGTTCAGGCTTGGCGCCGGAGACGGCTGAGTACGGTTCGATCAGGTCAGTCGGCGCGTAGGCGGCGCCGCAGACTTCGCAGTTGTCGCCGTACTGGTCCTTGGCATGGCATTTCGGGCACTCGCCCTTGATGAAGCGGTCGGGCAGGAACAGTTGCTTGACCGGGTCGTAGTACTGCTCGATGGTCCGCGTCTCGATCAGGCCGGCGGCCTTCAACTTGCCGTAGATGTCGTTGGCACAGTCGCGGGTTTCGTCGGAGTGGGTGCTGTAGAAATTGTCGAAGCCGACGCCGAAGCCGGCGAAGTCGCGGGCATGTTCGCCATGGACGCGGGCGATCAGCTGCTCCGGCGTGATCCCCTCCTTCTCGGCGCGCAGCATGATCGGCGTGCCGTGGGTGTCGTCGGCGCAGACATACCAGCATTCGTTGCCGGCCATCTTCTGGTAGCGCACCCAGATGTCGGTCTGGATGTATTCGACCAGGTGCCCGAGGTGGATCGACCCGTTGGCATAGGGCAGGGCGGAAGTGACGAGGATTTTGCGCGACATGGGCGAGGCAGACGGAAGAAATAAAACGCGATTTTACCGTGCCGGCGCCCGCTCCGGCGTTCGTGCCGTCGGCGGGGTGCCGCCGGGTATTTGTGACGTAACGTAAACGATTGTGTTCACATGGTAAATCCGCTGAAAATGCAGGTTGCCCGGTGGCCCTAATCTCGGCAGAATTGGCGCATCGCCGGAGGACACATGAATTTCGCAATTATTGAAGACAGTCGCAGCCAGGCCGAGGTGCTCAAGGCCCTACTCAAAAGCGAGGGTCATCACGTCGAGGTATTTGCCGAAGGCAAGACCTTCATGGCGGCCCTGAAGGGCAGCAATTTCGATTTCTTCATTGTCGACTGGACCCTGCCCGACGTCAGTGGCGAGGAAGTCCTGCTCTACATCCGCGAACATTGCGGCTGGGATGTGCCGGTCGTCTTCTGCACGGCGCGCACCGGCGAGGAGCACGCCGCCGATATCCTGCGGCTCGGTGCCGACGACTACATTCCCAAGCCGATCCGCTACATGGAATTCATGGCCCGCATCGAGTCGCTGCTCCGGCGCCGCCGTCAGCAGCGGCCGAGCGCCCTGCGTTACGGCAACATCGAGGTCGATCTCGACGGTCGGCGGATTCATCTGGCCGGTGTCGATGTCGACCTGACCCAGCGCGAATTCGACCTGGCCGTGATCCTGTTGCGCAACATCGGCCGGGTGCTGCCGCGCGAGGAATTGCTGGCCTCGATCTGGGTACGCGAACCGGGCGTCGATTCGCGCACCGTCGATACCCACGCCAGTCGGCTGCGCAAGAAGCTGGGCCTGGCCGGCGAGAGCGGTTTGATGTTGACCTCGGTTTACGGCCAGGGCTATCGTCTGGATACCGTCCAGCCGGGCTGATTTCGCTTTCCGGACTGGGTTATACTGGACAAGATTACTCGGGTATTGCTACCCGCCCAACCAACCGGAGTTTCCATGAGTCTTACTGAGCAACAGGTCAGGACCGCGCTCGCCAGCGCGATCGATCCCAATACCGGCAAGGATTTCGTCAGCGGCCGCGCCGTCAAGAACATCCGCATCGATGGCGATGACGTCGCCTTCGACGTCGAACTCGGCTATCCGGCGAAAACCCAGATCGACGCCGTGCGCAAACAGGTCATTGCGGCCGTTAAAACCGTTCCCGGCGTCGGCAACATTTCCGCCAACGTGTCCAGCAAGATCGTTGCCCACTCGGTGCAGCTCGGCGTCAAGCTGTTGCCCGGGGTCAAGAACATCATCGCCATCGCCTCCGGCAAGGGTGGCGTCGGCAAGAGCACGACGGCCGTGAACCTCGCCTTGGCGCTGACCCAGGAAGGCGCCAGCGTCGGCATTCTCGATGCCGACATCTACGGCCCGTCGCAGCCGCAGATGCTCGGCCTGGCCGGCCAGCAGCCGGAATCGCGCGACGGCAACAGCATGGAGCCGCTGGAGGCCTACGGTCTGCAGGCGATGTCGATCGGTTTCATGGTCGATGTCGAAACGCCGATGGTCTGGCGCGGCCCGATGGTCGCCCAGGCGCTCGACCAGCTGCTCGGCCAGACCAATTGGCGCGATCTCGATTACTTGATCGTCGACATGCCGCCGGGTACCGGGGACATCCAGCTCTCCCTGACCCAGAAGGTGCCGGTGACTGGTGCGGTGATCGTTACCACGCCGCAGGACATCGCCCTGATCGACGCGCGCAAGGGCCTGAAGATGTTCGAGAAGGTCAACGTGCCGATTCTCGGCATCGTTGAAAACATGAGCATTCACATCTGCTCGAACTGCGGCCATGAGGAGCACATCTTCGGCAGCGGCGGCGGCGAGCAGATGTGTGCCGACTACGGCGTCGAATTCCTCGGCAGCCTGCCGCTGGAAATGGCCATCCGCGAGATGGCCGATGGCGGCAAGCCGACCGTGGTCGGCGCGCCCGATTCGCGCACCGCCGAGATCTACCGCACCATCGCCCGGCGCATCGCGGTCAAGATCGCCGAGAAGGCCAAGGACATGACCTCCAAGTTCCCCAATATCGTGGTGCAAAACACCTGAGATTTTTGCCAAAACCGCAGACAAAGGCGGGTAAAATCCCGCCTTTGTTTTTTGCCGCGCGGACGAGAAGAAATGGCCATCAAATCAGACAAATGGATACGCCGCATGGCGGCAGAGCACGGCATGATCGAGCCGTTCGAGCCGGAGCTGGTGCGTGAGGCCAATGGCGAAAAGATCGTTTCCTACGGCACCTCGAGCTATGGTTACGATATCCGCTGCGCCCGCGAATTCAAGGTATTCACCAACATCAATTCGACCGTCGTCGACCCGAAGAACTTCGATCCGAAGTCCTTCGTCGAGATCGAGTCCGATTGCTGCATCATCCCGCCGAATTCCTTCGCCCTGGCCCGCACCGTCGAATACTTCCGCATTCCGCGTTCGGTGCTGACCGTCTGTCTGGGCAAGTCGACCTATGCCCGCTGCGGCATCATCGTCAATGTGACGCCTTTCGAGCCGGAATGGGAAGGCTATGTGACGCTCGAGTTCTCCAACACCACGCCGCTGCCGGCCAAGATCTACGCCGGCGAAGGCTGCGCCCAGGTGCTGTTCTTCGAGTCCGACGAGATCTGCGAAACGTCCTACAAGGATCGTGGCGGCAAATACCAAGGCCAGGTCGGCGTCACGCTGCCGAAAATCTGACGCAGCCTCGTAAAGAAACCGTCTTATTCTGTGACCCGCTGCGGCGGGTCGCCGCTTTTTAAGGATTCACCATGCGCTTCCACTTTCCGATCATCATCATCGACGAAGACTTTCGCTCGGAAAACACCTCCGGCTTCGGCATCCGCGCCCTGGCCGCGGCGATCGAGAAGGAAGGCATGGAAGTGGTCGGCGTCACCAGTTACGGCGACCTGACCTCCTTCGCCCAGCAGCAGTCGCGGGCCTCGGCCTTCATCCTGTCGATCGACGACGAGGAGCTGGCGCTGGAACCCGAGGAAACGCTCGGCGAACTGCGTGCCTTCGTCACCGAGATCCGCAACCGCAATGCCGACATCCCGATCTTCCTGCACGGCGAGACGCGCACCTCGCGCCATATCCCGAACGACGTGCTGCGCGAACTGCACGGCTTCATCCACATGTTCGAGGACACGCCGGAATTCATTGCCCGCAACGTCAAGCGCGAAGCCCAGGCTTACCTCGACTCGCTGCCGCCGCCCTTCTTCCGCGCGCTGACCCATTACGCCGCCGACGGCTCGTATTCCTGGCACTGCCCCGGCCACTCGGGAGGCGTCGCTTTCCTGAAGTCGCCGGTCGGCCAGATGTTCCACCAGTTCTTCGGCGAGAACATGCTGCGCGCCGACGTCTGCAATGCCGTCGAGGAGCTCGGCCAACTGCTCGATCACACCGGCCCGGTCGCCGCTTCCGAGCGCAACGCCGCGCGCATCTTCAACGCCGATCACCTGTATTTCGTCACCAACGGCACCTCGACTTCGAACAAGATCGTTTGGCACTCGACGGTGGCGCCGGGCGACATCGTCGTCGTCGACCGCAACTGCCACAAGTCGATCCTGCACGCCATCATGATGACCGGGGCGATCCCGGTGTTCCTGATGCCGACGCGCAACAACTACGGCATCATCGGCCCGATCCCGAAATCGGAATTCCTCTGGGAGAACATCCAGAAGAAGATCGCCGCCAATCCCTTCATCACCGACAAGACGGCCAAGCCGCGCGTGCTGACCATCACCCAGTCCACCTACGATGGCATCCTCTACAACGTCGAGGACATCAAGAGCGAACTGGACGGCAAGATCGACACCCTGCACTTCGACGAAGCCTGGCTGCCGCATGCTGCGTTCCACGACTTCTACGGCGATTACCACGCCATTGGCGCCGACCGCCCGCGCTGCCAGGAGTCGATGATCTTTTCGACGCAATCGACGCACAAGTTGCTGGCCGGTCTGTCGCAGGCCTCGCAGATCCTCGTCCAGGATGCGCAGAACCAGCAGCTCGACCGCGACATCTTCAACGAGGCCTACCTGATGCATACCTCGACCTCGCCGCAGTACTCGATCATCGCTTCCTGCGACGTCGCTGCGGCAATGATGGAAGAGCCAGCCGGTACCGCGCTGGTCGAGGAGTCGATCGCCGAGGCCCTGGATTTTCGCCGCGCCATGCGCAAGGTCGACGAGGAGTGGGGCGCCGACTGGTGGTTCACCGTCTGGGGGCCGGACGACCTGTCCGAGGAAGGTATCGAGGAGCGCGACGCCTGGATGCTCAAACCCGGCGCCCGCTGGCACGGCTTCGGCCAGCTGGCCGACGGCTTCAATATGCTCGACCCGATCAAGGCGACGGTGATCACCCCGGGCCTCGACGTCGATGGCGACTTTTCCGACCACATCGGCATCCCGGCGGCGATCGTCACCAAGTACCTGGCCGAACACGGCGTCATCGTCGAGAAGTGCGGCCTGTACAGTTTCTTCATCATGTTCACCATCGGCATCACCAAGGGCCGCTGGAACACGCTGGTCACCGCCCTGCAGCAGTTCAAGGACGATTACGACAAAAACCACCCGCTGTGGAAGGTGTTGCCCGAGTTCGTGCAGAAGAACCCGCGCTACGAGCGCGTCGGCCTGCGCGACCTGTGCACGCAGATCCATGGGGTGTACAAGCAGAACGACGTCGCCCGCCTGACCACCGAGATGTACTTGTCGGACATGGTGCCGGCCATGCGTCCGGCCGACGCCTTTGCCAAGATGGCGCATCGCGAGATCGAGCGCGTGCCCGTCGACGAACTCGAAGGCCGCGTCACTGCCGTCTTGCTGACCCCGTATCCGCCGGGCATCCCGTTGCTGATTCCGGGCGAACGCTTCAACGCGACGATCTGCAACTACCTGAAATTTGCCCGTATCTTCAACGCCGGCTTCCCCGGCTTCGAAACCGACATCCACGGCCTCGTCAAGGGCGCTGATGGTCGCTACTATGTAGACTGCGTTCGCTGATCCGGTCCCGGGGGGGAGTACATGTTGCGTCGATTGGCCGTTGGCCTGGGCCTGTGCTGGCTGTGTTCGCTACCGGCATTGGCCGAGCTGGCGGCGACGGTGGTATTCCTCACCGGCCAGCCGCAGGCGATCGCTGCCGATGGCCGTGTCCGCCTGCTGAACCGGGGCGGCGAAATTGCCGCCGGCGATACCATCGATACGGCCGATGGGCGTGTGCAGCTGCGTTTTCGCGACGGCGCCAGCATGTCGCTGCAGCCGGCCACCCGCTTTCGCGTTGACCGTTTCCGCTATGGCGGCGAGCGCGTCATTGCCGGCGACGGGGTGTTGATGACCCTGCTCAAGGGCGGCCTGCGCACGGTTACCGGCTGGCTCGGCAAAAAGGATCGCACGCAGTACCGGATCGGCACCAGCGTTGCCACGATAGGTATTCGCGGCACCGAATTCGGCGCCCGGCTGGATGGCTCCGGTCTGCTGGTCACCACCTACTCCGGCCTGGTTGAAGTGTGCAGCGAGGTCGCCTGTCGCGATGTTGCGCCGGCCGAAACGGTCTGGGTGCGGGCGGCGGGGGCGCCGCCGGAGTTGCGTGAGGAAGCCCGGGACCGGCAGCTGAACAGCGAAGGGGCGCTGCCGGCAGTGCCGGTGGTCCGCGAAGAGGTCACGCTGCCGGTACCGACGCAGCCAGTGCCGCCGGCCGTGCAGTCCCCCGGACCGAACATGGATTACTACACGCCACGCGAAGCGAGTCCGGCGGTGCAGCCGAACCGACCGTGATGTGGCATTGCCGATAGATTGAGGGGATGGCTGTGGGGGGAATGATGGTGAAACGACCAATGCGGCTTGCCGCGCTATGCTGGCTCGGGCTTGGGGTGGTGCCGGTAGCCGTCGCCGACGCGCTGACCGACGAGGCGCTGGCCTTGCTCAACGGCGCTCAGGGGCGGGCGGCGTATGCCTTGCTCGAACCGCGCGAGAGCGAGCGGGCCGGCGAGGTCGGCTATGATTTCCTGCTCGGCCTGGCGGCGCTCGAGATCGGCGAGAACACCCGCGCGGTGTTCGCCCTGGAGCGGGTGCTGGCGCTTGAACCCAACCACATCCGGGCGCGGGCGGAAATCGCCCGGGCCTATCTGGCGCTCGGCGAAGTCGAAACTGCCCGCCAGGAGTTCGAAAACGTCCAGCGCCAGGGCGTGCCGGCCGACGTTTCGCTGACCCTGGAACGCTACATCGCCCTGGCCCGCCGTCGGGAAAGTGGCGACACGGCCAGCGTCAATGGCTATGTCGAGGCCCAGGTCGGCTACGACTCCAACGTCAATGCTGGACCCAACCGCTCCAGCATCACCTTTCCCAGTGGCTTCAGCATTCCGCTGCCGGCGGACATCAAGGCCAACGAGGATGGTTTCGGCCAGCTGGGCGCCGGGGCCAATGCCCGCCTGCCGCTGCACACCGGCATCGCCCTGCTGGCCGGCTTGTCCGGCTCCTACCGCGGCAACTTCGAGAAAGCGCAATTTGACCTCGGCAGTGTCGATGGCAATCTGGGCCTCGTCTTCTCGGCCGGCAAGAATGTCGTGACCGTCATGGGCCAGGGCGGGCAGGTCACCGTAGACGGTGCCCGCTACCGCAACGTCGTCGGCCTCACCGGGCAGTGGCAATACAATCTCGACGCGCGCAACCAGCTCAGCGTTTTCGGCCAGTATGCCGAGCTCAACTATCTGACCAACCGGGCGCGCGACGTCGACCGTTATCTGGGCGGCGCTTCCTATGCCTACCTGTGGCGCGATGGTGCGGTCGGCTTCGCCAGTGCCTACCTGGTCCAGGAAAAGCCCGAGGCCCGCAACCTCAAGCAATATGAGTTCGATGGCTACGGCGCGCGCCTCGGTGGGCGTCTCGGCTTCGGCCAGCAGTTGATCGCCTTCGGCAGCCTCTCCTACGAACGACGCGACCACTCGCGCAATCAGGCGAACGAGGTCCGGCGCCAGGATGACCAGTACGGCGCGCTGATCGGCGTCAATTACGCCCTGGCGCGCGACTGGACCCTGACGCCCCAGCTGGCGCTGACCTACAACAAGTCCAATCTTGAACTCAACGACTATCACCGCGAAGTCGTGTCGCTCGCCATCCGCCGCGAGTTCTGAACCGGAGAATTGCGATGACCCGAGCCTCTTTCAAGCATC
Source organism: Betaproteobacteria bacterium HGW-Betaproteobacteria-12 (assembly GCA_002842345.1). Lineage (GTDB taxonomy): Bacteria > Pseudomonadota > Gammaproteobacteria > Burkholderiales > Rhodocyclaceae > Azonexus. The sequence goes on along the minus strand of PHCU01000002.1, from coordinate 51,665 downwards.
TGCTGCCATTTGTTCTGACCGCACTGCTGCCGGTGTTGGCCCAGGCGGCCGCTGCCGCCCGTCTCGATTTCGTCAACGGTGAAGTGCGCGCCCTGTCGGCCAGCGGGGAAACGCGCTCCCTGGCCAAGGGCAGCGAGCTGCAAACGGGTGATACCGTGCTGACCGGGCGCGACGGTCGGGCCCAGTTGCGCTTCACCGATGGCGCGCTGGTTTCCCTGCAGCCGCAGAGCGAATACCGCCTCGACAACTATCGCTTCGCCGGCCAGGCCGACGGGCAGGAGCGCGGCTTCTTCAGCTTGCTGAAAGGCGGCCTGCGCACCCTGACCGGCTTGATCGGCCGGGCCAATCGCGACAGCTACAAGGTCTCCACCGCGGTGGCGACGATCGGCATCCGTGGCACCGAGTTTACGGTCACCTATCTCGATCCGGAAACCATCGCCATTGCCACCGGCGAAGGGCGCATCGAGGTCTGTAACCGTGCCGGCTGCATTATCGTCGCCAGCGGCGAGGCGGCCGTTGTCCGCGGCCACGACCAATTGCCGCAGCTGACGGCCAGCCGCCCGCGCCTCGACCCGGCGCAGCCGATGCTGAGCGATGTGCGGCCGCCGTTCGTGGCAGGCGATGCCGTCCGCGGCATGGAATCCGGTCCGGATTACAGCATGCAGTTCGCCAGCAATGCGACGGTGCCGTTTGGCAAGGACAATCTGACGGCGCAGTTCAGCGGCCTCGACCTGCTGGTCCAGGCCAGCGACGGCACCCATTCCTTCTCCGTGGGCGCCGGCCTTGCCGAAGCGGCCAGCCGCGATGGGTTGATCGGCTGGGGCCGCTGGAGCCAGGCGAGGTTGGAAGATGCTTCCGTGCTCGACAACTTCCACTACGTCGCTGGGCGCCTGACGCCGCTGTCCGATATCACCGGTCTCGGCGACGGTACCTATACCTATACCCTGGCCAATGGCGGCGCGACGACGGCGATCGATATCAACGCTGGCGTACAGACGCTGACCGCGGCCAGCCTGGTGGCCAACTTTTCGAGTTCCATCATGAACCTGAGCCTGAACCTGCAGCTCAGCGGCAACGCCAATCCGTTCAGCGAAACCCTGTCGCCAACGGCGCGCAGCCAGACCTTCGTCTTTGACGGCCTGAGTGATGGTCAGGGCGGTTTCGGGCAGGCGGCCGGGATGTTCGTCGGTGCCGGTGCGCCTTACGTCGGCATCACCTACCAGCTGCAGCCCTATTTCGGGGCCAAGGTCACCGGCAGCGCTGCGCTCGGTCGCTAAGTCGACCTAGCCGGAGCGGCGCGGCCGGTAGCTCAGGAAACGTACGGCGACCTCGGTGCGCGAGGCGAGTTCGCTGCAGGAAGCGATTTGCCAGTCAGCGGTCGCGATTTCCGGAAACCAGGCATCGCCTTCCGGAGTCAGGCCGACTTCGGTGATTTCCAGGCGATCGGCCAGCGGCATCGCCTGCGCGTAGATCTCGGCGCCGCCGATGATGAACAGCTGTTGCGCGCCACTGGCCAGGGCGATGCCGTCTTCCAGCGAGCCGGCGACTTCGGCACCGGCGGCGGCATAGCCGGCCTGCCGGCTGATCACGATGTTGCGCCGGCCGGGCAGCGGGCGGAACCGTTCAGGCAGCGACTCCCATGTCTTGCGGCCCATCAGCACCGCGTGGCCCTGGGTCAGCGCCTTGAAGTGCGCCATGTCTTCCGGAATGTTCCAGAGCAGTTGGTTGTCCTTGCCGATCACCCGGTTCCGGGCGACGGCGGCGATGATGACGATTTCAGACATGTTCAGCTCCGGCTTTGCTGGAGGTGGGCAATCAGTCCGCGGGTCGAGGCATCCAGTTCCGCGGTCGTGGCCTCGCCGCGAATGCAGGTGGCTAGTCGTCCGGCCATCTGCTTGCCGAGCTCGACGCCCCATTGGTCGAAGGAATTCAGGTTCCACAGCACGCCCAGGCAGAACACTTTGTGCTCGTACAGGGCAAGCAACTGGCCGAGCGTGAACGGGGTCAGTTCCGGCAGCAGGATGGTGGTCGACGGTTGGTTGCCCGGAAACCGGCGGAAGGCCAGCAGATGTTCCGGAATGCCTGCGCTGCGGGCTTCCTCCACCGTCTGGCCGAAAGCCAGAGCCGACGACTGGGCCAGGCAGTTGGCCAGCAGATCGCTGTGATGGCCGGGCAGCGGGTAGTCGGAACGGGCCAGGGCGATGAAATCGCTGGCGACCAGCGCGCCACCCTGATGCAGCAGCTGGAAGAAGGAGTGCTGGCCGTTGGTGCCGGCGGCGCCCCAGAGAATCGGGTTGGTTTCATAGTCCACGGCCTGGCCATCGCGGTTGGCGCGCTTGCCGTTGCTCTCCATCTCCAATTGCTGCAGATGCGCTGGGAGCAGCGTCAGCGAGTGGCTGTAGGGAAACACCCCATGGCTGTGTGCGTCGAGGAAGTTGGTATTCCACAGCGCGATCAAGGCCAGCGTCAGCGGCAGGTTCTCTCGGGCCGGTGCAGCGAAGAAATGCTGGTCGAGATCGTGCGCCCCGGCCAGTAGTTGCGTGAAATGGCGAAAGCCGATGGCCAGCGCGATCGGCAGACCGATCGCCGACCATAGCGAGAAGCGGCCGCCAACCCAGTCCCAGAATTCGAAGACGTTGGCCGGCGCGATGCCGAAGGCGCTGGTTGCTGCGAGATTGGTCGAGGCGGCGACGAAATGTCGGGTGACGGCGCCCTCGTCGTTGGCTGTGGCCAGCAGCCAGGCGCGGGCAGTGCGCGCATTGGCCATGGTCTCCAGCGTGCTGAAGGTTTTGCTGGCGACGATGAACAGGGTGCGCCGCGGATTCAGTCCGGCCAGCGTCGAGGCGAGGTCGGCGCCGTCGAGATTGGAGACGAAATGCACGCGTAGGTCAGGTTGCTGACAGGCGGACAAGGCATGGACGACCATGCGCGGGCCGAGGTCGGAGCCGCCGATGCCGAGATTGACGACGTCGGTGATGCGTTCGCCGGAAAAGCCGCGCCAGGTCCCGCTGTGGATGGCCTCGCAGAAAGCCGCCATGCGGCCTAGGACATCCTTGACCTCGGCCGGGGCCGCGTCGCCGGCGCGCAGCTCGACGTGGCGGACGGCGCGCTGCTCGGTATGGTTGATCGCCTCGCCGGCCCGCATGCGCTTCTGCCAGCCGCGCCAGTCCGCCTGTTCGGCCAACTGGTGCAGCAGGGTGGTGGTTTCGTGATTGAGGCGCTGCTTGGAGAAGTCGATCAGCAAGCCGCGATGCTGCAGCGAAAAGCGCTCGAAGCGTTCCGGGTCGCGCCCGAACAGGTCGCGCAGATGGCGGTTGCGCAGGCTGCGGGCATGCTCGGCGAGTGCCAGCCAGGCGGGACGGAGCGGTACGGTCATGGTCAGACGGCCACGGGGGCGGCGATGTGCGGATGCGGGTCGTAGTCTTCGAGGCGGAAATCCTCGAAGCGGAAGGCGAAGAGGTCCTGCACCTGTGGGTTGATCCACAGCGTCGGCAGCGGCCGCGGTTGACGCGACAACTGCAGATTGGCCTGGGCGAAGTGGTTCGAGTAGATGTGCGCATCGCCGAAGGTGTGCACGAACTCGCCCGGGCGGTAGCCGCAGACCTGCGCCAGCATCAGGGTCAGCAGCGCGTAGGAGGCTATGTTGAAGGGCACACCGAGAAAGATGTCGGCGCTGCGCTGGTACAGCTGGCAGGACAGCTTGCCGTCGGCAACATAGAACTGGAACAGGCAGTGGCAGGGCGGCAGGGCCATGCTGTCGACGTCGCCCGGATTCCAGGCGGAGACGATGTGCCGGCGCGAATCCGGGTTGTGCTTGAGGCTTTGCACCAGTTGCGTGATCTGGTCGATGACGCGGCCGTCCGGCGTTTCCCAGCGCCGCCACTGCTTGCCGTAGACCGGCCCGAGGTCGCCCTGTTCGTCGGCCCATTCGTCCCAGATGCGGACGCCGTGCTCTTGCAGGTACTTGATGTTGGTATCGCCCTGCAGGAACCACAGCAGTTCGTGGACGATCGATTTCAGGTGCAGTTTCTTGGTGGTCAGCACCGGGAAGCCCTGGCCGAGGTCGAAGCGCATCTGCCAGCCGAAAACCGAGCGCGTGCCGGTGCCGGTGCGGTCGGATTTGTCATGGCCGTTGTCCAGCACGTGCCGCATGAGGTCCAAGTATTGCTGCATGGCGTCCTGCCGTTCATTCGAAAGGGATGATTTTACATCCCGGCCGCCTGGCTGCAGCGAATTGACAAATCTGCGGCTAAACTACAGCCAGAAAAATGGTCGAGAGGAGGCAGTGTGCTGAACAAAGTGGGAAATCTGGGCGGGATTTTTGCCAAGAAGGCACTGCATCCACTCGCCGATGCACAGGAACTGAAGCGGATCGTCGCCGAGCTGCCGAAGGACAACGCCTTCCGTGCCGTCGATGAGGTGGCTGGCTGGCTCGAGTCGGCCCTGGCCTCGGACGAACTGTCGATCGACCGGCTGTACGAGGCGGCGCGGCAGCTGGACGACGCGGCACAGTCGCATCTGCGCCGCCTGTGCCGCGATTACCTGCATACCGCGCGTCTGTCGCGCGCCGAGGAAAAGCGCCTGTGGTCGATCAGTCACGGCTTCTGGGTTCTGCTGGCCAGCACCTACGAACGCTGCCTGGGCGGTCTGGCCGCCGGCGACAAGCCGGTGGACCCGCTGAAGACGGCGCTGCCAGCGATCTGCACCCGGCTAATCGCCGCCCTCGGCGCGATCCTGAAGTGGGAACAGTTCCACTACGGCCCGTCGGCCAACCAACTCTGGGCCCGTCTTGGCAACGCCCTGCTGGTGGCCGAGGCCGCTGGCGTGGCGACGCGCGGCGTGCAGCTCGGACGGGCCGGCGGCGTCAGTTCGCCGACCCAGGAATACCAGAAGGTGATGACCTTCCAGGCGGCGTCGATGGACAGCCTGCTGCCGCTGGAGATCGAACTGGCCGAGCGCCTGATCGAACATTTCCTGCCCGGTTTCGTATTCACCGCCGAAGCCCAGCACGACTGCGTGTATTGGGTCGATCTGCAACTGGCCCAGCCGCCGCTGCGTCTGGCACGCAGGCCGGCAGCGGCGCAGCCGAGCCAGCGCTTCTTCAAGCCGGGGGCGGCGCATGCCGGTATCAAGGAATTGCTGCACGGGCTGGAGCGCGGTGACGACGTGCCGGCCGAGGTCAAGCTCGGCGCCCAGTATTACGGCCGCACGCTGATTCCGGTGCTGCGCCATCTGGCTGCCTATCTGGCGCCGGTGCCGCCGCAGCGGCGGCACGACCGGCATCGGGTCAAGCACCGGCTGTCGGTGCTCAACGGCCTGGTCAATGCTTTTGTTGCTTTCTCCGGCGAATTCGGTGGCAAGCCGGCCGGCCTGCAGATGGAAAGCTGGGTCGTGGACAACGTCAGCCGCGGCGGCTTCGGTGCGGTAATCAACAGCATTCCGGCCGACTGGCTGAAGGTCGGCGCGCTGCTGGCCATCCAGCCGGACGGTGGCGACAACTGGCTGCTCGGCATCGTTCGCCGCTATCACCGGACCAGCGAGAGCGACGCCCAGGTCGGCATCGAGACGCTGGCCCGCCAAGCCTTCTCGGTCGAACTGAAGGCGCGCACCGCCTCGTCCTATGCTGCCGTCTCGGGCACCCCGGCGCTACTGCTGGAGAACCGCGGCGAGCCGGGCGAAGTGCGCGTGGTGCTGCCGCCGGCCAGCTTCGATTTGCAGGAAAGCCTGGAGTGCAGCATCGAAGGCCGGCGCTGCCTGCTGGCGCCAGCGGCGTTGATCGAGCAGACCGCCGATTACGAACTGGCCCGCTATCACCTCAGCCGGCTCGGTTGAGCCGGCCGGTCCGGTTTATGGCCGCGGCGGGCGGATAGCCGTCTTCGGCCGGAAGGCCTTGACCACGGCTGGGTCGGTTTCGGCGTAGGGGCCGCCGATCAGGTCGATGCAGTAGGGCACGGCGGCGAAGATGCCGACATGGGTGACCTCGCCGGCGGCGTTGCGCACCCCTTCCAGCGTTTCCTTGATCGACTTCGGCTGGCCGGGCAGGTTGATGATCAGCGTCTGCTGGCGGATTACCGCTACCTGGCGCGAGAGGATGGCCGTCGGCACGAAGTTCAGGCTGATCCGCCGCATCTCCTCGCCGAAACCGGGCATTTCCTTGTCGGCGACGGCCAGCGTGGCTTCCGGCGTGACGTCGCGCAGCGCCGGGCCGGTGCCGCCGGTGGTCAGGATCAGATCGCAATGGCAGGTATCGACCAGTTCGATCAGCGTCTGCTCGATGCTGACCCGGTCGTCGGCGATCAGCCGCGTCTCGGCGTGCCACGGCGAAGTCAGGGCGCTGTTCAGCCACTCCTGCAGGGCCGGGATGCCCTTGTCTTCGTAGACGCCGGTCGAGGCGCGGTCGCTGATCGAGACCAGACCGACTTTCAGTTCGTCATTCGCTGACATCAGGCGTTCCTTCCCGGTCGAGTTCCTGCAGCACCTGGAAAATGGCGCGGAAATTCTTCGGCGGCTTGTTGGCCTCCTGTTCCTTCAGCGCGTTGCGGCGCAACTGGCGCAGGTGCTGCTGATCGACCTGCGGCCACAGGGCGGCAATCTCACTAAGGAAGGTTTCGTCTTCCAGCAGGCGCGTGCGAAAGCGCTCAAGGCGGTGCAAACGGGCCGTCTCGGCCGACGATTCGCCGCGCAGCAGGGCCAGGCCGGCGCGAATCGGCTCGTCGTCGACGCCACGCATCAGCTTGCCGAGATAGGCGATCTGCCGGCGACGGGCGCCGTGAGCGGTGATCTTCTGGCATTCGCGCACCGTCTCGTAAATGTTCTCCGGCAGGTTGATGCGCTTCAATTGGCCGACCGACAGTTCGACCAGTTCGGCGCCGAGGTCGCGCAACTCGTGCATCGCCTCTTTTTTCTTGGTTTTCGACGGGCGGCCGGTACTTTCGGTGAAATCTTCTTCTTGCATGGGGTGGTTCGCGGGCTGACTGGAGCGGGCTGCTATGATAACGACTTTCCCCCATCGACGCCGCCTCCATGCCCGATACCGCTGCTTTTTCCTATCCCTTCGCCACCCTCCAGCAACTGGCTGCCGACGTCCTCGGTCACGCCAGCCGCAACGGGGCGACGGCCTGCGAGGTCGATGTTTCCGAAGGCTTCGGCCAGACCGTCGGCGTCCGCTGCGACGAGGTCGAGACCATCGAATTCAATCGCGACAAGGGTGTCGGCATCACCGTCTATTCCGGACAGCGCAAGGGCTACGCCAGCACCTCCGATTTCTCGCCGCAGGCCCTGCGCGAAACCGTCGAGGCGGCGCTGGCCATAGCCCGCTTCACCGCCGAGGACGACTGTGCCGGCCTGGCCGATGCGGCGCTGATGGCCAGGGACTGCCCCGATCTCGACCTCTATCATCCGTGGGCGCTGAGCGTCGAGGAGGCGATCGAGACGGCGCGCCGCTGCGAGCAGGCGGCCTTCGATGCCAGTCAGCGGATCAGCAATTCGGAAGGGGCGACGGTGTCGACCCAGCAGGCGCAGTTCGTCTCGGCCAACAGCCTCGGTTTCATGGGCGGCTACCCGACCTCGCGCCACTATATTTCCTGCTCGGTGATCGCCGGCGAACAGGACGCCATGCAGCGCGACGACTGGTACACCACGCACCGTGATGCATCACGCCTCGACGACCCGTTCAGCGTCGGCCGCATCGCCGCCGAACGCGCAGTGGCCCGGCTCGGCGGGCGCAAGGTCAAGACCGGCGAGTTCCCGGTGCTGTTCGAGGCCCCGCTGGCCGCCGGCATTCTTGGCAGTCTGGTGCATGCCGCCAGCGGCGGCGCGCTGTACCGCAAGTCCTCCTTCCTGCTCGACCATCTTGGGAAGCCGGTGATGCCGGAATTCGTCAATATCGTCGAACGCCCGCATATCCCGTGCGGCCTCGGCAGCGCCTCCTTCGACAGCGACGGCGTCGCCACCCGCGACCGCAACGTGGTCGCCGACGGCATCCTGCAGGGCTACTTCCTCAGCACCTACACCGCCCGCAAGCTGGGCATGCAGACCACCGGCAACGCCGGCGGCAGCCACAACCTGATCATCGAGCCCGGCGAGCTCGACCGCGATGCCCTGCTGGCGCGCATGGGCCGCGGGCTGTTCGTCACCGAATTGCTCGGCCATGGCATCAACTACGTCACCGGCGACTACTCGCGCGGTGCCGCCGGCTATTGGGTCGAGAACGGCAAGATCGCCTACCCGGTCGAGGAAATCACCATTGCCGGTAACCTCAAGGCGATGTTCGCCGGCATCCTCGCCGTCGGCAACGACGTGCAGGTACGCGGCAGCAAGCAGACCGGCTCGATCCTGATCGACCGGATGACCGTCGCCGGCGAGTAAGCCGGCCGGCGTTCGTCAGCGCCCAAATGGCCGCCGCCTTCCGGCGGCCGTTTTTCTTAATCCAGCAGAAAGTCGCCGAGCCGCGTCCGGCCGCGGGCGCTGGCCGCCTCGGCCTGGGCAAGGAACAGTTCGGCGGCCGCCAGGGCATCCGACAGGGCGTGATGCAGCGGGTAACGCGGCAGGTGGTGGCGGGCGCGCAGGGCGCCCAGGCGCAGGCTGCCGGGCGGGTGCTCGGCAGCGGCGCGGCGGGCAAGGATCAGGGTGTCGATGACTGGCGGCCGGAAGCCGCCGCCGAAGCAGGCGCGGCAGGCGGCATCGAGGAAGCCGACTTCGGTCGGCGAATAGTGGGCGATCAGCACCCGGCCCCGTAGGTCGGTGAGGAATTCGCTCAGTACGCTACGCAGCGCCTCGCCGCTTGCCGCCTGGTCATCGGTAATGCGATGAATGCTCACATTGTTCTCGGCCAGCGCCCGGCGCGGCCGTACCAGGCGATGGCGGGCGCTGCTCAGGCGGATTTCCGGGCCCTCCAGGCAGAGCCAGCCGAAGCTCAGGATGTCGTCGCGAGCCGGATCGCCACCACTGGTTTCCAGGTCGAGCGCCAGGTAGCGGCTGCTCCGCCAGTCCTGGCTGCCGTGGGGGCGGGGACTCGTCAGATCGGCGAGGAGCGGTGCGGCCGTGGCATTGCCGCGCAGCCGGCGGATCAGCCAGGCCCGCTGCAGCTTGGCGAGAAGGGGCGGCAGGTTCACCGGATCGGCCCGTGCGGGAAGGCGTGCAGCAGGGCCTTCTGTTGCGTCGTTATGGCCAGGAAGACATCGCGCAGGTGGCGGCGATCGGCAGCGCCCAGCCGGGCCGGTGCGAGATAGTTGCCGGCCGGCTGGCCGGCGAGCAGTTGCTCGAGCTGATGCCGGGTACGCAGGGCGAGCAGGAAGTCGAAGGCGCTGATCAGCGTCTCGGCGCCGTCGCGACTGAGTAGCGCCTGGCCCGCCGTGCCGCGCAGGCGGGCCAGGGTGCCGATCTCGCCGACACCGGCGGCCAGCGCATGGATCCGTGCCAAATCGACGATGGGCAGGATGCCATGCCGCTTGATGTCGAGTTCGCCTTCGTGTTCGCCGCTGCCGGTAACCACCAGCTGACGGAAGAAGCCGAGCGGCGGTGGCGTCGCGCAGCCGTTGGCAACCAGGTGGGTGAGCAGGGTTTCGTGGCGCGGGGCGAGACTGGTGATCAGCTGGCGCAGCGGCCGGGCCAGCGCCGGCTCGCCGTGCACCACACGGAGGTCGAACAGGTTGGAGGCGAGGCGCCCTTTCTGCGGATCGGTGCTGCTGATCCAGTCGGTAAACAGCTCGCGCCAGGCGGCCAGTGGTTGCCGCCAGTCGGGGTTGGTCGCCATCATCGCCCCGGGGCAATGCATGAAGCCACAGGCGGCCAGGCCGTCGCAGACCTCGCGGGCCAGGCCGGCGAAGTATTCGCCGTGCTGCTCGGCGTCGTAGTCGTCGTCGAGGATCAGGGCGTTATCCTGGTCCGAATGCAGGGTCTGCTCCTGGCGCCCCTGCGAGCCGTAGGCGATCCAGGCATAGGGCACCGGCGGCGGGCCGAGATGCTCTTCGGCGAGACCGAGCAGGCGCCCGGCGATGGTGTCGGCGAGGCCGGAAACGATACGCCCGAGGATGGCCGCGCCCTCGCCGCGGCGGGCCAGATTGAGCCAGAGTTCCGGAAGTTCGCCGGCCAGCGTGGCCAGGTCGCCGAGATTGCCTGCCCGGCGAATGCGGTCGGCCAGGTGGATGCTGCTGATGCCCTGGGCGCGCAGCAGGTCGGTACTGCTGACCAGGCCGTGCAGTTTGCCCGGTTCGGCCACGGGCAGATGATGGATGCCGCGCCGGGTCATTGCGAGGAGGGCCTCAAAGCCGGGGGCGTCAGGCGGCAGGGTCAAGGGATCGGCGGTCATGATGGCCGAGATCGGCATCTGCTCGGAGAGTCCGGCGGCCAGGCAGCGGCTGCGCAGATCGCGGTCGGTGACGATGCCGAGCAGGCCGCCTTCGTCGACGACGAGCAGGGCCGAGACGCGTTCGCGGCTCATGTGCCGGGCGGCTTCGCGGATGCTGGCTTCCGGACTGGTGCACACGGGAGCCCGGCCGACCAGCATGGCCAGCGGCAGGCTGCCGAGATCGCGCTCGGGCGGCAGGTGCTGGCTGCTGCGCGCCCCGGCCAGTCGCTGCCCGAGATCGTGCAGGGCGCGCTGGCGCAATGCCGGATGCGCCTGCCACAAATCCTCCAGATCGGCCCGCGGTAGTCCGTAGAGCAGGGTGTCCTCGACGCTGTGGCCGCGCCAGGTTCGTTCCGGCGAATCGGCCAGGCAGTCGGCGTCGTGCAGGTCGCCTTCGCCCATGCGCCGGGCCAGGGCGCCGTCGCTGGTGCGCAGTTCGATGGCGCCCTGGCGCACCAGCCACAGGCAAGGCTGGCCGGGCGGGGGAAAGTCGGTGCCGCGGCGCAGGTAGCGAATGACGAAGCGCGGCGTCAGCGCCTTCAGCGCCGCCTCGTCGAGTCCGTCGAAGGGCGGACACTCAGCAACGAAGTCGCGGATTTCGGCCAGTTCATCATGCATGCGGAGCTCCGGGGCGAGTCGGTTCTGCCGAGGTCGGCAGATTCGTGCAGTTTACGCCGGGATAGCCACGCGCAGTGTCATCGGCACCGCGCATCGCTGCCGCCGCAATGGCGGCCTTGGGGCGGAAAGTTGCTCCAGGAAGCGGGAGATGCGGGAAATCCCTAGGGCTCGCCGCGAAAGGCGCCAAAAATGGACCATTTTCCGCTGCTGTTATGACATTTGCCGCAAAAACCAACGAATTCTCGACGAGTCATTAGGGTTTTCCACGATTCGCAGAATTTACATTGTTGGTGAACATTGGATACAGCCACAAGGCTTGAAGGTTCCAATACTTTTCGAGGAGACAAAATGCAACGTCGTGATTTTCTGAAGAAAGCCTCCATCGGCGCCGTCGCCGGTGCTGCCGCAACCGTCGCCGCTCCGGCGCTCGCCCAGACCCTGCCGAACATCAAATGGCGGCTGACCTCCAGCTTCCCGAAGAGCCTCGACACCATCTACGGCGGTGCCGAGCAACTGGCCAACCGCCTGCGCGAACTGACCGCCGGCAAGTTCGACATCCGTGTTTTTCCGGGCGGTGAAATCGTCCCCGGCCTGCAGGCGCTGGATGCCGTTCAGCAGGGCACGGTCGAGTGCTGCCATACCGCTTCCTATTATTACGTCGGCAAGGACCGTACCTTTGCCTTTGGCACCACCATCCCGTTCGGCATGAACGCCCGCCAGACCAATGCCTGGATGTACTGGGGCGGCGGCCAGCAACTGCTCGACGAATTCTATGCCAGCTATAACTGCGTTTCCTTCGCCGGTGGCAACAGCGGCTGCCAGATGGGCGGCTGGTGGCGCAAGGAAGTGAAGACCGTCGCCGACCTGAAAGGCATCAAGATGCGTATCGGTGGCCTCGGTGGCGCCGTGTTGGCGCCGCTCGGCGTCGTGCCACAGCAGATCGCCGCCGGCGACATCTACCCGGCGCTGGAAAAGGGCACCATTGACGCCGCCGAGTGGATCGGTCCCTACGACGACGAAAAACTCGGCTTTCATAAAGTGGCCAAGAACTACTACGGCCCGGGTTGGTGGGAGCCGAGCACCTGTCTCGAGTTCTTCGTCAACAAGAAGGAATGGGACAAGCTGCCCAAGGAATACCAGGCAGCCTTCGCCTGCGCCGCCGCTGAAGCCAATGTGACGATGACCGCCGAGTACGATCACAAGAATCCGATCGCCCTGGCCAAGCTGCTGCAGAGCGGGGTCAAGCTGCGTACCTTCTCCAAGGAGATCATGGAAGCGGCGCACAAGTCGGCGCAGCAGCTTTATGCCGACGAAGCGGCCAAGAATCCGGCGTTCAAGAAGATCTATGAATCGTATTCGAAGTATGCCAAGACACAGCGCGCCTGGTTCTCGGTTGCGGAAATGCCCATGGATCAGTTCATGCAAGCCCAGCGCTAAGCGCGGCGGGGATTGATCGAAAACGGGGGGCTGCGGCCCCCCGTTTTCGTTGTGGACAGGGGTTCGACGCGGCTTAGGGTTTTCCACTACTCGCAAAATTCGATTTATTGGTGAAGAATGGACTGATCGTCAGCAATGACGACACCATCACCACTGGAGGAGACAATATGCAACGTCGTGATTTTCTGAAAAAAGCATCCGTCGGCGCCGTCGCCGGTGCTGCCGCAACCATTGCCGCTCCGGCAATCGCCCAGGCACTGCCCAACATCAAGTGGCGCCTGACGTCCAGCTTCCCGAAGAGCCTGGACACCATTTACGGCGGTGCCGATGTGCTGGCCAACCGCTTGCGCGCCATGACCGGCGGCAAGTTCGACATTCGCGTCTTCCCCGGCGGCGAAATCGTTCCCGGCCTGCAGGCCCTGGATGCCGTGCAGCAGGGCACCGTTGAATGCTGCCATACCTGCTCCTACTACTACGTCGGCAAGGACAAGACCTTCGGCTTCGGTACCTCGATCCCGTTCGGCATGACCGCCCGCCAGATGAACGCCTGGATCTACTACGGTGGCGGCCAGAAGCTGCTCGACGAGTTCTATTCCGACTACAACGTGCTGTCCTTCGCCGGTGGCAATACCGGTACCCAGATGGGTGGCTGGTGGCGCAAGGAAGTCAAGACCGTTGCCGACCTCAAGGGCATCAAGATGCGGATCGCCGGCCTCGGCGGCAATGTCTTCTCGGCCCTCGGTGTCGTGCCGCAGCAGGTTGCCGGTGGCGACATCTACCCGGCGCTGGAAAAGGGCACCATCGATGCCGCCGAATGGGTTGGTCCGTACGATGATGAAAAGCTCGGCTTCTACAAGGTCGCCAAGAATTACTACTATCCGGGCTGGTGGGAACCGGGTCCGGTCATTCACTTCTTCGTCAACAAGGCCGAATGGGCCAAGCTGCCCAAGGAATATCAGGAAGCCTTCCAGGCTGCAGCCTTCGAAGCCAACGTGACGATGATGGCCGAATACGACCACAAGAACCCGGCGGCGCTGGCCAAGCTGATGCAGAGCGGCGTCAAGGTGCGCGAGTTCTCGTCCGAGATTCTCAAGGCGACCAGCAAAGCAGCGAGCGACCTGTACGCCGACGAGGCTGGCAAGAATCCGGCCTTCAAGAAGATTTTCACCGAGTACGACAAGTACCGGCGTACGCAGGCGGCCTGGTTCAGCCTGGCCGAACGCCGCATGGACGGCTTCCTGCAGACCAACAAGTAAGTCGATTACTGGCGCCGCGTCAGCGGCGATGCCGGGATTCCACCGGCAAATCGAATGCCTCGCGATAGCGGGGCGTTTTCACGTTTGGCGTCGGCCAGTCGTCCGGCTTTCGGAAAAGCGAAGAGGCCTGTCATCTGGCGATGACAGGCCTCTTCCTGTGGCAACTGCCGGCGTCAGGCGCCGGGCAGATTACTTGGCGGACTTCTTGGCGGCGGCAGCGGTGGCGCTGGTCTTGGCCGGGGTGGCAGCCTTGGTGGCGACCTGCAGGTTGGCTTCGGCGATGTCCGACAGCTGCTTGGCCATCGAGTTCATGTTGTCGAAAGCCTTGGTCGAGGCGTTCAGCATCGACTCCATGGTGGCGGCGAAGACGTCACCGCCGACCGGGGCCGACTTGGCCTTGGCAACGGCGCTGGAGGCATTCTTGGTGAAGGTGCTGTACTGGGCTTCCATGACCGAGGTGATTTCCTTCTGCATCTGGGTGACCAGGTCGTAGACGCTGCGCGAATAATCAACCACCTTCTCGACGCCCGGCTTGGCCAGTTCGCTGTTCAGCTTGGCGACTTCGCCGGCATCCTTGGCCGCCAGCAGTTGTTGGGTGCTGGCAACGGTGTTGTTGAAGAATTCGCGGGAAGCCGCCAGATTGAGGGCCGTCAGGCGCTCGACGCCGGTGAAGGCGGTGCGCAGCAGGGTCATCATGACTTCGGCGTTGGCCTTCTGGGCGGCCGTCAGTTGTTCGAAATTCGGGTTGCTCATCATCATCTCCATTTTGAATTTGTTGTTGCGGATGAAACAAAGCCCCCGCCGGGTGGCGGGGGCTTTTTGCAAGAGATTACTTGCTCTTCTTGGCGGTGGTCTGACCGACAGCCTTGACCGTTGCGTTGGTTGCAGCGGCAACGTTGGCTTCGGTGATCTCGGCAACTTGCTTGGCAGCCTTGTTCAGGTTGTCGAAAGCGGAGTTGGCGGCGGCGATGGCGCTCTTGACAGCGGCAACGGCGACATCAGAACCGGCCGGGGCAGACTTGGCAGCCTTGTCCAGCAGGTCGGCGACTTGCTTCTGGAAACCGCCGAACTGGGCTTCGATGGTCTTCGACAGCTCTTCCTGAGCCTGGGCGGAGATTTCGTAGACGCTGCGCGAGTAGGCAACGGCCTTCTCGACGTTCGGCTGGGCCAGGGAAGCCTGGATCGACAGGGCTTCCTGAACATCCTTGGCGCCGAGCAGGGCCTTGGTGCCGGAGACGGAATCTTCCAGGACCGAGCGGGCGGTGTTCAGGTTCAGGGCGGCGATGCGCTCGGCGGAAGCCAGGGCGGCATTGGCGACGGACAGCAGGGAGTCAACGGTGGCCTTGTTGGCAGAAGCGAATTGCTCGGGGGTCGTGAAGCTCATGGGATTCTCCTAGATTGAAAGGGTCTGACGAAACGTTACAAACCGTTGCAGCGCCATTTTCAGCGGATGTTGCACTGCACCATACGCTCAATTATAGGAGTGATTGTTACATTGTCAACAATTATTTGGTGCGGTGCACAAAATAATTGAAATGTTATTTAAATCAGCGTGTTGACTTCCATTTTTCCCGCCGCCGTTGGGGGGCGGTTGGCGGCTGAATGCCGCAATGCACTACTGCCGTGCATCGGGCGCGACAATGCCGCCGGAGCCGCGGAGCTCCAACTGCTCCCCGCGTGTTGTCGGGCGTTCCGGCTGGCTGCCGTTGCTCTTCGGCTGGATGATGGCGCGCACGCGGGCGGGCGCCTTCGGGTCGCGGCTGTCACCCGCCGTCACCAGGTATTTCTCGCTGATCGCGTCATACCAGATGTAGTCGCCCTTGATCTGATCTTCGCCACTCTTCACCCAAGCACGGTGAAACAGTTCGGCAACCTCGCTGTTGCTGTTGTATTCGATGCGTTCGGCTTCGCCTTCCGTGTAGTCCTCGCGCCCCTCGCGCTTCTGGCGAAAGCGGGCGAGACCGCCCTTGCCAGCGAAGGCGACGCCCTTCTGGAAGCCGTACCGATCTTCGGTGACGACGATGCGATCGGCCTTGAGCACCAGGGTGCCTTTGGTGATCACGACATCGCCTTCGAGGATCTGGATTTTCTTGGCATCGTCGATCGAAATGCGATTGGCCTCGAGGTGCATCGGCTTGTCGCGGTCTGCCCTTTCGGCAAAAGCTGCGGGTGCGGCGAGCAGGGCGATGACTAGGGGGAGGAGGCGAATGTTCATGGTGTCTTCCCCGGGCGCACATAGACGCCCGTAACCTGGGATTGCAGGACGAAGGTGGCGGCGTTGTTGTCCAGTTGGGCGCCGACGCCCTTGAGCCAGGACTGGCCCATGGTGATTTCCACCGGGCTGTTGGTAAACGCCGTACCGAGATCGGGCTGGACCGTGAGGTCGGGCATTCTGGCCAGCAATTCCGGTCGGTCGGCGGTGGCGGCACGGGAGGCGCGGACGTCGTCCCAGAGGAAAACCGTTTCACCCCCGGCGCTGACCCGGGCATTGCGGGCGGTAAAGGTCACCGGCGGAGCATCGGGGCGATAGTTGTGGAGCGTCGGCGAGCGCAACTCGGAGGAGTCATCATCCGGGAAGTGCTCGAGATAGGGGGCGGTCAGCCGGTATTTGACCTGGCCGGAGGCAGCGAAGCGACGGACCGTGAAGTTTTCAACGATGGCGTCGGGATCGTGGCGCTCCTTGCCGTCGCGTCGCGGCTCCTCGACATTGATCGCACTCTGCAGCCAGAAGCTGAGCCCGGCCAGCAGGGCCAGCAGGATGATCGGGAAGAGTTGGCTCTGCCAGTGCTTCATGGCCGGTCGAGATCGGTGGCGAAGGCAAGCAGCCTGATGCGGGTGGCGCGGGTCCGGGCCACCATCAGATGACCTTGGCAGTGAACAAATCGTGCATGTTGAGGGCGCCGGCGAGGCGGCCGTCGGCATCGGTGACGAGCAATGCGTTGATGCGCAGGCGCTCCATCATCTCGACAGCCTCGACGGCCAGGCGGTCGGCGGCGATGGTGTGTGGCGCCGGGTGCATTACCGAGGCGATGACGCCCTGGCGCAGGTCGATACGCTTCTCGAAGGCGCGGCGCAGGTCGCCGTCGGTGAAGATGCCGAGGGGCCGATTTTCACCATCGATGACGGCCACCAGGCCAAGGCCGCCGCGCGACATGGCGACGACGGCGTTGGTAATGTCGGTCTCCGGGGCCAGCGCCGGCACGCGCTCGGCCGGGCGCATGACGTCGCCGACATGGGTCAGCAGACGGCGACCGAGCGTGCCGCCCGGATGCGAGCGGGCAAAATCTTCCGGGCCGAAGCCGCGGGCATCGAGCAGAGCCACTGCCAGCGCATCGCCGAGGGCCAGGGCGGCCGTCGTGCTGGCGGTCGGCGCCAGGTTGTGCGGGCAGGCCTCCTGCGCCACCGCGGCATCGAGGTGGACATCGGCTTCGCCGGCCAGGGTCGAGGTCGGCACGCCGGTCATGGCGATCAGTCGGGCGCCCTGGCGCTTGATCAGCGGCACGATGCGCAGCAGTTCGTCCGATTCGCCGGAATTGGACAGGGCGAGCAGCACGTCGTCGCGGGTGATCATGCCGAGATCGCCGTGGCTGGCCTCGGCCGGATGGACGAAGTAGGCCGGGGTGCCGGTGCTGGCCATGGTCGCCGCGATCTTGCGGGCGACGTGGCCGGATTTGCCCATGCCACTGACAATCAGGCGGCCGCGACTGTTGAGGATCAGCTCGACGGCACGGGAGAATTCGCCGTCGAGCCGCTCGGCCAGTGCCGCCACGGCGGCCGCCTCGATGGCCAGGGTCTGGCGACCCAGTTCCTGAGCGCGTTCCGGGGAGTAGCGAGGGGCCGAGGTACTTGGGTTCATGGGCGGGCTGCGGTTATGATGGCCGGAGTATACCTGAATCGCGAAAAGGCCCTTGAGCGCTCTCTCCCTCGTCCTTCTGCTGCTTGGTGCGTCGGTGATGGCGGTGGTCATTTTCCGTCGCTTCAACCTGCCGCCGGTGCTCGGCTATCTGCTGGTCGGCAGCGTCATCGGGCCGCATGCGCTGAACCTGATGTCGGACATTCACAGCGCCGAGTACCTGGCCGAGTTCGGCGTCGTCTTCCTGATGTTCTCGATCGGCCTCGAGTTCTCGCTGCCCAAACTGTATGCGATGAAGCGCATCGTCTTTGGGCTCGGGCTGCTGCAGGTCGTCATCACGCTGCTGCTGGTCGCCGGGCTGGTGGTGGCACTCGGCATCGGCTGGCAGCTGGGCATCGCCCTGGGCGGCATTTTCGCCATGTCGTCCACTGCCGTGCTGACCAAGCTGCTGACCGAGCGGATGCAGTTGAACACCACGCACGGCCGGGAAATCATGGGTGTGCTGCTGTTCCAGGATCTGGCCGTGGTGCCGCTGCTGGTCATCATTCCGGCGCTGACCCAGCCACCGGAGCAGCTGGCCATGCTGTTGGGCATCGCCTTGGTCAAGGCGGTCGTCGTGCTGTCGGTGATTCTCGTCTTCGGCCAGAAGCTGATGCGCAAGTGGTTCCATTTCGTCGCTCGCGCCAAGTCCTCCGAAGTGTTCGTCCTCAATGTGCTGCTGATCACCCTCGGTCTGGCCACGCTGACACAGTTGGCCGGGTTGTCGCTGGCGCTAGGTGCCTTCGTCGCCGGCATGCTGATTTCGGAAACCGAATACCGGCTGCAGGTGGAGGAGGACATCAAGCCCTTCCGCGATGTGCTGATGGGGCTGTTCTTCGTCACCATCGGCGTCAAGCTCGACCTGCACATACTGCTCGATCTGTGGTGGCAGGTGCTGCTGGTGCTGACCGCGCTGCTCGTCTTCAAGGGTGCCATCGTCGGCCTGCTCTCCTGGCGTCTCGGCACCTCGCCGGGTAATGCCATCCGCTCGGCCTTGTGGCTGTGTGCCGGTGGCGAGTTCGGTTTCGTGTTGCTCGGCGAAATCGCCCACCTGCCGAAGGCCGTCGAGCAGGTCGTGCTGACGGCGCTGGTGCTGTCGATGCTGCTTGCGCCGTTCATCGTCCAGTACAGCGAGAAGCTGGTGATGCGCTTCGTCGCCAGCGAATGGCTGATGCGCTCGATGCATCTGACGCAGATCGCCGCCCAGTCGATGGGTACCGAAAAGCACGCGATCCTCTGCGGTTTCGGGCGCAACGGCCAGTATCTGGCGCGCTTCCTTGGCCAAGAAGGGATTAACTACATCGCTCTCGACCTCGATCCCGATCGCGTTCGCGAAGCGGCTGCCGGTGGCGAGAGCGTCGTCTTCGGCGACGCCGGGCGCAAGGAGGCGCTGGTCGCCGCCGGGTTGATGCGGGCCAGTGTCGTCATCGTCACCATGAGCGACACGCCGCTGGCGGAGAAAGTGCTGCACCACGTCCAGGAACTGCGGCCGGACCTGCCGGTCGTGGTCCGCACCGCCGACGAACGCGACATGGCCAGGCTGGCCCAGGCCGGCGCCGCCGAGGTCGTGCCGGAAACGCTGGAAGCCAGCCTGATGTTGGCCTCGCATGCCCTGGTTCTGGTCGGTGTGCCGATCAACCGGGTGCTCAAGCGCATCCGGCAGACCCGTTCGCAACGCTACCGCCTGCTACGCGGCTTCTACCGCGGCATGAGCGACCGCGAGGAGGACGACAGCCACCAGCCGCGCCTGCATTCCGTCTGGCTTTCGCCGGGTGCCGCAGCCATCGGCCGGACCCTGGCGGAGCTGGCCGTCGAGAGTTTCGGCTGCGAAGTCAGCGCCATCCGCCGGCGCGGCATCAGGGCTATCGAACCGGCACCGGAAACGCGTCTTGAGGAGAGCGATGTCATCGTCGTCCTCGGGGTGCCAGAGGCCGTGGCGGCTGCGGAGCAGCGGTTGCTACAGCGCTGACTCCTGCGGGGGCTGGGTCTCGCCATGGCTGTTGGCGAGCCTCCAAAAAAAAGCCCGCCGAAGCGGGCTTGGGGAAGTGATTGACTTTCTCAGAAACCTGAGCAAACGGTATATTGGACCGCGTCGTTGGCGGGGGTTAGTGCAATTGCATCGGCTTGGGTTGTTGCGCCGTTGGCAATTACGCGGACAGTTCCTGTAGCAGTGTTGCCGTCATCGAGGGTCGTATCAAGCTGGCGCGCGAACCGTCCTTGGATGCCTGCCGAGCAGATATAAAAATTCGCAGGCCACGGGGTCGCAGGAGCTGTGAGGATTGGATCCCCTGTGATGCCTATTGCCCCGCCCTCCGCATTGCGTGGGATGTATTCCGCATCGTTAATGACTGGGGTGCCCGTTGCAAGGCCCGCGAGTCGAACGTGTTGCCAGAATAAGTAGGTTTCGTCTGTTGTGGTTGTCGAGTTCCAGTTGCCGCTAATGCGTGCGTTGCCTACCTGTCCTGCTGGCGTTGTGGCCAAGGTGCCGTTGACATGCCCGACCGCGGCCCTGTCGTCTCCGGGGAGGGCTCTGAATCTGTCTTGGTAAGCGTACATGAAGGAGGAAATTGAGCGGAAATCGTTAGCGAGGTTTTTCACCTTGGCGCTATTGATCAATTCCTGACCCTTCAGCACGCCGCCAAGCAATAGGCCGATAATGACCAGCACGATGGCGATTTCGACGAGGGTGAAGCCTTTTTGGTGGCTTTTCATGGCATGCTCCGAGTGAGTGTTTTGTTTAAACACCTGCAAATTTCATGCCTGTGAAAAAGGGCGAGAATCTTGCTGTATTTGTCTGATTTTGATAAAAAGTGTCGAAAAATGGACAGCTTGTTTCAATAATGGACGCTGATACGAAGGGCAAGCTGGCGGCGCGCCTGGCCGACTGGTCGCATTTGTTGCTGGCGGCCCACCTCATGATGCTGCACGTTCTGGCCTTCGGCGGCTGGAAGATCCCTGCGGTGCGCCTGCTCTGGGTGGCGGCGCTCGGCCTGTTCCTGATCTGGCAGCCCTTCGTAGCCGGCGAGCGGCGGATCAGTCTGCAGCAAGGCGCTGTCCTGTTCGTCGTGGCGCTGGGTTCGACCTGGATTCTCGGGCCATGGCTGCTGCTGATCTGGTGCGGCGCACTGGCCGCGGCGATCGGCGGGCGGGTGTTGTGGACCGAACGGCGGGGTGAGCGGACCGGCTATCTGCTGGCGCTCGGCTACGTGATCGGGGTGACGATATTCGGTGTGGTGCCGGAGATTTCGCCGAAGGTGGTGCTCGATCCGTTGCCCCGCGACGCCTTTCTGCGCCTGATGCCGTTCCTGCTGCCCTTGCTGCTGGTGTTTCCGGCACGGGCGCCGCAGCGGCGTGCCGGCGATGCCTTCGACCTGTTCTACGGCATGCTCGTTTTCCTGGTGCTGGCCGTGTTCGTGCTCGGGGCGTTGGCCTACATGCTGGTCGGCGGTGTCGACTATGTCGAGGCCCTGTTCTCGACTTCCTTGACCATGGCCGGGGCGCTGCTCGTCGTGGCCTGGTCTTGGAATCCGCGCGCCGGCTTTTCCGGTGTCGGTTCGGCGGTGTCGCGCTATCTGTTGTCGGTCGGCATGCCGCTTGAGCAATGGTTGGTCCAACTGGCCGAGGAGAATGAGCGCGAGGCCGATCCGGCGGCCTTCCTGCGGGCGGTGATGGGGCGCCTGCAGAGCATGCCGTGGGTGGTCGGCAGCTCCTGGGAGGCGGCCGGTGTGGCCGGGGAGTCGGGCGAGCGCACGGCCTTCAGCCACCAGCATCAGGCGACGAACTTCTCGCTGGCGGTCTATTTTCGCGTGCCGCCGTCGCCGTCGATGCGCTGGCATGTCGAATGGCTGCTGCGCCTGGCCGCCGAGTTCTACCTAGTCAAGCGCCAGACCCACGAACTGCAGCGCATGAGCTACCTGCAGGCGGTTTATGAAACCGGCTCGCGCGTCACCCATGATGTGAAGAATCTGCTGCAGTCGATGCAGGGCCTATGTTATGCCGCGGCCCAGCCGGGCGATCCGGCCCAGCTTGCCGGCTTGCTCGGCAAGCAACTGCCGCTGATCACCGAGCGCCTGCGCGTGACGCTGGAGAAGTTGCAGACACCGCTGGCCGAGCGCGGCGAACTGGTGCCTGCCGACGAGTGGTGGCGCCGCCTGCGTGCCCGCTATGCGACGAGCGACCTCACCTGGCGCGGCGGGCCGGCGGCAGACGAACGCCTGCCGGCCAATCTGTTCGACAGTGTCGCCGAAAACCTGCTGCAGAATGCCTTGGCCAAGCGCCAGCGGCATCCCGGCCTGGGCATCGAGGTGAGTTTTGTCGCTGGCGCGCTAAGCGTCGCCGATGACGGCTCGCCACTGGCGCCGCCGCTGGCGGCGGCGATCCTGCACGAGCCGGTGGATTCCGAGGATGGCCTGGGTATCGGTCTCTATCATGCCGCCCGTCAGGCGGACGCCGCCGGTTATGCCCTGGCGCTCAGCGAGAATCGTCCGGGGCGGGTGGTGTTCAGCCTGTCAGTTCGCCACTGACGCTGGCCGGCATCGCGCTGGCTGTGGCACCGTCCAGGCGGTGGACGACGGTATTGCCCTTGCCTTTCAGATAGATGGTCTGCGGCTCGAGGAAGGCGAAATCCCCGGCCAGGCGGTGGTAGGTCGTTTCATCGACCTGGATCATCCCCGGCACGCCTTCGCTGGTGATCCGGCTGGCCAGATTGACGGTGTCGCCCCACAGGTCGTAGATGAATTTCTTCTTGCCGACGACGCCGGCAACGATCGGGCCGGTGCCGATACCGATACGCACATCGAGGTGCATGTCATTGACGACGAAATCGCGGCGCAGCAGGTCGCGCATGGCGATGGCCAGTTCGGCGATGGCCCGCGAGTAATTGCTCTGCTCGTTGTTCAGGCCGCCGGCGACCATGTAGGCGTCACCGATGGTCTTGATCTTCTCGACGCCGTATTGCTCGGCCAGTTCGTCGAAGGAGGAAAAGATGCGGTTGAGCATGGCGAACACCTGCTGCGGCGTCATGCCTTCGGCGATGCGGGTGAAATTGACGATATCGACGAACATCACCGTGACGTCGGCAAAACCGTCGGCGATCGTCTGCTTGTCGTGCTTCAGGCGTTCGGCGATCGGGCCGGGCAGGATGTTGAGCAACAGCCTTTCCGAGCGTTCCTGTTCTTCCTGCAGCTTCTGATGGGTGGCTTCAAGTTCGGCCTGGGCGCGGGCCTTCTCGATGACGGCATAGCGCAGCAGCAGATAGACGATGGCGGAGATGGCGGCGAAGTTGAGGGCGAAGAAGAAGACGCTGGTGTGCATGGCGATCTTCGGCGCGGTCGCGGCCAGATTGTCGGCGAGGTAATAATCGAAGAAGCCGGACAGTGCGGTGAGGAAGATGTAGGCGATAAACCAGGCGATCGATTCGCGCGGCCCGATGAAGAGGATGGCGCCGATCGGCGCCAGCAGCCCCCACAGGCTGGTGCCGCTGGCCGTGATGAAGTTGCCGATGCCCCACTGGACGGCGAAAGGGGCGAAGAGGAAGAGTGCCAGCTGCGAATGGCGGAACAGGTTGAAATTGCCGCTGTGGAAGAAATACAGCAGGTTGCCGACGAGCAGGATCTGGAAGATGAAGGGTTCCGTCGCCGAGAATTGCGGCCCCAGTTGGCCGTAGAGAAACAGCCACAGCATCGAGCCCAGGCAGACCAGGCCGGTGGCGAAGATCAGCAGGGATTTCTTCAGCCGAATCTCGGCGTCGTCATCGGGATGGATGCCGGCGTTACGCAGGGAAAAGAGGAAGGTGGGCTGGCTCACGGGATCTGGGAGGCGTCATGGCGTCTGCATGATTCAGTGTGGCAGCGGCGGGGAGGCAGGTCAACCGGCCGAAGCCAGGCGGCAGTGTGCGTCAGGGCAAGCGACCGGCGGCGATCATGCGGCTCATCAGGATGGGCAGCGGGATCCAGATCGCTTCGTCGTCGAAATCCTGTGTCTGCGTACGGGCTACGAAATTGGCGTCGTTGTCTGCGTTTTCCGCCTCGTCTCCCAGCGCACCGGCTGCCTGGACGCCAGTCGAGCGGTAGCCACCGAGGCCGTTGCGGCCATGCGAGATGACGATGGCTGGGAGATTGGTGGCGATGTTGGCGGCGCCATCGGTGATTGTGATGTTGCCCTTGGAGCAGAGCGCAAAGCTGGCTTGGGTTGGGGCGGGCGGTGTCGTATCTGGAGCGCAGGAGGGAACCGTGGCGTTGGCAATCGCGTCGGCGAACTCCGAACGTAATCGGTAGGTGAAGCGCTGACCCCACGGGTCGGTTTCCGGCAGGCCCAGGGTTGCCCAAGGTAGTACGCCCATCGTAAGACCTTCGACCATTTCGCCAGCTCCGGCCGTACCGCTGGCGATAGCGGGGTTGGCCGGCGGTGGCAGGCGCCCATTAGCCACGGCGTAGCCGATCAGCGCCTCGCGGATGTCGGATAGCTGGCGGCGCGCTTCGCTCAGACGCTGGATTTCCTGCTGAGTGCTCAGACTGACCATCATGCCGCCAGCGAGCAAGGCAAAAATGACCAGGACCACCGCCATCTCGACCAGGGAGAAGCCGGCGGCAGCGTGCGGATTGCGTGGGAGGTTCATGGCAGGCTGATTTTCCGACCGCTCACGGTGATGCTCCCTGCGGTGCGCGAGTACGTTATCAGGGAAAACCAGCCATTGGTCGCCAGCCCATCGTACCAGTGGCTGGCGGGCCAAGTAGGCGAAGGCAGGTCGTAGGCGGCTTCGAGATAGGGGAACTGGCCAATATTGGCGGGCGCATCCGCATACCCGTTGTTGTCGCTGTCAGCGTAGGGGAGCGGGCCGCCCGCGGCATTGACGGCCTGACGAATTTCGCCCAGTAGTCTCATCGCCAGCACGTTGAACAGCGTCGTCGAATCGAGGGCGATTATCCGGTCGTTGAACGAAGTGTCGGTTGGGCCTGAGAAGAAATGGTTATCGCCGTCCCGGTTGCTGGTTGCTGGATTGCCGTTGGCATCGTCAAGATAGTCGGCGATGCTGTTACTCGGGCGGTTCTGTGCACCAAGGGTGCCACCAGGGGCGATGATCAGCGCCACCATGCCGGCTTGGCCATCGAGTGTCAGGCTCGTCGTCGTGTTGCTGTTGATGGCTGTGTTGCCGTCGTTGAAATTGGGTGAAAGTACATACCACAGTCGTTCGCCAACCGCATCGCGCGGGTCGTTCAGGTCGAGTGTGCGCCAGGGCAGCCAGCCGACATAGGCAGTACAGTTGGGGAAGGCAAGGTCGGCGATGCCGTCGTTGTCGGTGTCCGGGCAAGGTAGGCTGCCCGGGCGGTTCTGATCGAGAGTCGCCCGGGCCAGCAGCGCATCGCGGGCCGCGAGCAACGCCGCCATCGTCTTCGCATCGCGCTCGATGGCGGTCGCGTTGGAGCCATTGGCACGGTGCAGGAAAGTCAGTCCCGAGGCGACAATCAGCACCACCATCAGGCCGATGAGGATAACGCCGCGCTGATCGTGCCTGTTGTGCTTCATCGCCGCTGTGGAGTGATGACGATGCGCCCGCCACCAAGCAGCGGCTGGCGTTCGCCGGTGTTCGGGTCGAAGCTGTCGCCGACCGGCAGCGCCGGGGCCGGGGCGGTACCCTGCCAGTCGGCCTGGCCGTTGATCCAACGGGTTTTGCCGCCACCGCTGCGGCGGACTTCGCCATTGACCGTCAGGCCACGTTGGCTGCCGCTGCCGGGTTCCTGCAGACGCTGGCGGTCTAGTGCCTGACGTTCCTGTGGGCTGAGGAATAGGCGCCCGAGCGCTTCCGGTTCGGCCTGGGCGAGGCCCGGGGCGAGGCTGAGCAGTCCGACGAGGAGGGCGAGGGTTTTCATGAGCTGGCCGGTGATTTGCGCACAGTGATCCAGCGCAGGTCGCATTCGGCCGCCAACTGGGCCAGTTCGTCGCTGCCGATGCCGCGGCTGGCCAGCGGTGTCAGCGTACAACCGCGGATCAGCACCAGGGCCGTGGCTTCCTGTTGCAGGTGCTGGAGGAAACGCAGCAGATCCTCTTCGTGCAGCAGGCGCAGCTGGATGCGCATCGGGCTGGCGAAGTAGCTGTATTCGGGGTTGCTGACATTTTCCAGCGGCTTGCGGATGCCGAATTCGTAGTTAATGCCGGGAATGCGTAGTTGACGCTGGATGTCGTCCAGCAGTTCGGTCCATTCCAGGCGTCGTTCGTCGCCGGTGATGCCCGATTGCTGCATCTGCTGGAAAATCTGCGCCCGTTCGCGGAGCTCCTGTTCTTCGGTACGTACCTGCAGCAGGCGCTGTTCGGTGCGCAGTTTGCGGCTGTTGGCTTCGTCGCGTTGGCGCTGGGCAAGCTCGACTTCTTTGCTGCTCCACCAGGCCGGCAGGGTGGCCAGGGCGATCAGCAGCAGGGCGCCGAGCAGCGGCCATTGCAGCTTGACGAGGTCGCGGACGGTGAATTTCATTCGGCGATCGTCCGGGTGATCTCGACGGCGAAGCGGCGCGGCTGGTTGTCGCCGGCGATGCCCTCGCCGCCGCGTAGCGGGCGTTCCGATTCCATGTCGTAGGGGGGCTGCAGGATGCGTACCGCGTTGTCGGGGTCGATGCGCAGCAGGTCGACGAAGTGTTCGAAGGTGGAGAGCACCTGGCGAATCGTCGCCGTCGATTCGAGCTGGATGCTGCCGCGGACGACGGTAATTTCCTGGCTGCCTTCGACGGCGGCGGCATTGGCGCTGGCACTCCGGCCAACCTGCCACTCTATGCTCTCCAGGGCAATGGCGGGAACCTGGTCGACGGCCCGGCTGAGGCGCAGCAGGGCGCGGTCCGGCTGGCGCTGCTGGTGGCTGAGTTCGGCGTGGCGGTCAGTCAGGCGGCGAAGCGTGTCATTGTCGATGCCGAGTTGCGGGAAGCTGGCGGCGATCTCGCTATAGCGCGTACTGAGTTCGCCTTCGCTGGCTTGCAACTCGCGCGTTTCCTGGCGCAGGCTGTGGGCGGTGTAGCTTTCGCGGGCGGTGAACAGCAGGCCGCCGAGCAGGGCGACCAGGCCGACGCCGAGGATGGCCTGGCGGATCTGGGCCAAGCGGAAATCGTGGCGGTGCGCCTCGTTGGCAAATTGCTGGCGGGGTGGCGCGGCGGCCAGCAAATGCAGGTAGAGAAGATCGCAGCGATTGTCTTCGGGCGGCGTTTTCAGACCGAGCTTCTCGGCCGCGTCCTGGCTGTCGATGATCGAAAAACTCAGGTTGCCGCGATCCGGGCAGGACTTTTCGATGGCCGGGATGGCGGGCGGGTAGGCGATGATGTAGACGGGCAGGCTTTCATCGCGGCCGATCAGGCGTTGACCGATCAGGTATTGCTGCAGTTTGCTGGCTTCGGCGGCGAAGCCGCTGGCGATACCGGCGATGCTGCTGTCGTTGATCGTGGCCATGCGCGAGAACAGCGTGCGGCCATCGACCACGTAGCTTTCGCGGATTGAATGGTCCTGCATGGTGAGCAGCACGCAGCGCTTGGCCTCGCTGCCGAGTTTATGCAGCAACGGACCGGCCAGCTGGGCGACGGTGTAGATGCCGGCGAGCGGCGCTTCGGTTTCGCCGATGCGATGTAGCCAGGGCTCGAAATGGGCGGGATTGGTCAGGGCCGAGAGCAGCAGCTTTTCGTTCTTCCGGCGACTCTTTTCGAAACCGAGCGAAAAGGCGGTGGCCAGCGGCGAACCCATGAAATGCTGGCCGATCTTGCGGGTGATCAGCGCCCGGCGGTCGGCGCCCTGCAGGAAGGGAATGGTTTCGAGAACATGTCCCTCCTCGGCGATATTGGCGAGCAGCGAGAAGTGGCTCTGGCGGTACTGTTGCAGGTAGTCGCGGAAGGCCGCCAGGCCCTCGTCGCCGTTGTCGAAAGCGCCCTCGGCATGCAGCCTGCCGCGCCGCCAGGCATAGGCGGTCAGGCGGTGCGTGTTGAGATAGAGCAGGCGGTGGGCGCTCACGTGGGTATCTTGCTGATGACGTCGTAGATCGGGCCGATGACCGACAGCATAATCCAGCCGAGCAGCGCCCCCATGAAAAGCGTCAGCATCGGTTCGATCAGGGCCTGCGCCTTGCCAACCGATTCCTTGACGTCGCGGGTGTAGAAATAGCTGACGTTGAGCAGCGCCTTGTCCAGCCCGCCGGTATTCTCGCCGACGCGCAGCATGCGGACGACGAGCGGCGGGAAGAGACCGACGTCGTGGAAGGCGCCGGCGACATTGCGGCCTTCGCGGATCGACTGTTCGGCGCGCTCGAGGGCGTGACGGACGACGCGATTGCCGACGATGTCCTGGGTGGTGCGGATCGACTCGAGGATAGGGATGCCGGACGCGTAGAGCATGGCGAAGGTGTTGGCGAAGCGCGACAGGATGATTTTCTTGAGGATCGGGCCGACTACGGGCAGGCGCAGCTTGATGCCGTCCAGTCGGGTGCGGGCGAGCGGGTTGCCGCGGATGAAGAAATGAGCGCCGAGGACGGCGGCCACCGGGGTCAGCAAGAAGAGGTACCAGTAATCGACGAGCAGGTCGGAGACGAAGAACAGGATCTGCGTCTGCAGCGGCAACGCATGCCCCATGTTCTTCACGAACATCTTCAGCTGCGGCACCATGTAGATCATCAGGAAGACGGTGGCGGCGATGACGATGGTGGCGACGAAGGCCGGATACATCAGCAGCTTCTTGGTGTGCGAGGCCAGTTCGTCTTCCCAGCGCAGCGAATCGCCGAGGCTGGCGAGCACTTCCGGCAACTGGCCGCTGGACTCGCCGGCGCGGATCAGGTTGACCACCACCTGGCTGAACACGTCCGGGTGCGTCTCCATGGCCTGGGACAGCGTCTGGCCGCCCTCGATGTTCTCGATCAGGACGGCCACCACCTCGCGAAAGCGTGGGTGCTCGATCGAGTCGCGCAGATCGGTCAGCCCGTCGAGCAGCGGCACGCCGGAGCGGGCCAGCTGTTCCAGGTGAAAACAGAAATTGATCAGTTCCGGACGTGGAATGCTGCGCCGGCCGAACAGCGAGCGTTGCTCGACCAGTTTGCCGGTGACTAGGTCGAGATCCATGCGCTTCAGGCGCATTTCGAGATCGATCAGGTTGATGGCGTCGAGTCGCCCGTAGGTCATTCGCCCCTCGCCGCTGACTGCCTTGTAGTCGAACAGCATGGCTACATCCGGTCGGTCAGGTCGACCACGCGCGCCAGCTCTTCCAGCGAGGTGGTGCCGTTCAGCACCCGGCGCAGGCCGTCGTCGGCCAGCGTCAGGAAGCCCTGGGCCAGCGCCCGGTTGCGGATTTCATGGGTGGTGGCGCGGCGGGCGATCAGCTCGTCGATGCCGGCATCGATGCGCAGCAGTTCCATGATCGCGACACGCCCGCGATAGCCCTGGAAGTCGCAGGCCTCGCAGCCGGTCGGACGGAACAACACCGGCCGCTGGCCCTCGGCGAGCGGGCCGAGCAGCCGGACTTCATGCGCCTCGGCGTGATAGGGCGACTTGCAGTGCTCGCACAGGCGGCGAATCAGGCGCTGGGCGACGATGCCGATGATGTTGCCGGCCATGATGTCGGGCAGCACGCCGATGTCGAGCAGGCGCGGCACTGCGCCGATCGCCGAGTTGGTGTGCAGGGTGGTGTACACCTGGTGGCCGGTCATCGAGGCGCGGAAGGCCATCTCGGCGGTTTCGGCATCGCGCACCTCGCCAACCAGGATGACGTCCGGGTCCTGGCGCATCATCGAGCGGATGCCGTTGGCGAAATCGAGCTTGGCATTCTCGGCCACCGAGGTCTGGCGGACCATGGCCATCGGATACTCGACCGGATCCTCGAGGGTCATGATGTGGATGCCCTCGGCGTTGATGTGGTTCAACACCGAGTACAGCGTCGTCGTCTTGCCGCTGCCGGTCGGGCCGGTGACCAGGATGATGCCTTCCGGTCGGGCGATCATCAGCTTCAACTGGTGCAGGTGCTCCTCGGCCAGGCCCAACTGCTCGAGCGGGACGATGCCCTTCTGCCGGTCGAGGATGCGCAGCACGATGTTCTCACCGTGGATGGTCGGCTGGCTGGCGACGCGGAAATCGACCGGGCGACCGGACACCGACAGACCGATGCGGCCATCCTGCGGCGCCCGCATCTCGGCGATGTTCATCCCCGACAGCACCTTGATACGTACCGTCATCGCCGGCCAGTAGGATTTGTGCAGGGCGCGGATCTGCCGCAGCATGCCGTCGATCCGGTAGCGGATGCGGAGGAAGTTGGCTTCCGGCTCGAAGTGGATGTCGGAAGCCTCGCGCTTGACCGCGTCGGTGAGGATCGAGTCGATCAGGCGGACGACCGGCTGGCTGTATTCGTCATCGGTGGCCGACAGGCTCTTCCAGTCGATCTCGCCGGTCTCGATCTCGTGCAGGATGCCGTCGATCGACAGTTCGTGGCCGTAATACTGGTCGATCGCCCGGTCGATCTCCGATTCGCCGGCGAGCAGCGTCTCGATATCGGTGTTTTCCTCGATCATCGAACGCACGCGGTCGAGACCGACGATGTCGTTGATGTCGGAAATGGCCACCGTCAGCCGCCGATTGGCATGGTCGTAATCGAGCGGCAGCACGTGGTAGCGCTTGGCGATCTCGCGCGGCACCATCTTCAGCGCCAGCGGATCGACAACGGCGTGCGACAGGTCGATGCTCTGTTTGCCGAGGCTTTCCGACAGCGCCTGGCGCAGCGTCGCCTCGGTGACGAAGCCGAGCGATACCAGCAGCTTGCCGATCGGCTGGTTCTGCTTCATCTGCTCGAGCAGGGCGATGCGCAACTGGTCTTCGGAGAGGATGCCTTCGGAGATCAGAATCTGGCCGAGCGGCCGGCGTTGCAGCGTCGACGTGCTCATTGCGGCTTCAGGGCTGGAGTTCGGCCAGGCGTTTCCTGACCTGTTCGTTGTCGAAAGTGGCCGGCCGCCGACCGGCGGCCTCCAGCGCCAGCCGATAATGCTGGGCGGCAGGGCGGGGCTGACGCAACTGGTCGAGACTGACCGCCAGATTGAACAGGTAGTCCGGGTTGTCGCCATCGGCGGCAACCGCATTGAAAAAGGCCTGCTGCGCCTCGGCCCAGCGTTGCTGACGGGCATACAGATTGCCGAGGGTGAAATTCAGCTCGGCCGATTGCGGCTGGCCGGCGAGAAGAGTCTTCAGGCGGCTCTCGGTGGTCAGCGGGTCGGTTCCGGCCGCAGTGCCGCCAAGGACTGCCGCCTGGGTCGCCGGATGACTGGGGTCGGCGATCAGCGCCCGTTGTCGCCAGCCTTCGGCTTCGTTTGTCCGGCCCTGGTGCTGGGCGATGGCGGCCAGCGCCAGCAGGGCATCGGTGTTGTTGGGGTCCTGCTGCAGGGCCTGCAGGAAACTCTGGTTTGCCAGGTCCAGCTTGCCTTCCTGCAGCTGACGGTGGGCGCGCATCAGGCTGGGGTCAGGTTCGGGCTGCGTGCGTGCCAGACGGATCGGCGCGGCGCCCGGTGCCGGGCGTGGCGTCGCGGCCGCGCGCAATGGCGGGGGTTCGGCCGGCAAGGGCAGCCGGCGGGCTTCGGGTTCGGTGGGTGAGGCTGCTTCGGCGACCGCTTGGCTGGCGGCCAGCGGCACCGGGACCACCGGGGCGGCGGGTGGTAGTGCGCCGAGTCGCGACGGCGGCGGAGGGCTCGCCGCCAGGCTGCTGCCGCCCATGGCGCTTAGCTGGAACCAGACGTAAGCAGCGATGGCCAGACCGACAATGAGCAGGATGCCGAGCGCCAGCCACAGCAGGTTGTGGCGCGCTGCCGCGGGCGCTTGCTTGGCGGCGAAGGCATTGCGCGCGATCGCCTGGCCAGTCGCCGCCGTCTGGGCGAACGCCGGCGCCGGTTCGACGGCGGGACGAGTCTGAGCCGAACGGGCGAGATCGGCGTCGACCGCCTCGATATGGGTGGCCAGATCGGGCAGTGGCCGCGCAACAGGGGCCGGCGGCTCGCTGTTCAATGGCGTCAGCGTCAGTCCTTCGTCGGCGCCGGGCGCCGCCTCCTTGCCGCCCTGCTGCCGGGCGGCCTCCTGTTTACTCGATTCGGCCCGTTTCAAGGCATCCATCAACAGGCTCATACCCGCTCCTCAGCGACTGGGAACGACGTTGAACGGCTGCGCCTCGTTCGGCTGCCGGAAGAAAGCGCCGCCGGGCAGGAAGTCGCGCATGCCGGCATAG
This sequence comes from Betaproteobacteria bacterium HGW-Betaproteobacteria-12, assembly GCA_002842345.1. Taxonomy (GTDB): domain Bacteria; phylum Pseudomonadota; class Gammaproteobacteria; order Burkholderiales; family Rhodocyclaceae; genus Azonexus. The sequence continues at coordinate 19,906 of PHCU01000002.1, read as the reverse complement.
TCGCCTTCCAGACTGGCGTCCTTGATGACGATCGGGCGCAGGAAGATGACGAGTTCGGATTTTCTGGCAATGTTGTTGCGGCTGTTCAGAACCTCGCCGGCAATTGGGATCTGACCAAGACCGGGAACGCGCTGGTTCCTGTAATCAATCTTGTCTTCCATCAGGCCGCCAAGGATGGCGATGTTGCCACTGGCGACACGCATGATCGACTCGATCTCCCGCGTACGAATTTGCGGCACGAGGTTGGGAATGGTCAATTCTGGATTGGGATCCGGAATCATCGATGCAATGCTCGTTATGGTTGGCCGCACGTTCAATATCACATTGTCGCTATCGCTGATCTGTGGGGTGACTGCCAGTACAAGCCCTACCATGACGGTTTTTGCCGTCGTGGTGAAGGCCTTGATCGGTTGGCCTCCAACCAGGTTCGATGTCTGCGTGATGTCCGATTTGACTTCGAAATAGACAATGTTCTCGACAACCTTGAGCAATGCGGTCTGGTTGCTGAGTACGGACAGCCGGGGGCTGGAGAGCACCTTCGTGGTGCCGAAGGTCTGCAGCATGGTTATTAGTGCGGTGGGATCGTTGTCTCGCGCATAACTGATATTGGCGGTGCTGTTTATTTGCCGCCCGACAAAACTCACCAGCCCACCTCTGCTGATCTCTCGCCAATCTATGCCTTGCTCGTAACCGTCGTTCAAGGCTACTTCGACGATGGTGGCTTCGATCAGCACCTGTTTGCTCGCAGAATTGACCACTCGGTCGAGAAATTCCTGAATCCTTTCGTGTTGCCTGCCGGTGGCGCGGACCGTGATGACACCGCTTTCCGGGTTCATGATTACCGAGGCTGCTTCGCGGAAGGTGCTGGTGCGATAGACCGCGGTGCCGGTGCGTTGGCTGTTCGAAGCCGGGGCCGGATTGGCCTGCAGCGCATTGGCAATGGCCTGGGCCGTGTTGCGGCCGGCCTGCGGCAGTGCGGCGGCACCGGTTGCCGTTTGTTCAGCACTCTGTTCGACGAAGGTTTCGCTGGAGCCTTCCGGCAGTATCTTGTCGGTTTCGCGCAGGATGTCCTTGATGTTTTTCTCCAGCGACACCCAGAACTGGTTTTTCGAGGCATTCTCGATGCGCGAATTGGAAACGTTTCCTCCGGCGCCGCTGGCCACTGAGCCAGACCCGCCACTGCCAGGCAGACCGCTTTCGATTTGGGTGTTGGTCGAGACCGTCGCAGCCATATTGCGCGCCATGTTCACGTAATCGACCTTGTAATGCTTCAGGAACGGCGAATCCGGCATTACCGACAGGTTCGGGCCGTCCAGTTCGAAGCGCATGTCGACCTGTTTGGCAATCCGCGTCAGCAGTTGCGGCAGGGTCTGGTCGATGGCATTGAGCGAGACGATGCCGGTGATGCCGGGGTGAATGTCGACATTCACCTTGGCGTCGCGCGCCAGGGCGAACAGCAGGTCGTGCACCTGAACGTTGTTGACGACAACGCTATAGGTTTCGGCTTTGGGCACGGCGCGCGGCTTGGGCAAGGCCAGCGTCTGCTGGACCGGGGCCGGGATGGCGGCCGGGGCTTTGGCGTCGGGGGCCACCGCCTGGGTCGCGGCAGTGTCGCTGCTGAGGTGACCCTTGAACGGTTCGCGCGGGGTCGGAGCCGCGCAGGCGGCCAGCATCAGGGAGAAGAGCGTTGCGCTGAAATAACCGATCTTCATCGGGCCTTTACCTTGTCTAAACAGTCGGCGTGCCATTTGGCCGGAATGCTGCCGATGCTAGCACGTTCCTTAACAGATCGTCATGGTCTCCGGAGGCTCAGTGGAGGCGCGAAACCTGTCGCGGAAAAGGCTGGGCGGCCTTGATCGATTCGGGGAGCGCCAGCATGGCGGCGGCAGCAGCCTCGCGGCTGGGAAAATCGCCATAAATCACCCCGACGCGATCCTGCCCGGACAGGCTGGAACGGTAGGCGCGCAATGCCGCCGGGTCGAGTTCCTGGATGGCGCGGGCGAGAAAGCCCTCGATTTCGCCGGTATGCGAGGCGTCGGTGGCAAGCAATTGAATGAAGTAGCGGGTGCGTGGCACTTCGTCTATCCACTCGGCATATTGTTCCATGTGCCGGCGGGTCAGCGGCCCGAAGCGGGGGTTGGCGGTAGCCGGCGTGGCGGGCGGGCGCAGTTGTTTTTGCCGGGCGCCGGTGGCCGCAGGACCGGTCTCGCTGGCGGCGATCGGTGTTTGTTCGGGTTTGCCGCCCGAGGTGCTGCGCGAGCCGAGATTGAAGGCGAGCAGCAGCAAGGCGGCCGCCAGGGTTGACCAGCCGATGACGCGCAGCAGCAGGGGGGTGGTCGCCGCCTGGGTCGGGCGCTGCAGCGGCAGGAAATGAGCGTCCTGGGCGGCAATGGCGACTTCCGGGCTGTCTACCTGGTGGCTGTCTTTCGAGAATGCGGCGAGCAAGGCCTTGTCGGCAAGAATATTGATGCGCCGCGAAAGGCCTTTGGATAGCTCGGCGATCTGCCGAATGGCGGCCGGGCTGAAGGGGTTGGGGCCGTGATAGCCGGCGGTGCGCAGACGGAACTCGATATAGCCGGCGATGTCCTCCTGCTTCAGCGGCGTCAGATTGAAGTGCTGGGTGATGCGCTCGCGCAGCTGGCGCATGTCGTTGGCAGCCAGGCGTTCGTCCAGTTCGGGCTGGGCGAACAGGGCGATCTGCAGCAGCTTGGTCGATTTCGCCTCGAGATTGGAGAGCAGGCGGATTTCTTCCAGCGATTCGGCCGGCATGGCATGGGCTTCGTCGATCAGCATGACCACCCGCCTGCCGGCGGCGTAGCGCTCGATCAGCGCTTCCTGCAGGGCCCGGGTCAGCGAGTGGGTGGCTTTGCCGTCGGCGGGAATGCCCAGTTCGTCGGCGATGGCGCCGAGGATTTCCTGGCGCGACAGGGACGGGTTGGCGAGGTACAGCGTTTCGACGCTGGCCGGTAGGCGTTCGAGCAGCATCCGGCAGAGCATGGTCTTGCCGCTGCCGACTTCACCGGTGACCTTGACGATGCCTTCGTCCTGGGTAATGGCGTAGATCAGGGCGTCGAGCGTCGGGCCGCGGTTGGCGCCGGAAAAGAAGAAATCGGTGTGCGGAGTGATGCGAAAGGGCGGCTCGCGCAGCCCGAAGTGTTCCAGGTACAGACTCATCGGCGGTTCCAGCCTTCCATGCGGTTGTACAGGGTGGTGCGGTTGATGCCGAGGCGGCGGGCCGCGCGGCTCATGTTGCCGCCGCTCAGCTCGACGGCGGCTTCCATGTAGCCGCGTTCCCACAGTTCGAGGGTGGCGTCGAGGTTGAGCAGCTCGGTTTTTTCCAGGTGGCGGCGCGCCGCCAGGCGGACTTGCTCCAGGTCGTCGGCGGCCAGGCCGCGGGTTTCGCCGGTCGTCTCCGCTTCGGCGGCATCGAACTCGGCCAGCAGCCGGGCGGGGCTGACTTCCTGGCCGGGATGGCTGGCGGCGAGGCGGATGACGATGTTGCGCAGTTCGCGCACATTGCCGGGAAAGGCGTATTCCAGCCATCTGGTGCGGGCGGCCGGACTGAGCGTGAACGGCGGCAGTTGCGCCTTGGCGGCGTAGATCCGGGCGAAGTGATCGAGCAGCAGCAGGCGGTCGTCGCCCATTTCACGCAGGCTCGGGACGGCGACGGAAAAGACCGACAGGCGGTGATAGAGATCGGCGCGAAAGCGACCGGCGCGGATTTCCTTGCGCAGGTCGCGATTGGTGGCGGCGATGATGCGGGCCGTTGAAATGCGCGTCTGGGTCTCGCCGACGCGCTGGTATTCGCCGTTCTCCAGGACGCGCAGCAGCTTCGGTTGCAGTTCGAGCGGCAATTCGCCGATCTCGTCGAGGAACAGCGTGCCGCCGTCGGCATCCTCGAAGTAACCGGACTTGGCACCCGTGGCGCCGGTGAAGGCACCGCGGGCGTGGCCGAACAGGGTCGGTTCGAGCAAACTCGGCGAGATGGCGGCACAGTTGAGCGCCAGAAATGGCTTGTCGCAGCGAGCGGTCAGGCGATGCAGGTAGTGGCTGGCGACGATGTCCTTGCCGCTGCCGGATTCGCCTTCGATCAACACCGGGAAGGCGAGGTTGGCGTACTGGCCGAGTTGCAGGCGCAGGCGCTGCATCGGCAGGCTTTCGCCGATCAGCCCGGCGGCCGGGGGGGCGGGTTGCGGCTCGGTGAAGCGCAGGGCCTGGCGGAGCAAGGCAGAAAGCTTTCCCGGGTCGCAGGGTTTGCCGACAAAATCGATGGCCCCCAGGGTGCGAGCGTGGCGGGCATTGTCATCGTCATTTTGGCCGGTGAGGACGATGATTTTCATGTCGGGGGCCAGGGCCAGCAGGTCGCCGATCAGCGCGAAGCCTTCGTCCGGACGGTGCGGGAAGGGCGGCAGGCCGAGGTCGACCAGGGCCAGTTGCGGCGCCTGGCGCAGCTGGCGGAGCAGGCTCAGGGCGTGCGGGCGGGAATGGCTGGTCACCACGTCGAAGGCCTGGGCGAAGGCGAAACTGAGCGATTCGGTGATCAGCGAGTCGTCGTCGACGATCAGCAGCAGGGGCTTGGCGGCAGACAAGGACGCAACATTCCTTATGAAATTTGTCTGATTATAGCCTCGTCGCTTCGAGGGGAAGGGCGGGCCTTCTGCTAAAATCCGACGACTTTTTTCAAGGACAGCGACTTGTCGGACGACATCCTGGTCGATATCGAAGACCTACATTTCAACTATGACGGGCGGCCCGTGCTGCAGGGAATCAACATGAAGATTCCGCGCGGCAAGGTGGTGGCCATCATGGGCGGTTCCGGCTGTGGCAAGACCACGCTGCTGCGCTGCATCGGCGGCCAGTTGAAGCCGACCGGCGGACGCGTGCACCTCGACAAGCACCGTGTTTCCGAGATGTCGCATGACGAGCTGTACCGGATTCGCCGCCAGATGGGGATGTTGTTCCAGTTCGGCGCGCTGTTTACCGACATGACGGTGTTCGACAACGTCGCCTTTCCGATCCGCGAACATACCGACATGTCGGAAGAGATGATTCGCGACCTGGTGCTGATGAAGCTGGCAGCGGTCGGTCTGCGCGGCGCCCACTCGCTGATGCCCGGCGAACTGTCCGGCGGCATGGCGCGGCGGGTGGCGCTGGCCCGGGCGGTAGCCCTCGATCCGATGCTGGTCATGTACGACGAGCCGTTCACCGGCCTCGATCCGATTGCTCTCGGCGTCATCGGCCAGTTGATCCGGAAACTGAACGATGCGCTCGGCGCGACCTCGATCATGGTCACCCACGATGTCCAGGAATCGCTGCTGATCGTCGATTACATCTATTTCATCTCCGGCGGCCAGATTGTCGCCGAAGGCACGCCCGACGAACTGCGCGCCTCGCGCGACCCGTTCGTGCACCAGTTCGTCCATGCCGAGGTCGATGGCCCGGTGCGCTTCGACTATCCGGCGCCGCCGGTACGCGAGGAGTTTCTCGCCGGGGTGGCGCATGGCTGATCCCGTCACCCTCGTGCGCAAGCTCGGGCATGCCGTCGTCGACCGCATCTGGCGCCTGGGTTTCGCTTCGCGTTTCCTGTTCGCCATCTTGCGCTTCTCCGGCGCTTCGTTCCGCCGCCTGCCGCTGACCGTGCGCGAGGTCTATTTCAGCGGCGTGCTGTCGCTGCTGATCATTTCGGTTTCCGGTCTGTTCGTCGGCCTGGTGCTCGGCCTGCAGGGCTACGAAACACTGCAGCGCTACGGTTCGACCGAGGCGCTGGGCATTCTGGTGGCCCTGTCGCTGGTGCGCGAACTCGGTCCAGTGGTGGCTGGGCTGCTCTTCGCCTCACGTGCCGGTTCCTCGATCACTGCCGAGATCGGGCTGATGAAGGCGACCGAGCAGTTGAAGGCGATGGACATGATGGCGGTCAATCCGATCGCCCGCGTCGTCGCCCCGCGCTTCTGGGGCGGCGTCATCGCCATGCCTCTGCTGGCCGCGCTGTTCTCGGCCATGGGGGTGCTCGGTGGCTGGCTGATTGGTGTCGTTTTCATCGGTGTCGACGAAGGCGCGTTCTGGTCGCAGATGCAGGCCGGCGTCGATTTTCGCTACGACATCGTCAATGGCGTGATCAAGAGTTTTGTGTTCGGCATCGCGGTTTCGCTGATTGCCGTTTTCGAAGGCTACGATTCCGTACCGACCGCCGAAGGCGTCTCGCGGGCCATCACGCGTACCGTGGTGACGTCGGCGCTGGCCATTCTGGCGCTGGATTTCGTTCTGACTTCGTTCATGTTCCGGGGAACTTCATGAACCGTACCGCTCTCGACCTCTGGGTCGGCATTTTTGTGGCCATTGGCCTTGCCTCGCTGCTGTTTCTGGCGCTGAAGGTCGGCAACCTGTCGTCAGCCCACTTGTCCGAGACCTACACGCTGCAGGCCAAGTTCGACAATATTGGCGGTTTGAAGGTGCGCGGGCCGGTCAAGAGCGCCGGAGTGGTCGTCGGCCGGATTGCCGACATCCACTTCGACCCGGCCAGCTACGAGGCCGTCGTGACGATGAACATCGACGGCCGCTACGTGTTTCCGCGCGACACCTTCGCCGCCATCTACACCGCCGGCCTGCTCGGTGAACAGTACGTCGGCTTCGATGTCGGCGGCGACGAGGCCATGCTGAAACCTGGCGATACAATTTCGAAGACACAGTCAGCTGTGGTTCTGGAAAAATTGATCAGCCAGTTTCTCTTTAGCAAGGCGTCGGAAGGGCAGGAAACGAAATGATGCGGAGGCAACTCTTGATTGGCAGTGTTTGTCGCACCCTGCTAGTGGCCGGCGTACTGGGGCTGGGCGGTGGAGCCATGGCGGAAGACAATCCGCGCGATCCCTACGAAGGCTTCAATCGCAGCATGTTCGCCGTCAATGAAGTGGTCGACAAATATGCGGCCAAGCCGGTTGCCCAGGCTTACGACAGCGTCGCGCCGCTGCCGGTGAAGGCCGCAGTCGGTAATTTCTTCGGCAACGCCGGCGAGTTGTGGGTCGGCGCAAACAGCGCCCTGCAGGGCAAGTTCAGCGACGCCGGCACCGACTTGGGCCGCTTGTTGATCAATTCGACGGTCGGCATCTTCGGCCTGTTCGATGTCGCCAGCGAGCTGGGTCTCGAACGGCATGACGAGGATTTCGGGCAGACGCTCGCCGTCTGGGGCGTCGGCGACGGAGGCTTTGTCTTCTGGCCGGGTATCGGGCCGCGGACGGTGCGCGATACCGCCGGCTGGGGCGTCGATTATGCCGCCGATCCGGTGCGTTTCTTCGATCCTGCCGGCGTGCGCGATGGGGCGATGATCGTTCGCTTCGTCGATATCCGTGCCAGCCTGTTGCCTTCCGACAAGGTGGTCGAGGAGGCGGCGCTCGACAAATATGCCTATATTCGCGATGCCTACCTGCAGCGTCGCCGCAACCAGATCTACGATGGTCGCCCGCCGCGACTCGACGATGACTACTGAAATCACCCAGACCCCATGTCCATGATGAAAAAACTGTTCGCCCTCGCCGCCGCTGCCTGCCTCTCACTGCCGGTTTTTGCCCAGCAGGCGCCTAATGACCTGGTTCAGCAGGTCACCGAGGAGGTGCTCGAGATCATTCGCAAGGATCGAGAGATCCAGAATGGCAGCACGACCAAGGTGATTGATCTGGTGGACAAGAAGGTCCTGCCGCATTTCAATTTCGCGCGCATGACCGCCCTGGCGGTCGGCAAGGACTGGCGCAAGGCAAATTCGCAGCAGCAACAGCAACTGGCCGGCGAATTCAAGACGCTGTTGGTGCGCACCTACGCCAACGCTTTGACCGGCTATCGCAACCAGAAGGTCGTGTACAAGCCGTTCAAGATGAAACCGGAGGAGACCGATGTGCTGGTCCGCACCGAGGTCCAGCAGCCGGGCAACAAGCCGATCCAGCTCGACTACAGCCTGGAACTCAGGGATAGCGCCTGGAAGGTCTATGACGTGACGGTCGCCGGCATCAGCCTGGTCACCAATTACCGCGATCAGTTCGGCCAGGAAGTGCGCAGCGGTGGAATCGATGGCCTGATCGCTTCGATAGCTGCCAAGAACCGCTCGCTGGAAGCCAATCAGGCCAAGGCCGAGAAAAAATGATCGAACGCGACGGAGGGCGCCTGCTGGTTACGGTGCCGCTGACCATGGCCAATGCGCGCGGCCTGCTCGATGCAGGCCGCACCGCTTTGCAGTCGGGTGAGCAGATCTTCGATTTTTCGCAGGTCAGCGAGGCCGATTCGTCGGCCATCGTCGTCATGCTCGGCTGGCTGCGCTCGGCAGAGGGTGCGCGGGCCGCCATCCGTTTCGCTGGGGTGCCGACAGGCGTACTCTCGCTGGCCGAACTGTACGGCGTCGCCGAGCTGCTGCCCCTCGCCTGAGGGGGTTCCATGGCTGCCGCGGTTTCCATCGTTGACGTCGTCAAGCATTTCGGCACGCTGCAAGCGCTGGCCGGGGTCTCGCTCGAGATCGGCGAAGGCGAGTTCTTCGGCCTGCTCGGGCCGAACGGCGCCGGCAAGACGACGCTGATTTCAACGCTGGCCGGTCTGCTCCGCCCGGATTCGGGCTCGTTGAAAGTGATGGGTTACGACGTCATCGCCGACTTCCGCGAAGCCCGGCGTCGGCTCGGCGTGGTGCCGCAGGAGCTGGTCTTCGATCCCTTCTTCAATGTGCGCGAGACGCTGCGCATCCAGTCCGGCTACTTCGGCATTCGCAAGAACGACGACTGGATCGACGAGATCCTCGCCAACCTCGATCTGACCAGCAAGGCGGAAACCAATATGCGCCGCCTGTCGGGCGGCATGAAGCGGCGCGTGCTGGTGGCCCAGGCGCTGGTGCACAAGCCTCCGGTGATCGTCCTCGACGAACCGACCGCCGGCGTCGATGTCGAATTGCGCCAGGGCCTGTGGCAGTTCATCCGCCGGCTCAATGTCGAGGGCCATACCATCATCTTGACCACGCATTATCTGGAAGAGGCCGAGGCGCTGTGCAACCGCATCGCGCTGATGAAGCAGGGCAAGGTGGTGGCGCTCGACACCACAGCCAACCTGATGGCCGAGCATCCGGGCGCGTCGCTGGAAGAAGTTTTCATGCGGACGATGCGGGCATGATCGGTTTCTGGACCCTGTTCGAAAAGGAAATGCTGCGCTTCTGGAAGGTTGCCTTCCAGACCGTCGCCGCCCCGGTGCTGACGGCGCTGCTGTACCTGCTGATCTTCGGGCATGTGCTGGAGGATCACGTGCGGGTCCATGGCGTGCCGTATACCAGCTTCCTGATTCCCGGCCTGGTGATGATGCAGGTGCTGCAGAACGCCTTCGCCAACTCTTCGTCCAGTCTGATCCAGGCCAAGATTACCGGCTCCATCGTCTTCGTACTGCTGCCGCCGATTCCCTACAGCGCCTTCTTCGCCGCCTACGTGCTGGCGGCCATGGTGCGTGGCCTGATGGTCGGCATCGGTGTGCTGCTGGCCACGGTCTGGTTTGTCGATCTGCAGGTTGTCGCGCCGCTGTGGATCGTCGCATTCGCCATCATCAGCGGCGCCCTGTTCGGGGCGTTGGGCATGATCGCCGGCATCTGGGTCGAGAAGTTCGATCAGCTGGCGGCCTTTCAGAATTTCCTGATCATGCCGCTGACCATGCTCTCCGGCGTCTTCTATTCGATCTATACCTTGCCTGAAGTTTGGCAGGGTGTGTCGCATTACAATCCCGTCTTTTACATGATCGACGGCTTCCGCTACGGCTTTTTCGGCGTCTCCGACGTGGCGCCGATCCTCAGTTTTGGCATCGTTTTCGCCAGCTTCGCCGGCGTCACCCTGCTGACGCTGCAACTCCTCAAGCGCGGCTGGAAACTCAGAGGCTGAACCATGATGCATCCCGAACAAATCAAGCAGCTCATCCTTGCCGGCATGGACTGCGAACATCTCGAACTCGACGGCGATGGGCAGCATTTCGCAGCGCTGATCGTCAGCGCCGAATTCGTCGGCAAGAATCGCGTGCAGCGCCAGCAGCATGTGAACAAAATCCTCAAGGCAAAATTCGACTCCGGCGAACTCCATGCCCTTTCCTTCAAGACCCTGACCCCGGAAGAATGGAGCGCCCAGCGTGGATAAGTTGTTGATCAAGGGCGGCCAGCCGCTGTCCGGCGAAGTTGCCATTTCCGGGGCCAAGAATGCAGCCCTGCCGATTCTCTGCGCCTCGTTGCTCAGCGCCGAGCAGCTGCATCTGACCAATGTGCCGCATCTCAACGACATCTCGACGATGTTGCGTCTGCTCGGCGACATGGGCGTCGGCGTCACCATGGATGGTGTCGACGGCCTGGTCCTCGACGGCAGCGGCCTGAACAATCCGGTTGCGTCGTACGAGATGGTCAAGACCATGCGTGCCTCGATCCTCGTCCTCGGTCCGCTGGTCGCCCGTTGCGGCGAAGCCCGCGTGTCGCTGCCCGGCGGCTGCGCCATCGGCGCCCGGCCGGTCGACCAGCACATCAAGGGCCTGCAGGCGATGGGCGCCGAGATCAAGGTCGAGCAGGGCTACGTGCATGCCAAGGCAACCCGCCTGAAGGGTGCGCGCATCTGCACCGACATGGTCACCGTCACCGGCACCGAGAACCTGATGATGGCCGCCTGCCTGGCCGACGGCGAGACGATCATCGAGAACGCCGCGCGTGAGCCGGAAGTGGTCGATCTGGCCAACTGCCTGGTCAGCATGGGCGCCCGCATTTCCGGTGCTGGCACCGACGTGATCCGCATCCAGGGCGTCGACAAGCTGCATGGCGCGACCCATTCAATCATGCCGGACCGCATCGAGACCGGGACCTATCTGTGCGCCGCTGCAGTGACCGGCGGCAACGTGCGCCTGACCAAGACCTCGGCAGCCTATCTCGATACCGTCGTGGACAAGCTGATGGACGCCGGCTGCGAGATCACCGTCGAGCGCGACGCCATCCGTCTGGTTGCGCCCCAGCGGCTGAAGGCGGTCAGTCTGCGCACGGCGCCGTATCCGGCGTTTCCGACCGACATGCAGGCACAGTTCATGGCCATCAACTGCGTTGCCGACGGCGTCGCCACCATTCGCGAAACCATTTTCGAAAACCGCTTCATGCACGTGAACGAGCTGATGCGGTTGGGGGCTAACATCCAGATCGAGGGCAACAACGCCATCGTCCGCGGCGTTGACGGGCTCGAAGGGGCGACGGTAATGGCTACCGACCTGCGCGCCTCGGCCTCGCTGGTCATCGCTGGCCTGGTCGCCCAGGGCGAAACGCTGATCGACCGCATCTACCACCTCGATCGCGGCTACGAGCGGATCGAGGAGAAGCTGGCCCGCCTCGGGGCGCAGGTTCGGCGCATTAGTTAAGGGCTTCGGCGGGGGCTGCCAGGCCACGGTTTGCTGCGACTTTTAGTAGCCGCCCGGCAGCCCTTCGTTTTCCGCCGTTTCGGCCACAGGTAAAAAAAAGCAAAAAAGCCTTTGCGTTCCAGCCCGACTGCCCCATACTCTGAGCCTCGGGATTTCCAGGCAGTGTGTTGTTCCTGCACCGTAATCGGTTTGTCAGCTCCTCGGTCTTGGTTCTCGTATTTTTCAATTTTTTTCCAAGGATGCATTCAAATGGCAACTGGTACCGTCAAGTGGTTCAACGACTCCAAGGGTTTCGGCTTTATCTCCCCGTCCGAAGGTGGTGAAGACCTCTTCGCTCACTTCTCCGCTATTCAAGGCAACGGTTTCAAGACCCTGGCCGAGAACCAGAAGGTGACCTTCGACGTCGTCAATGGCCCGAAGGGCAAGCAGGCTGCCAATATCCGCCCGGCTGAATAAGCTACCGGATACGCCTGTATCGAAAGCCCGGTTCGCCGGGCTTTTTGCTTTTGGGGCCGCGGTGACTGCGGCCCCTTTGCGTTAAAATCGCCTCTTTGCCCGCGAGACCGCCCGTGACCGGTATCACCATCGCCCTTTCCAAGGGCCGCATCTTCGATGAAACCCTGCCGCTGCTGGCCGCCGCCGGCATCGTCCCGAGCGAGAATCCGGAAACCTCGCGCAAGCTGATAATCGAGACCAATCGTCCGGAGGTACGCGTCGTCATCGTCCGCGCCACCGACGTGCCGACCTATGTCCAGTACGGTGCCGCCGATCTCGGCGTGGCCGGCAAGGACGTGCTGATCGAGCATGGTGGCGAAGGCCTGTATTCGCCGCTCGACCTGAAGATCGCCAAGTGCCGGATGATGGTCGCCGTGCCGGAAGGCTTCGACTACGCCCGCGCCGTGCGTCAGGGCAACCGCCTGAAGGTCGCCTCCAAGTACATCAAGACGGCGCGCGAACATTTCGCCAGCAAGGGGGTCCATGTGGACCTGATCAAGCTCTACGGCTCGATGGAGCTGGCGCCGCTGGCCGGGTTGGCCGACGCTATCGTCGATCTGGTATCCACCGGCGGCACGCTGAAAGCCAATAAGCTGGTGGCTTGCGAGCACATCATGGACATTTCCTCGCGCCTAGTGGTGAATCAGGCGGCGCTGAAGGTCAAGCGCGAAACCCTGCAACCGATTATCGACGCCTTTGCCCAGGCGGTGGAGAAGTAAGCCCTATGGTCGCCATCAAACGTCTGGCTACAGTCGACGCCGATTTCACGGAGAAAATGGATGCGCTGCTCGCCTTCGAGGCGGCTGCCGATGAAGGTATCGAGCGCACCGTCGCCGGCATTCTGGCCGACGTCAAGGCACGCGGCGACATCGCCGTCGTCGAGTACACCAACAAGTTTGACCGCCTGACGGCTGCCGCGATGGCCGATCTGGAACTGGGCAAGCCCGAACTGCAGGCGGCACTCGATGGCTTGCCCGGCGAGCGCCGCGCTGCGCTGGAAGCGGCCGCCGGCCGCATCCGCGCCTACCACGAGCGGCAAAAGCTTGACGGCTGGTCGTATACCGAGGCCGACGGCACCATGCTCGGCCAGATGATCACCCCGCTCGATCGCGTCGGCCTCTATGTGCCGGGCGGCAAGGCGGCCTATCCGTCGTCGGTGCTGATGAATGCGATTCCGGCCAAGGTGGCCGGCGTTAAGGAACTGATCATGGTTGTGCCGACGCCGGGCGGCGAGCACAATCAGCTGGTGCTGGCGGCGGCCTGTCTGGCCGGCGTCGATCGCGTGTTTGCGATCGGCGGCGCCCAGGCCGTCGGTGCATTGGCCTATGGCACGCAGACCGTGCCGCAGGTAGACAAGATCGTCGGTCCCGGCAATGCCTACGTTGCTACGGCCAAGCGCCGGGTATTCGGCATCGTCGGTATCGACATGGTCGCCGGCCCGTCGGAAATCCTCGTTGTCTCTGATGGTTCCGGCAACCCCGACTGGGTGGCGATGGACCTGTTCTCGCAGGCGGAGCACGACGAACTGGCTCAGTCGATCCTGATCTGCACCGACGCCGGCTTCATCGAGCAGGTTCAGGCGAGTATCGACAAGCTGCTGCCGACCATGCCGCGCCGCGCTACCATCGAAACCTCGCTGACCGACCGCGGAGCCTTCATCCTGGTGCGCGACCTGGCAGAGGCGGTGGCTATCGCCAACCGCGTCGCCCCGGAACACCTCGAACTGGCGCTCGCCGATCCCGATCCCTGGGTCAGCAAAATCCACCACGCCGGCGCCATCTTCATCGGCCACTACACCTCCGAGTCGCTGGGCGATTACTGCGCCGGCCCGAACCACGTGCTGCCGACTTCGGGTAGCGCACGCTTCTCGTCGCCGCTGGGAGTTTACGATTTCCAGAAGCGGACCAGCCTGATCAAGGTCTCCAAGGCTGGTGCCCAGACGCTCGGGCGCATCGCGTCGACGCTGGCGCATGGCGAAGGTCTGCCGGCACACGCGAAATCCGCTGAATTCCGGCTGGCAGACTGAGGCGACCGCGACCTTGCCAGCCGCCGAGCACCAAGCCCAAAGCCGCCCGGACCTCCGGGCGCTTTTTTTGGGTTTTTCATCGGTCGGCCTGTCCGGTTTTGGCGGCGTTCTGCCCTTCGCCCGGCGCATGCTGGTCGAGCAGCGGCAGTGGCTGACGGCCGAGGAATTCAATGCCCAGCTGGGGCTGTGCCAGTTCCTCCCTGGCCCGAACGTAGTCAATCTGGCCGTGCTGGTCGGCAAGCGCTACGGTGGCCTGGCTGGTGCCGTCGTCGCCCCGCTCGGCCTGCTGGCCGGGCCGATCGCCATCGTCTTGCTGCTGGCCCTGCTCTACGATGCCTATGGCAGCCTGCCAGTCGCCCAGTCGATGCTGCGTGGCGTCGCTGCCGTTGGTGCCGGCCTGTTGTTCGCCATGGCCTGGCGCATGGGCCAGGCGATCCGCGACAAGGCGACATTCCTGCCGTTCTCGGCGCTCGTCGTCACCGCCATCGCCCTGCTGCGCTGGCCGATGCTGTGGGTCATGCTGGCCGGCCTGGCACTTTCCGGCGGCCTGGCCTACTGGCGGCTGGGACGGAAATGACCGCAGTCGTCGAGCTGTTCATCGAATTCGCCATTCTTTCTTTCGTCGCTTTTGGCGGGGCGACGGCTTTGCTGCCGGAAATGCACCGCGTCGTCGTCGAGCAGCACCAGTGGCTCGACGACACCACGTTCACCCATCTTTATGCCATCGCCCAGGCGGCGCCCGGGCCGAACGTACTGGTCGTCACGCTGATCGGCTGGAAAGTCGCCGGACTGGCTGGCGCGTTGGCGGCAACGCTGGCCATGTGCTTGCCGATGAGCGTCATCATCTACCTGCTGATCGATCGCTGGGAGGGCTTCGCCGGTCAGCGCTGGCAGAAGGCGATCAGCATCGGCGTGGCGCCACTCGCCGTCGGCCTGGTTTTTTCCGGGGCCAGCCTGATCGCCCAGGCGGCCGGTTTGGGGCCGGCTGCCTGGGGACTGCTGCTGGCCACCATCGTCATCAATCTGCGCAGCAAGTGGCACCCGCTCTGGCTGATCGGCACCGGCGCCCTGCTCGGTCTACTCGGCTGGGTCTGAAGCGGTCAGGTCGCGTTAAGTACTTCACAATGCCTGGCGACGGCGCGTTCTATACTCTTTGCATTTCGTCTTCGTCGATAAAGGCTTGTATGGCTAGGCTTCGCTTCAGGAACTGTCTCGGCGCAAGTGTGCTTTCGTTGTTGCTGGCCGGTACGGCGGTCGCGGATTCCGAGGCATCGCGCTACTACGAAGATGCTGTTCAGCGTTTCCAGAGCCGGGATGCGGCCGGGGCGATCATCCAGCTGAAGAATGCCATCCAGCGGGACCGGCAGATGCTGGCGGCGCATGTATTGCTGGGCCGAGCCCTGCTCGCCGAAGGCGATGCCCAGGGAGCCGAGGTGGCGTTTGAGGAAGCCCTGCGGCTCGGCGTCAATCGTTCGGAAGTGGTTGTCCCGCTGGGCCAGGCCTATCTGTTCCAGGGCAAGTACGAGCGTCTGCTCGATCGCCTGGAGGCCGGTGGGCTGCCCGCTCCCCAGCAGGCCGAGGTTCTGCTGTTGCGCAGTAGCGCCCATCTGGAGCGCGGTAACGCGACTGCTGCCCTGCGCGCTTTGGACGACGCACTGGCCGTGCAGCCCGGTTCGACCATGGTGCAACTGGCGCGGGTGACAGTCTTGCTGCGCAGTGGTCAGGCGGGTGCCGCCCTGCCGGTGGTCGACGAACTGGTGAAGCGCTCGCCGGAGCATGCCGGCGTGTGGGATGCGCGGGCTTCGTTGCTCCACATGCGCGGTGATGTTCGGGGGGCCCTGGATGCTTACGGACGATCGATCGCGCTACAGCCGGCCAATATCAACGCACGGATTGCGCGGGCAGGTCTGCTGCTCGATGCCGGGCGCCTGGATGAGGCGCTGCTTGACGTAGACGAAGTGCGCAAACTGTCGCCCCGTGAGCCGCGCGCCGCCTATCTGCGGGCGCTGATCTCCAGCCGCAAGGGCAACGACGGGGAGGTCAAGGCGGCGCTGACGGACGTCGTCCGCCTGCTGGACCCTGTGCCAGTCAGCGTCCTTGGCGCCAACAAGCAAATGTTGCTGCTGGCAGCGATGGCGCATGTCGGATTGGGCAACTTCGAAAAGGCCCGTGGCTACCTGACAAATTACACCCGCATGCATCCCAAGGAGCTCGGGCCCGCCAAGATACTCGCCAGTATCTACATCGGCATGGGGCAGCACCGGCAGGCCATCTCCCTGCTCGAGCCCTTCTACAAGGCCGGTACAGCTGATCCGCGGGCGTTGTCGATGCTGGCCAGTGCGTACATGACGGTGCGCCAGTTCAGTACGGCGACCGAAGTCCTGGAGCAGGCCGTTCGGGTATCGGGGGGCGCCCCCCAGGCGCGTGCCGAACTGGGCGTCAGTCTGATGGGAATGGGCCAGCGTGAGCAGAGTATCGAACAGTTCGAACAGGCATTCGCCAAGGATCCTGGTCAGGCGCAGTCCGGGGTGGCGCTGAGCGTGCTCTACATGAAGCAGCAACAGAACAAGAAGGCGCTGGCGACCATCGTGCAGGTGGTCAAGCGGCACCCCGACAACCTGTCGGCCCTGGCCTTGCTGGGGGCGGTGCGTGCATCGCTCGGCGATCAGGTAGGGGCGCGCCAGGCATATGAGGACATCCTGCGTCGGGATGCCCGCTATTCCGCCGCCGTGCTGAACCTGGCCAAGATCGATCTGGCTGAGGGCAAGGCGGATGCGGCCCAGGCGCGGCTGGCACAGTTGCTCAAACGCGAGCCGAAGAACGCCAGTGCCATGTACGAACTGGCCCTAGTCGAGGAACAGCGTGGCAATCTGACGGCCGCGGTCAACTGGCTGGAAAAGGCGCGGGCTGTCCCGGCGGGGCGACAGCGGGCGGGAATTCAGCTGGCCGACCTGCATCTGCGCAACCGTAACCTCGATTCGGCTTTGTCGGTCGCCAAGGATCTCGTTGCCCGGGCGCCAGAGGATGTCGATGCGCTTGGCGCACTGGCGCGGATCCAACTGGCCTCCGCCGACCAGGCCTCGGCTCGGCAAACCTTGAATGGCATGGCCCGCCTGGCCGGATACGATGCGCCGCGTCAGGTCGATATCGCGCGTTGGCAGCGTCAGGCGAAAAATGATGCGGGGGCGCTGCACAGCCTGGAGAAGGCCTTGAGCGGCGACCCCGCTTATCTCCCGGCGCTGCTGCTACAGGGGGAAACACTGATTGCCACCCAGGATTTCGGGCGCGCCGAGGCGCTGATTGGCCAGTTGGGCCGGCAGGCGGACAGGGCCCACCTGGCCCAGCGTCTGCGCGGCGATCTCGATCTTGCCCGGGGCAATGCCGGTGCGGCCTTGAACAATTACCGCGGCGCACTGGCCAAGGCCCCGGAAGCCGATACGGCCCTGCGCATCTACCGCACCCATCTGGTACTAGGAGAGTCGGCCAAGGGGCTGGCTTTCCTCGAAGGCTGGGATCGCCAGCATCCAGGCGATCCGGCTACTGGCCGCGTGATCGGCGATGCGCACCTGCGCCAGGGCAATCTCGCGGCGGCCCGGCAGGTGTACGAAAAATTGCAGCAACGGCAACCGGCGGATCCCGATCTTGCCAATAATCTGGCGCAAACCTTGTTGCGTCAGGGGGATTCCGCTGCGCTCGCGCAGGCCGAAAGAGCCGTCCGCCTGGTGCCGGGGGAGCCGGCGTATCTGGATACCCTGGGCTGGGTGCTGGTCCAGCAGGGGCGGATCGAGCAGGGCATCGGTCACCTTCGCGATGCCCGTTTGCGCCTGCCCAATGATCCCGAGATCCGCTACCACCTGGCCGTCGCCCTGCACAAGCTGGGGCGCTCCCGGGAAGCGGGTGTGGAACTGGAGGCAGCCCTGGCGGTGTCGGGCGAGTTCGCGGGGGCGGAAGAAGCGCGCCGGTTGCAGCGAGATCTCGTGGGGCGATGAAAGCCGTTGTCGGGATTCTTTACATCGGGGTAGGGAATTGCCCGTGGTGAGAGAGCAAGCAGATGATCGCAAAAGGATTTTTAATGTGGACTGACATTTGCTTGATGCCGTTGACACGTTTCGCTGGCGTTCCGCTACGGGGAAAAATAATGATTACTCGGTTCAAGAAAACCTGGATTGCCGTGCTTCCGGCGATAGGCGCACTATTAATTGCTGAGTCGGCTTGGGCGACGACACGCTGGGACATGAATGGCTGTAATCCAACCTCCTCGTCGACCAGTTGCTCGACGACCGACGGAGCCACCGTTTCGGCTTATTCGTCAGGAACCTCGGCATCGTCGACCATCAACACGGCCTATGTCGGCGCCTGGAATCTGTCGAGCACTTTCAACGATGGCCAAGTCATGCGAGATGTTGGTGTCATTGCCAACAATTCAAACGATGCGAACAGTCCGCAGCATTCGATGGACAACGATGGTTTCTACGACTCCATGGTGCTGTCGTTCTCCGATGCGGTCAATCTAACCGAGGTTCAATTGGGGTGGCGCCATAAGTACGGCTATGGCAGTTATGGCGATACTGACCTGTCCGTGTTGGTATACACCGGCCAGGGCGTGGCCGATCCCAGCGCCACGCCGGTGCTGGTGGGCAAAACCTATGCGCAGCTCCTGGTCTCTGGGTGGGAACTGGTTGGCAACTACAACGACGTCTGGAACGGCAGCGGACAGACGACGACGAACGAGAGCCAGAATCGCATAGCGTTGGGTACCAGCATCTTCTCCAGTTATTGGCTCGTGGCGGCCTACAACCAGCTAGCCTTTAATCCCGCCGGCAAGACCGAATCTGGGGCCGCTTGGGACGCGTCCAAGGACTACGTCAAGTTGCTGGCGGTGTTTGGCGACAAGAAAGGATCGGATGAGCCGCCCAACAACGTCCCGGAGCCGTCGTCCGCCATCCTCCTGGGCCTGGGTTTGATCGGACTGTGGTCAATGCGCCTGCGCGCACAGGCCAGCGCCCGCTGACGCAGCTTGCTGAAATTGGAAGGCCGGGATGTTCCCGGCCTTTGTGCTTTTAACGCCCGTCAATCAACCCGGCGAGGGTGCTGCTGAGCGCCCGGCAATCGGCATCGCTGCCGATGGTGATGCGCAGGAACTGATCAATGCGCGGCAGTTTGAAGTGGCGGACGATGATACTGCGCTCGCGCAGGGACTTGGCCAGTTCCGCCGCATCGTGTTGTGGGTGGCGGGCGAAGATGAAATTGGCGGCCGAGGGCAGTACCTCGAAGCCCAGCGCGGCGAGTTCGCCGATCAAGCGCTCGCGGGTGGCGATTACCTGCCGGCAGCACTGTTCGAAATATTCCTGATCCTCGATGGCGGCAACGGCGCCGACGATGGCCAGGCGGTCGAGCGGGTAGGAGTTGAAGCTGTTCTTGACCCGTTCCAGCGCTTCGATCAGGGACGGATGGCCGATCGCGTAGCCGACGCGCAGGCCGGCCAGCGAGCGCGACTTGGACAGGGTGTGCACGACCAGCAGGTTGTCGTGGCGAGCGACCAGCGGAATCGTCGATTCGCCGCCGAAGTCGATATAGGCCTCGTCGATGACGACGACCGAGTCGGGGTTGGCACCGGCGATCTGCTCGATCGCCGCCGGTGGCAGCAGGCGGCCGGTCGGTGCGTTCGGGTTGGCAATGATGATGCCGCCGTTGGGGCGGTCGCAGTAATCGGCCGGGTTGATCGAGAAATCGTCGGCGAGCGGCACGGTTCGATGATCGACGCCATAGAGGCCACAATAGACTGGGTAGAAGCTGTAGGTGATGTCCGGGAACAGGATCGGCTGCTCGTGCTTCAACAGCGCCATGAAGATATGCGCCAGCACCTCGTCTGAGCCGTTACCGACGAAGACCTGTTGCGGCGTGACGGCATAGCGGTTGGCGATGGCTGTCTTCAGCAGGTCGGCGTTCGGGTCCGGATAGAGACGCAGGCGGGCACCGTCGTCACCCAGTTCGGTCTGGATCGCC
>PHCU01000230.1 GCA_002842345.1 Betaproteobacteria bacterium HGW-Betaproteobacteria-12 | reverse complement strand
TCAGGTTGATGATCTTGATCGGCTCGATTGGCGGGTTCTTGGTGAATTCCGGACTGAACTGGATGGTGATCTGGTCGTTGGTGGCGTCGAGCTTGGCGATCAGCAGCGGCTTGACCAAGAGGCGCAGGCGGTGCGTGGCGAGCAGCGACTGGGCTTGCAGCGGCAGTTCGCCGAAGCGGTCGATCAGTTCTTCCTGCAGCGCGTCGATGTCCTCGGCGGTGTCGCAGTTGGCCAGGCGCTTGTACAGCGTCAGGCGCTCATGCACATCCGGGCAGTAGGCATCGGGCAGCAGCGCCGGGGTGCGCAGGTTGATTTCGCCGCTGACGCCGAGCGGCTGGGTCAGGTCGACGGTTTCCAGCACCTTGCCCTGTTTCAAGTGGGCGACGGCGCGGTTGAGCATGTCGGCATACATGTTGAAGCCGACTTCCTGCATTTCGCCGGACTGGTTGTCGCCGAGCACTTCGCCGGCGCCGCGGATTTCCAGGTCGTGCATGGCCAGGAAGAAGCCGGAACCGAGTTCTTCCATGGCCTGGATGGCTTCGAGGCGCATCTTGGCCTGCTTGGTCATCGCCTTTTCGTCCTGCACCAGCAGGTAGGCGTAGGCCTGGTGGTGCGAACGGCCGACCCGGCCGCGCAGTTGGTGCAACTGGGCGAGACCGAATTTCTCGGAACGGTTGATCAGGATGGTGTTGGCGTGCGGGTTGTCGATGCCGGTCTCGATGATGGTCGTGCACAGCAGCACGTTGGCGCGCTGGCCGGTGAAGTCGCGCATGACGCGCTCCAGTTCGCGCTCGTTCATCTGGCCGTGGCCGATGACGATGCGCGCCTCGGGCACCAGCTTTTCCAGCTTCTCGCGCATGTTGTCGATGGTGTCGACTTCGTTGTGCAGGAAATACACCTGGCCGCCGCGTTTCAGTTCGCGCAGAACGGCTTCGCGGATGATGCCGTCGGAGAAGCGGCTGACGAAGGTCTTGATGGCCAGGCGTTTCTGCGGTGCGGTGGCGATTACCGAGAAATCGCGCAGGCCTTCCATGCTCATCGCCAGCGTGCGCGGGATCGGCGTCGCGGTCAGGGTCAGCACATCGACTTCGGCGCGCATGGCCTTCAGTGTTTCCTTCTGGCGCACGCCGAAGCGGTGTTCTTCATCGATGACGACCAGGCCCAGGCGCTTGAACTTGACCTCCTTGCCGATCAGCTTGTGCGTGCCGATGATGATGTCGATCTTGCCCTCGGCCAGCTCCTGCAGCGCCTGCGCCGATTCCTTGGCAGTCTTGAAGCGGGAGATTTCGGCGATGCGCACCGGCCAGTCGGCGAAGCGGTCGGCGAAGGTCTGGTAATGCTGTTCGCAGAGCAGGGTGGTCGGGCACAGCACGGCGACCTGCTTGCCGCCGGCGACGGCGCAGAAGGCGGCGCGCAAGGCGACTTCGGTCTTGCCGAAGCCGACGTCGCCGCAGACCAGACGATCCATCGGCTTGCCGGAACGCATGTCCTCGATGACGGCGGCGATGGCCTGGGCCTGGTCGTGGGTTTCCTCGAAGCCGAAACCGTCGGCGAAGGCCTCGTAATCGCTTTCCTTGAACTCGAAGGAGTGACCCTGACGCGCGGCACGGGCGGCGTAGAGGGCGAGCAGTTCGGCAGCGGTGTCGCGTGCCTGTTCGGCGGCCTTGCGCTTGGCCTTCTCCCACTGGCCGGAACCGAGGGTGTGCAGCGGGGCTGCGTCGGGATCGGCGCCGGAGTAGCGCGAGATCACATGCAGTTGCGCCACCGGCACGAAAAGTTTGGCGTCGTTCGAGTAATGCAGTTCGAGGAATTCCTGCTCACCCAGGCCGAGGTCCATCCGCACCAGACCCTGGTAGCGGCCGATGCCGTGGCTTTCGTGCACCACCGGATCGCCGACCTTGAGTTCGGTCAGGTCCTTCAGCCAGTTGTCGAAAGTTGCCTTCTTGGCCGCTTCGCGCCGGGTGCGGCGCGGCGAGCCGGCGAACAACTCGGTTTCGGTGATGAAGGCGACGTTGTCGAGCGCGAAGCCGGCTTGCAGCGGCCCGATGCCGAGCGCCAGGCGGGCGTCGCCGGCGACGAAGCCGGCCAGGTCGGCGGTGGCTGCCGGTTTCAGGCCGTGCTCGGCGAACATCGCTGCCAGCGTTTCGCGCCGGCCGGCGGTTTCGGCCACCAGCAGCACACGGCCCGGATACGAGGCCAGGTGGTTCTTCAGGGGGCCGAGCGGGTCTTCGGCTCGGCGGTCGACGGCGACATTGGGCAGTTTGCCGTCGGCGGCCTCGCTGCGGCCGGGTAGGGCCAGGCGGGCATAGGCCTTGGCCGCGGTGAAGAAGGCTTCGTCGGTCAGGAACAGTTCTTCCGGCGCCAGCAGCGGCCGCGCCTTGTCGCCCTGCAGCAGGGTGTAGCGCGATCGGGTGTCGTTCCAGAAGGCGGCGATGGCGGCCGGGGCGTCGCCGTGGGTGACGAAGACGGCATCCTTGGGCAGGTAGTCGAAAATGCTCGCCGTGGCATCGAAGAACAGCGGCAGGTAGTACTCGATGCCGGCGCTGGCGATGCCGGTGGAAATGTCTTTATAGATGCCGGACTTGGCCGGATCGCCTTCGAAGCGCTCGCGGAAGGCTTGGCGGAAGTGGGTGCGGCCGCGGTCGTCCATCGGGAATTCGCGGGCCGGCAGCAGGCGCACTTCCGGCACCGGATAGACGGTGCGCTGGGTATCGACGTCGAAGGTCTTGATGCTCTCGATTTCGTCGTCGAACAGGTCGAGCCGGTAAGGCAACTGCGAGCCCATCGGGAACAGGTCGATCAGCCCGCCGCGAATCGAGTATTCGCCGGGCGACACCACCTGGGTGACGTGGCCGTAGCCGGCCAGCGTGACCTGGGCGCGGAACTTCTCGGCGTCGAGTTTCTGGCTCTTCTTGAACTCGAAGGTGTAGGCGGCCATGAATTCCGGCGGCGCCAGCCGGTTGACGGCGGTCGAGGCCGGCACCAGCAGGATGTCCAGTTCGCCCTGCAAGGCCGCCCACAGCGTCGCCAGGCGCTCCGAGATCAGGTCCTGGTGCGGCGAGAAATGGTCGTAGGGCAGTGTTTCCCAGTCCGGCAGCAGGCGCACGCGCAGTTGCGGGGCGAACCAGGGAATCTCCTCGAGCAGACGCTGGGCATCGGCGGCGCTGGCGGTGACGACGGCCAGCAGGCGGCCGCCGCCGGCGGTGGCGATTTCGGCCAGCGCCAGCGCGTCGCCGGAACCGGCCAGCGGCCGCAGGTCGAGGCGATTGCCGGGTTTGGGCAGGGCTTGGAGAAATAAACGGGGGAGCAGCGGGGCAGCGGACACTGGGGGCAAGTCAGACGGGGCGGGGGAAGGATTATAGCCGCTGCCGCCGGCAGCTCCCGATGGGTTGTCGGTGTACATTTCCATTGTCATAAATAAATGCCTAATCGATAATCGCCGTCCCGCCTTTGATTCGAGGAACCCAGCGCCATGATGCAATCTCTCAGCGCGTTGTTCACCAGCGACACGCGCCTCTACGCCGTGACCTGGGGCGACGAAAGCGGCCCCGATCTGCCGGTGGAAGCCTGGTGGGGGCAGGAAGAACTCTCCGGCGGCTTCGAATACGCCATCGACCTGCTGTCTACCGATGCCCACCTCGAACTCAAGACCTTCCTCGGCCGCGCCCTCACCTTCACCACCCGTCTCTCCGACGGCAGTGTTTTCCCCCGCAGCGGCTACGTGCGCAGCGCCCTGAAGCTCGGCGCCGACGGCGGCTTTGCCCGTTACCGGCTGTTCGTCGTCCCCTGGCTCTGGCTGCTCAGCCGCGGCCGCCACCACCGGGTCTTTCAGGAAAAGACCGTCATCCAGATCATCGAAACCGTCTTTGCCGACTACGCCGACGTCGCCGCCTGGCAGTGGAGCGAGGAAGTCGC
>PHCU01000065.1 GCA_002842345.1 Betaproteobacteria bacterium HGW-Betaproteobacteria-12 | reverse complement strand
CATGTCGCTCCACGGGGTGCCGGTCTTGTGGGCTTCCTTGAGGTGTTGGGCGATGTAGTCGGCTTCGTCCTGGATGCTCGGCAGCTTGATCAGCAGCGGTTTGGGGCCGTGGCGGCCGGCGCTGATCGGGGCGATGAGCGGCACGCCGTCTTCGTCGGAGGCGCTGGGCTTGAGCAGCTCGCTGGCGATGCCACTGGCCAGTTCGAGCACTTCCTGGGTGTTGCGGTAGTTGATCTTGAGGATGGTGGTGCGGCCCTGGGCCTGGATGCCGAGGCTCTTGAAGCTGAATTTGCTGTGCCGGCCCTGGCTGTAGATGGATTGCGCGTCGTCGTAGAGGACCAGCAGCGAATTGGTGCTCGGATTGACCATCTGGGCGACCAGCTTGAGCCATGCCGGCTGGAAGTCGTGGCCTTCGTCGATCAGCACGGCGTCGTACTGGCCGGGCGGGATCAGGTTGGCGTCGACGGCGCGGATGATGCGCTCGACCATCTCGGCGAAGAAGGCGTTCTTGTCCTCGTTGCCGGCCGGCAGGCCGATGTCGTAGGCGAGCAGCTGGGCGCGGCACCATTGGTGGAAGGTCATCACCACCACCTTCTCGGCCAGCCCGCGGGCGGCCATGCTGCGCGCCAGGCGCTTGGCCAGCGTCTGGTTGTAGCAGAGCACGAGGATGGGCCGGACGCAGACCTGGGCCAGGTGTTCGGCGCGGTAACCGAGGATCAGCGTCTTGCCGCTGCCGGCGACGCCGTGGATGACCCGGTGGCCTTCGCCGAGGCTGCGCGCCAGTTGTTCCTGCTGCAGATCCATGACGCGGACGATGTCGGGGATTTCCGGCTCCTGCTCGGCGAACAGCCCGCCCTGCCCCGGCGCGGCGATGCGGATTTCCGGAAACAGGTGCCAGCGGATGCGGTCGATCTGCGGCAGCGCCAGCGGCACGCTGCGAGCGAAGGGCAGCATGCCCCACAGGCGTTCCTGGAAGGCTTCGGCATCGACGCTGTCGGTCATCTCGTCCTGGCAGATGACGCGATGCGGCTCCAGCACTTCGCCGAGATTGGTGCCGTCGAATTGCTTGCGCGTGATGTTGGCGAGGACGATGCCGTAGCCCCAGGGAAACAGCAGCGTGCCCTGCTGGCGGCCGCTGTTGATGGTCAATTGCGCATCGCGCTTGAGCAGGTCGACGACTTCGTGGGCGTATTGCCGGGCCTGTTCGAGCGGGCTGACTTGCCGCTTGAGGCCAGTGTTGGTCAGTAGCGTGGCGCTCTGCCGGTCGATCTCCTGGATGGTATCGAGGCGCCAATCCTTGACCTCCAGCACCAGCAGGCCACGGCGCGGGTTGAAGACGACGAAGTCGGGATGCACGTTGCGCGGGCCGAGCGGCACGTCGTACCAGCACAGCCAGTCGGCTTCCAATTTACTTTCGAGGCGTTGGGCGAAACGTTTCTCGCCGCCGGTCATGCGCGAAAGGCAGGTGCCAATCGCTGGAATGAGCGCAGCCACGGCCCTCTCCCCTGATTATGATTATTGATTGGGGGATTATGCCACGATCAAATAGCCGATCCGGGCCGGCTGGTACGGTTCAAATCGAGTCGGCGAGCGGTCAGCAGGGCCGGCTCAGGCCACCGCCAGGCGCAGATTGCTGCGGGCGGTACACACGCAGGGCAGGATTTCGCCATCGCCGACCGGGTGTTCCGGCTGGACCAGCCAGTCCACCTCGCCTTCGGCCAGACGCACGGCGCACTGGCCGCAGCTGCCAGCCCGGCATTCGGACGGCAGCGCGACGGCATTGGCTTCCAGCGCGGCGAGCAAGGTCGGTTCGCCGGCGGTGGCGAAGACCTGCTCCCGGCCGCCCTGCTCGACCGCCAGGCGCAGGCCGCTAAGCCCTGCGCCACCAGCGGCGCCGAAGGCTTCGCGGTGGATGGCGGCGGCGTCGACGCCCTGCCCGACCAGCCCGGCCTGCAGTGCGTCCATCACCGCATTGCCGGCGCACAGGTAGAAGCGGCCGGCGCTGCCGCCCAGCACGTCGATGATCTGCGCTGCGTCGATGCGGCCGCGGGCGCCGCTCCAGTCGTCGGCCGGGCGCGACAGCTGCGGCCAGTAGGTGAACTGCGAATGGCGGGTGGCGAGCATGGCGAATTCCTCGCCGTAGAGCAGGCTGGCCTGGTCGCGTGCCAGCTGGAACAGCGTCACCGGCCGGCCGGCGGCCAGCGCCGCGTGCAGCATGGCGCGCATCGGCGTGATGCCGATGCCGCCGCCGATCAGCACCAGCGGTTCCGGCGCGCTATCGAGCACGAAATTGCCCTGCGGCGGCGAGGCCTCGATTTCCGTGCCCGGCTGCAGGTGCTGCCACAGCCATTGCGTCATCGCCCCCTGCGCCTCGCGCTTGATGCCCAGCGCATAGGCACTCGGCGCCGGGTTCCAGGCGGCCAGCGAATAGGCGCGGCGGATGGTGCTGCCATTGCGGCCAGCCGGGGCGCCGAGCAGCAGGTGCTGGCCGGCGGCGAAGGCGGGCAGCGGCTTGCCGTCGGCGGCGACCAGTTGCAGGCAGAGCAGTTCGCCGGCGACTTCGCTGCGCGCCGCGACGCGCAGGCGGCGCGGGCGCCGGGACTGTTCGGCGCGACGACGACGGGCGATGGCCAGCAGGCCGTCGACGGTCAGCCAGGCGATGAAGGCCAGGCCGACCAAGCTGAGAGCTGACAGCAGCAGGGCCATGCTTCAGCCCGCCGCCAGCGCGGCCTTGCGCTTCTCGGCGCGCCACCACATGTAGACGCCGGTCAGCGCCAGCAGGCACATGGCCAGGCCGACCAGGTCGATCCAGATCCATTCGCCGTCCTTGCCGAAAAAGGCCTGGCCGGTGTGCAGGTCCATGATCAGCTTGCCCAGGGTCAGCGGCTTGTCCGGCAGTTGCGTCGCGCTGGCGGCCAGGGCGGCGGTCAGCGCCGGGTCCTGTGCCCATTTCTTGCCGTCGGCGCTGCTCACCAGACCCTTGTCCTTGATCGCCACGACGACGCTGCCGTCGGCGCGGGCGAAGGCGTTCCAGGCGTCGCCCTTCAGCGTCCGCTGCCACTGGCCGTCCTGCTCCAGCCAGATGCCGCTCTTGGCGGCGAGGACGCGGCCGAACGGGGCTTCGGCGATGGCCCGCACCGGCGTGCCGGCCAGGGCCGTTTCCTCGACCAGGCGCTCGCCGTCGAGGCGGAACAGGCCTTGCTGGGTGCCGACCCAGGTGGTGCCGGCGGCCGTCGTCAGCGTCGCCCGTGGTTCCAGCTGAGCCGCCTGGTAGGCCTGCGTCTGGTAGCCGGGCAACCACTTGGCGTTGACCGTGACCTCGTCGGTACCGAGCGCCTTCTTGTGCGCGATGAAGATAGCGGAAGCGCCAACGATCAGGATCGGCAGCGCCAGGATCAGGCTGCCCCAGGTGTGCCAGCTGCGGGCCTTGAAGTTGAGTTTCATGGACGTTTCCTTTCGGTCGGGGTTACCACTTGGCTTCGAGCGCCAGGAACAGGCTGGCGAGGCCGCGTTCGCTGTCGCTCTCAAGACGGCTTAGTTCGCCGTTCGTATCGAATTCCTGCAGGCCGGCGCTGCGCGTCTCGCGGGTCACGTTGTAGGCCGACAGGCGCAGGCTGAACTGGCGGTCGAGGCGATACAGCGCGTTGAGGTCGAGCTGGCGGCGCGCCCCCTGGCTCTGGCGCACGGTGGCGCTGCTTTCGCGTTCCAGCGCGCCGACGTAGCTGTAGTTGCCGCCGAAGCTCAGGCGCCAGGCCGGCAGTTCGTAGTCGAAACCGAGATTGGCGCTCTTGCGCGGGCCTTCGCCGGCGCCGAGGCCGGGCACCGGGTCGCTGAGACTTGTCTCGGTGTAGGACGCGTTGCCGCGCAGCGTCAGGTCGGGCAGGCCGAGGGCATCGAGGCGCCACTTGAAATCGGCCAGGCCGCCGCGCAGCACGGCGTCGCCGACGTTGTACGGGCGCTCGACGTAATTGGCGCCTTCGAGCTGCACCAGCTTCTGGATGTGGTTGGCCACCTGCCGGCGGAACAGCGAGAAGCCGAGGCTGCCGGCGCGCTCGGCGAAGAAGTATTCAGTGCCGATTTCCAGGCTGCGCTGGCGTTCGACCTTGAGGTTGGGATTGCCGGCCTTGTCCGGATTGGCGGCCGTGTTGGCGCCGCTGGCGGTGCGCACCACCGGGCTGAGTTCCTTGGCGCCCGGCGGCTTGCCGTCGAGGGCCGCGCTGGCGCGCAGATTCCACTGTGAAGTGACCTGCCACAGTGCGTGCAGCGAGGGTTCGAGGCCGCGGTAGTCGCTGCCGACGCTCAGCCCGAGGCCATCGGTGACTTCGCTCTGCTGGCGCTCCCAGCGCAAACCGGGGGTCAGTACATGGCTGTCGGACAACTGCCATTCGTCCTGCAGCCAGATGACCTGCTTGCCGTCGGCGATGTCGGCCCTGCTGCCGGCGCCGGCGGCCTGGACGACGCCGTTGTTGCGCTTTTCCTGTTCGTCGGTGGCGCGCTTCTCGCGCCATTCGACGGCGCCGGTCAGCAGGTGGGCGTCGCCGACCAGTTGCTTGCCCTTCAACTGCAGGCTGGCCTCGCGCTCGTGGCGCCGGGTTGCCTCGTCGCTGCGGGCGGCGGCGAACCTGGCGACCGACTTGTCTTTCTCTTCAAACTCCCCCTGGACGCTGGCCCTTGCCGACCATTCGCTACCGGCCAGGTCACGTTGCCGCCACTCGCCGGTCAGGCGGCCGCTGCCACGGCGGCCCGACTCGCGCTCATGGTCGGCACCGGCGGCAGCGAGGCCGGTGCCGTTGACCGGGTCGGCGTAGGTGCTGCGCTCGACCAGCGTGTTGCGCCAACTCTCGGTCAGGTTGATGAAGGGCGTCAGCGTGAATTGCGCGCCGTCGCCCAGATTCCAGGTGAAGCGCGGCAGCAGCGACAGGTTGTTGTCGTGGCCGCGGTCGCTGATGCGCTCGGTCGTCCATTCGTTGCGCACGCCGCCGGCAAAGCGCTGGATCTCGGTGTCCTGCTCGCCGACCAGAGGCTGCGACTGCAGCGAGCCATTGAACAGGTAGCCGAAGTCGTCATCGCGCTCGCCGAACTGCCCTTCCAGGCGGACGACCGGTTCGCCGTCCTGGACCCCGGCGCCGGCGCGGAAGCTGCGTACCGAGCGCGGCGGCACGTCGCGCAACACCAGGTTGATGACGCCGCCCGGGCCGCCGACCTTGAATTCGGCGGTGCTGTTGCGAATGATCTCGATGCGCTCGATCAGCTCCACCGGCAGGCGCAGCGCAGTGCCCGGCGAACGGTCGCCGCCGGGCAGCGGCTGGCCGTCGACGAGGATCTGCGGCATGTGCTTGTCGCGCCCCTTGCCGCGGCCGCGCCGGCTGTCCGGATCGGGAATGGCGCCGGTGCCGGGCAGCTTGCGCAGCAGGTCGCCGATGCTGGCGGCGTCGAGCTTTTCCAGTTCCTCGCGCTCGAAGACAATCTTCGAGGCCGAGGCGTTACGCCGCGTTTCGCCGGCCGTCGCCGGCGCCCGGACGTTGACCTCGGCGAGCAGCGTGTCCTCGGCACAGAGCGGGCAGGCGACGGCGAACAGCAGCAGGCCGAGCGGCGCCGGGCGACGGACGAGCATGCTCAGAACCGGCTTTCGAAGGTCAGCATGATGGTCGGCTTGGAGAACTCGATCTTGTGCTCGAAGGTGGCGCCCTTCAGCGTCGTTTCCTCCTTCTTGACCGACAACAGGTTGCGGCCGATCAGGCGGACTTCGGCCAGCGGACTGAAGATCTTGCCGACGTACAGGTCGAGCGTGGTACGCGACAGCCAGGTCTTGATTTCATCCTCATCGTTGTCGTTGGTGCTCTTGGTGGTGAACTTGGGGATGTAATTGACCGAGAAGCCACCGAAGCTGCCGCTCGGGCGGTGCTTGTAGTCGAGGCCGAGGTTGCTGACGCGCGGCGGCATTTCCTTGACGTCGATCTCGCCCTTGCTCGGGCTGTCGACGGTGCCGCGCATCTCGGTGTGGTTGCCGACGATGTTCAGCACGTGGCCGCGCTTCTCGACCAGCGGGAAGCGCCAGTCGAGTTCCATGCCGTAGATGTGCGCTTCGCCGACGTTGAACGGGCGCTTGACCCAGCGCGCGGCGCCGTTGATGGTTTCCAGGTTGGTGCGGCTCTCGACGAAATCCTTGATCCGCCGCTCGTAGAAGTTGAGGCCGACCAGACCGCGGTTGCCGGCGAAGGCCTTCTCGAAGCCCAGTTCGAAGCCGAGCGCCTCTTCCGGCTTCAGGTCGACATTGCCGCCGGTGTAGGCATTGGCCGAGGTCAGGCCGTTCTTCGAGGTATCGAGGGTCGGGTTCAGCTGGTCGAATTTCGGCAGCTTGACGGTCTGCGTGACGCTGGCGCGGAAGTTCAGGTTCTTGTCGATGGCCCAGCGGTAATGCAGCGACGGATTGCTCGAATTGACCTGGGTGTCGCTGCTGTACGGCACGCCGTTCTTGTCGGCGCCGCTGGCGTCGCGGGTGACGCGCTCCCAGCGGACGCCCGGCGTCAGCCAGTGGTGCTTGGCCAGGGTGATCTCGTCCTGCAGATAGACGATGGTCTTGGCTTCCTCGATGTCGAACCTGTCGCGCTGGCCGTTATCGGGAGTGGCCGCCGCGGTGGGCACGCCGAACTGGTTGATCGCCTGCTTGGTCTTCGGCTTGCGCGACTT
This sequence comes from Betaproteobacteria bacterium HGW-Betaproteobacteria-12, assembly GCA_002842345.1. Lineage (GTDB taxonomy): Bacteria > Pseudomonadota > Gammaproteobacteria > Burkholderiales > Rhodocyclaceae > Azonexus. The sequence continues at coordinate 29,735 of PHCU01000065.1, read as the reverse complement.
GAAGTCGGCATCCTTGTATTCGACGCCGGCGCGCACCAGGTGGCGTTCGCCGAGCGGCGCGGCGACGCCGAAGCCGACCTGGGCATAGACGTCGGTGATGTCTTCCTGCTCGCGCTTGCGCTCGGCGCTGGTGAAGTTGCCGCCACCGTTGTACTTGTAGGCATCGGTGACCATGTCCTTGTCAGCCTTGGTCTCCTGCACCGCCGCCTTGGCATACCAGGAACCCCAGCTGCGGTTGCCGTCGTAGCGACCGCCGAGGCGCAGCACCTGGTCGTGCTTGACCTCCTCCTTTTCTTCGCGGCTGGTGACGATGGCGACATTGGCGCCGGTGCCGAGCTTGTGCTCTTCCTTGTCCTCGGTGCCCTTGGAGATATAGGGATCGAAGGTCAGGCGGTCGTCGCCGAGATGCCAGGTGATGCGCGGAGTGAACAGGAATTCGCTCTTGGTCGCCGGCTTGGGCTTCTTCTCGGTTGCCGTCAGGGCGCCGGTGACGGCGTTGCGGGTTTCCTTCTCCTCGTCGACATCCTCGGCGCCGACCGTGTACGAGGCGGCGAGCACGACATCGACGTCGCCGATGCGCTTGCTGGTCTGGACGATGGCGTCGCCGACGTCGAGCGAGCCGTTCTTGCCGAGGGCGACGCGGGTACGGGTGATTTCGTCGACCTTGCTCTTGAAGACGATGTTGATCAGGCCGCCGATGTTGCCGGAATCGTACTCGGCGCTCGGCGCGCGGATGATCTCGATGCGCTCGATCATGTCGGCCGGCAGGCGGTCGACCTGGAATTGACGGTCCTTGGCGGCGCTGTTGACCAGCTCGCCATTGATCATGAACTGGGTGTAGCCCTTTTCCAGGCCGCGCATGCGCACGTCCTTGGTGACGCCGGCCGGGCCGGTGAAGGAAATGCCGGTCAGGCGCTTGAGGATGTCGCCGACCGAGACGTCGCCGAAGCGCTCGACTTCCTCCTCGCCGATGACGATCTTCTGCAGGTAGCTTTCCTTGCGCTCGACCTGCGCGTCGCGCTGGTCAGTGACGACGACCTGTTTGAGCGTCTTTTCCTTGCCGGCTTCGTCGGCCTGGGCGATGCCGGAAAACGGCAGGCCGGCGACGGCCAGGGCGATGACGGCGAGGCGAACCCCGGACGGATGACGAACCACTGCTGCTGCCACGATGAACCCCCTGATTCGTTGTGCGTGGCTGGCTTGGTGCGAAACCTGGCTGGCTGGGCAATTATTTGATGAATGTGCTGGGGCGAATTGTAAATCTGGCAGAAGTTAAATAGCAATAATTCGCATTACCGAAATTTACAATCGTTGTGCCAATGCAACAGCGACATGGCTGGCCGTCGGCAGCCGGGAAACTTCGTCCGGCAATGCCTGTCCGATTCTCCGGAACCGCAACGCATCGGCCGCCCCCTAGCGAACGTTCCAGGTGACGCGCGAATGACCAGGTAGCGCGCCTGTCGAGTGCACCGCTCCTTTGCCAGGACTATCCATCATGAGCTTGCCTTCCCTGAATCTGCTGCATGTGAAGGCCATCGCGCTGGCGGTGACCGATCTGGAACGCGCCACGCGCTTTTACACCGGGACGCTGGCGCTGCGCCCGGCCGTCGAGGACGGCCAGCCGGTCGGCGTACATCTCGGCGACACGGTGCTGCTGCTGAAGACCGAGTGGTATGGACAGCCGACCGCTTTCCCCAACCCACGGGTAACCCTCGAGACGGCCAACGCCCGGGATACGGAAAGCGCCCTGCGCGAGCGTGGGGTGGTCATCGGCGACCCGGTCGAACGCTACGGCGAGGCGCTGGTCGGCAGCTTCTTCGACAGCGAGGGCAACAAACTCTGGTTCTGCTCGGGCGCCGGACCCAGCTGATCGGCGTCATACCGTCTAACGGAAGCGCGGCTTCGCGCGTGGCGAAGGATACGTTTGTCGCAAACGCGACAAGGATTTGACCTGCTAAGCCGCTGATTCCAATCGACTTCGTAGCTGGCATCACCCTTGCAATGGTTTGGGCATCAATCAGGAGGTTCCCATGCCCAAACCGAAGAAACACGTTCTCGTCTGCGTCCAGGGCCGCCCGTCCGGCCATCCGCGCAGTTCCTGCCAGGAAAAGGCCTGCGCCAGCACCTGGCAGGCCTTCTCCGACGAATTCACCACGCGCAACCTGTGGGCTTCCGGCTACCAGCTGACCAACACCGGCTGCCTCGGCCCCTGCCACCTCGGCCCGAGCGTCCTGGTCTATCCGGAGGGCGTCATGTACACCGGCGTCAAGCCGGAGGATGTCGGCACCATCATCGACGAGCACCTGCTCTTCGATCAGCCGGTCGAGCGCCTGCTGGCGCCGGCCGATGTCTGGGCCTGAGATCATGGACAAGATCCAGTACCAGGTGGGCGACATGATCTTCGCCGCCGAAGACATCCTCAACGATGGCGGCATGCCCGGCATCGATGACGAGGAAGGCCTGATCGCCCCGGCCGGCATGCGCGGCGTCGTCATCCACTTCGGCGTCGCCGAGATGGACGAGACGCAGGAAGTCTATCTGGTGCAGTTCGAGAACGGCCCGGACGGCAGCCTCGGCCATCCGGTCGGTTGCCTGCCGGAAGAACTGACCCAGGTCGAACCGGTCGCCGCCTGAGATCGCCATGGCGTCGATCGGCATCTTCTTCGGCACCGACACCGGGCGCACGCGGCTGGTGGCCAAGCAGATCGCCAAGAAACTCGGCGAGGCGGCGGCGCCGCCGGTCAACATCGGGCGGACGACGGTCGAGCAGTTTCTCGCCCATGACGCCCTGATCGTCGGCAGCCCGACGCTGGGCGACGGTGAGCTGCCGGGCGAATCGACCGGCCTGACGCAGCCGAGCTGGGAGGAGTTCCTGCCGCAACTGGCCGGCGCCGACCTCCGCGGCAAGACCATCGCCATCTTCGGCCTCGGCGACCAGAAGAAGTACGAGAACGAATTCGTGGACGCCATTGGCATCCTGCACGACGCCTTCGTCGCCGGCGGCGCCCGCGTCATCGGTCGCTGGCCGACGGCCGGCTACGACTTTGCCGCCTCGGCGGCGGTCGATGGTGACGATTTCCTCGGCCTGGCCATCGACCAGCACCACCAGCCGCTGCTCACCGAGCAACGCCTCGATACCTGGCTGGAACAGATCAAACCGGAGCTGCTGCCATGAACGTCAATCCCTGGGCCTCGCCCAAATCCCGCGACATCCGCCGTGTTCTCGTTTCGCTCGACGAACGCGTCGCCCAGGCCTGCGACATCGCTCCCGACGACGGCGTCGATCCGGACATCGTCACCCTGCGCCATATCGAACTGGCCAGCCTGCGCGCCCACGTTTACCGGCACGGCCAGCGCGCCGGCACCTACGGCATCTTCTACGAGTACCCGCACCCGGTGCCGGGCATCCTCGAATCGGAAGAAAACCTGCCGCTGCCCAAGGTGCTGGCCAGCCTGGCGCTGCATTTCGACGCCTGAGGGGCGGCACGGGCGGCGAACGCCTACAATCCGGGTTTCCGTCATCGTTTTCCTTCTGCCATGACCGTCACGCCCACGATCGCCGCCCTTGTTCCCGCCGATGGCGAGAATGCCGACCAGGTGCTGCACGCCTTCGTCGCCGGCCTGCAGCGCCGCGGCCGGCGCGTGCGCGGTCTGGCCCAGGAGATGTGCTCGACCGAGTACGGTTGCAGCGTCAGCCTGATCGACTTGGAGAACGGCCTGCGCTACGGTATTTCGCAAAACCTCGGCCGCCTATCGACCTCCTGCACGGTCGATCCACAGGGCCTGGCCGAAGCCAGCATCGTGCTGCGCCGGATCGCCGAGGAAGGCGCCGACCTCGCCGTGTTCAACCGCTTCTCCGGCATGGAGGCCGGCGGCGAGGGCTTCGCCAGCGAAATGCTGGAGATCATGAGCCGCGGCATCCCGACCCTGGTCATCGTCCGCGCCAAGTGGCTGGCCGCCTGGCGTGAGTTCACCGGCGGCCTGGCCTGCGAACTGCGCCCGGATGTGGCGGCACTCGATGCCTGGTTCGCCGCCATCACCGGCGAATCGTCAGGCAGCGACGCCGAGCACGACGTGACTGGCCTTGATCAGGGCGGTCGCCGCGACGCCGGGCTTTAAGCCCAGTTCCAGCACCGCTTCGTTGGTGACGACGGAAAACACCGTCGTCCCGCTGGGTAGCCGTATCGCCACCTCGCTATTGACCGCCCCCTTGTGCAGTTCGCTGACCGTCCCGCTCAACTGGTTGCGCGCCGAGAAATGCGCGTCGCCCGTCCCGGCCAGCAGCATCACCCATGGCGCCTTGACGTAGGCCACGGCCGCCTGGCCGACGGCCAGAGCGAGTGAGCGGACACTCTCCGCTGTGACGATTGCGACAATCCGGTCGCCACCGGCGGTCGTCAATTCGACTTCGGCATTGACCACGCCATCGGTGACGGCGGTGACTTTTCCGGCAAAGGCATTGCGGGCACTGACTGACATGGCGTTCTCCTGGAACCGGCAGCTCACTGGCCCGATTTTCGCTATATACCGATGTAACTAACGTTTTCTGTCGGACCTCCGACAATGTAACGAAACAGGCTATTCACAAACAACCATAGCGGCAACGAATTTTTCGGTAACATCGTTAGCGTTATATAGACAACAACATTACGAGATCAGCATGGAGCAATACCTCCCCCGTCTGCGCGGCAAGCTCGAAGTCGATGGCCAGTTCGGCAACTTCCTCGGCGACACGCGCATCCGCCTGCTCGAAGCCATCGGCGAACACGGCTCGATCTCGCAAGCAGCAAAGGCTGTGCCACTGTCGTACAAGGCAGCCTGGGATGCAGTGGATGCGATGAACAACCTGGCCGAGCAGCCGCTGGTGCTGCGCTCGACCGGCGGCAAGCACGGCGGCGGCACCCAGCTGACCGCCCAGGGGCGCAAGCTGATCGCCCTCTACCGGGCGCTGGAAGCCGAGTACCAGGCGGCGCTGGACCGTCTGACGGCGAGCCTGAACGACGGTCAGGCCAGCGATTTCCAGCAGTTTAGCCGGCTGTTGAAGCGCCTGTCGATGAAGACCAGCGCCCGCAACCAGTTCGCGGGCCAGATCGTCGCGCTACGCGAGGGCCATGTCGATTTCGAGGTGCGCCTGAAACTCGACGACGACAACGAGATCGTCGCCGTGATCACCCGCGACTCGGCGGAAAACCTCGGCCTGAGTATCGGCATGGAAATCAACGCCCTGGTCAAGTCGTCGTCGGTGCTGCTACTCAACGACCCGGCCGTGCGCACCACGGCACGCAACCACCTGTGGGGCGAGATCACGCGCATCCACGACGGCCCGGTCAATGCCGAAATCACGCTGGCGATGAAGAGCGGCAAGACGGTCTGCGCCGTCGTCACCCACGACAGCGTCGGCAAGCTCGGCCTGGCCGTCGGCGAGCAGGCCTGCGCCGTGTTCAAGGCCTCGTCCGTCATTCTTTGCCAATACGCCTGAATCCTTTAGTTCCGGAGCATCGCCATGCAACGCCTGTCCGCCCTGTTCATTTCCCTCCTCGCCGCCGCCGGCGTGCACGCCGGCGAAGTCCAGGTCGCCGTCGCCGCCAACTTCACGGCACCGATGCAACTGATCGCCGCCGATTTTCAGAAGGACACCGGCCACAAGGCCGTGCTCTCCTTCGGCGCCACCGGCAAGTTCTATGCACAGATCGTCAACGGCGCGCCGTTCGAGGTTTTCCTCGCCGCCGACGACACGACGCCGGCCCGCCTGGAGAAGGAAGGCCATGCCGTGCCCGGCAGTCGCACCACCTACGCCGTCGGCAAGCTGGTGCTGTGGTCGGCCAAGCCTGATTTCGTCGATGCCAGGGGCGAGGTGCTGAAAAGCGGCCAGTTCAACAAGCTCGCCATCGCCAACCCGAAAACCGCCCCCTACGGCGCCGCCGCCCTGGAGACGTTGAACAGGCTGAAGCTGCTGGCGGCCGTACAAGCCAAGTTCGTCCAGGGCGAAAACATTGCGCAGACCCTGCAGTTCGTCCATACCGGCAACGCCGAACTCGGTTTCGTCGCCCTGTCGCAGGTGTTCAAGGATGGCCGGATCACCACCGGCTCGGCCTGGATCGTTCCCGGCGACTTCCACGAACCGATCTATCAGGACGCCGCGCTGCTCGCCAAGGGCAGGGACAACGCCGCCGCCGCAGCCCTGCTCGCCTACCTGAAGGGCGACAAGGCCCGCACCATCATCCAGTCCTTCGGTTACGCGCTGCGCTGACCGAGACCCCAAGGGAACCGCCATGCTGACCGATAGCGACCTGCAAGCCATCTGGCTGACCATCCGCCTGGCCGGGATCACGACGCTGATCCTGCTGCTGCTCGGCACCCCCATCGCCTGGTGGCTGGCACGCAGCCGCGCCTGGTGGAAGGGACCGCTCGGGGCCGTCGTCGCCCTACCGCTGGTGCTGCCGCCCTCGGTGCTCGGCTTCTATTTGCTGCTGGCGATGGGGCCGAACGGCCCGGTCGGCCAATTCACCCAGGCGCTCGGCCTGGGCACGCTGCCCTTCACGTTCTGGGGCCTGGTCGTCGCCTCGGTGTTCTACTCGCTGCCGTTCATGGTGCAACCGCTGCAGAACGCCTTCGAGGCCATCGGCGAGCGGCCGCTGGAAGTCGCCGCGACGCTGCGCGCCTCGCCGCTCGACACCTTCTTCTCGGTGGTGCTGCCGCTGGCCAGGCCCGGCTTCATCACCGCCGGCATCCTGACCTTCGCCCACACGGTCGGCGAGTTCGGCGTCGTGCTGATGATCGGCGGCAACATCCCCGGCGTTACCCGCGTCGCCTCGGTGCAGATCTACGACCATGTCGAAGCCATGGAGTACGCCGATGCCCACCGCCTGGCGGCAGTGATGCTGGTCTTCTCGTTCATTGTGCTGCTGGCGATGTACACGCGGCGTAGCCAACCGCGTCGGGGGGTTTGAGATGAGCGACATCGAAGTCCGCTGCAAACTCGACTGGCCCGGCTTCACGCTCGATGTCGATCTGACCCTGCCCGGCCGCGGCGTCACCGCCTTGTTCGGTCATTCCGGTTCGGGCAAGACCTCGCTGCTGCGCTGCCTCGCCGGGCTGGAAAAGCCCGGCCACGGCCGCCTCGTCTTCAAGGGCCAAACCTGGCAGGACGAACACACCTGGCTGCCGACGCACCGCCGGCCGCTCGGCTACGTCTTCCAGGAAGCCAGCCTGTTCCCGCACCTGAACATTCTCGGCAACCTGCAGTTCGGCCAGAAGCGCAGCGGCAGCGCCGCGCGGGTCGGTCTCGACCAAGCTATCGAGCTGCTCGGCATCGGCCATCTGCTGGCGCGCCGGCCGGACACGCTGTCCGGCGGCGAGCGCCAGCGCGTCGGCATCGCCCGGGCACTGGCCGTCGGCCCAGAAATCCTGCTGATGGACGAGCCGCTGGCGGCGCTGGACTTGAAGCGCAAACAGGAAATCCTGCCCTACCTCGAACGCCTGCACGACGAACTGGCGATCCCGGTCATCTACGTCAGCCATTCGCCGGACGAAGTCGCTCGCTTGGCCGACCATCTGGTCGCCATGGACAACGGTCGCGTCGTCGCCGCCGGGCCGCTCGGCGAGACCCTGGCCCGACTCGATCTGCCGATCCGGCTCGGCGAGGACGTCGGCGTCGTGCTCGAGGCGACGGTCGGTACGATCGATAGCGCATGGCACCTGGCGCGCGTCGATTTCCCCGGCGGCAGCCTGTGGACCCGCGATCACGACGTGCCGGCCGGACGCCGCGTGCGCGTCCGCGTGCTCGCCCGCGACGTCAGTCTGGCGCTGGGCGAACCGGGTAGCAGCAGCATCCAGAACAATCTGGAGGGCCGCGTCGAATCGCTTGCCGACGACGACCATCCGGGCCTGCTACTGGTCCGCGTCGAGGTCGGCACCAGCCGGCTGATCGCCCGTCTGACCCGGCGCTCGGCCGCCCAACTAGGCATCGCGCCCGGCCTGCCGGTACGCGTCCAGGTCAAGTCCGTGGCGCTGATGGAATAGATGGCGAAATTGTGGCGGGCACGCCTATTGCTGCCCAAGGCTTCGAAGCTGCGTCCTGTAGCGTTTACGACAAGCCACCATGAAAATCGCCATCGCCACCAAGAATTACAGTGAAGTCAGCGGCCATGCCGGCCAGTGCCGCCACTGGCTGCTCTACGATCTGTCAGAGCACCGTTCCAGCCAGTTGCTGCCGACGCCGCAACTGGTCGATCTGCAGCGCGAGGAAGTGCTGCACACCTTCGAGGACGACCGGCCGCATCCGCTCGACGGCATCGATATCGCCGTCGTCGCCAGTGCCGGCGACGGTTTCATCCGCCATATGAAGAAGCGTGGTTGCGAAGTACTGGTGACCGGCGAGAGCGACCCGGCGCTGGCCATCACTCGTATCCTGGCCGGCGAGGCGCTGCCCGATCCGCGCTTCGACATCACCACCTCGCTGTGCAAGCTGCGCGATCTGTTCTCGCGCCACTGAGCGGGGGGCGCTTCAGCCGAGCAGTTTCTGGATGAAGCCTTCGACGTAAGCCGGGCGCAGCGGCTTGATGATGTAGCCGACGGCGCCGAGGCCGGCGCACTGGCCGACCAGCTTCTTGTCGGCGCTGCCGGTGACCATCACCACCTTGGTTTCCGGCGAGGCCTCGATGATCTTCGGCAGTGCCTCGAGGCCATCCATGACCGGCATGTTGATGTCGAGACAGAGCACGCGCGGCTGGTGGTTGCGCGCCGCCTGGATGGCCTCGGCGCCGTTGCTGACCATTTGCACGATCTGCACCCCGCACTCCTCGAGCAGGCCCTTGAGCACCAGGCGCACCGAACCGTTGTCGTCGGCGATCACCGCCGTGCCGCGGCGGCCGCGCTGGCTTCCCGGCGTGCGCGCCACCTGCGAATCGACGGCGGTGTGGTTGGCCTTCCGGCGCGTCTGTTCGACGGCACGCAGTTCCTCGAGGATCAGCGCCTGGCCGAAGGGCTTGCGGAAGAAGCCGGAGGCGCCGGCATCGGCGGCGGTGGCCTCGATACCCGCATCGTCGGAAGCGGTCATGATGATGACGTCGATTTCCGGCGCTTCGGCCTGGATGGCACGCAGGATGGCCAGGCCATTGCGACCGGGCAGGTGGTAGTCGAGGCAGATCAGTTCCGGCGTCGTCTGACGGATCAGTTCTTCGATGCCGTTGCCGTCGGCGAAGGCACCGACCACGTCATGACCGAGGCTGGAAAACAGCGTCGCCAGCACCTTACGCATGGAGGCGTTGTCATCGATGATCATGATCCGCATACCGCCAATCTCCCCTGTCCGTCGGCAAAACCGGCGGAAGCTTACCAGAAGGCCGGGGCCGGCAGGCGATCAGCGCGGGTTGATGCCGTTCTGCTTGAGGGCGGCGAGAAACTCGGCGAAGGAGGTTTCGCGCACGGTCATGTCGGCGAGCGTGACGCGCAGGTCGAAATTGGCCAGATCGCCGTCACGCGACCGCGACGCATCGCGGCCGCCGGCAGCGGCGGTGTTCGGCGAAGCGGTGGAGCGGTGGAGGACGGGTGCCATGGCGGACGGACTTTCGACGGGGTACGGCCCCATTGTGCCGGGGTGCAGGGAAATTGCCCGTGAGCGATTTCACGGATTGGGGCATTTTCCCCGGCAGCGATAATTCAGGCCAAGCCGGCCGCCAGGAAATCCATCAGCACCCGCACCCGGTGCGGCACGTGGCGGTTGCTCGGCAACATCGCATAGATGCCCAGGTCGGGCACCGGGTAGTCGCCGAGAATGGCTTCGAGACGACCCGCCGCCAACGCCTCCTCGATGATGAAATCGGGCTGCAGCGTGATGCCCAGGCCCTGCGCCGCCGCTTCGGCCAGCACGTCGCCGTTGTTGGCGTGGATGCGGCTGCGCACCGGGAATACCGCCAGTTGGCCATCGACCATGAATTGCCATTGCTGGGTGGTGCCGCCGGCGGTGTAGCCGAGGCATTCGTGATGCATCAGTTCCGCCGGATGGCGCGGCCGCCCGTGCCGGGCCAGATAGTCCGGCGCGGCGACGATATGCATCTGGCCGGAACCGATCCGCCGCACCACGTCGCCGCCTTCCAGGCGGCTGGTGATGCGGATCGACAGGTCGATGCCCTCCTCGATCAGCTTGACCCGGCGGTCGCTGTAGTCCATGTCCAGGCTGACCTCCGGATAGCGCCGGGAAAAGTCGAGCAACAGCGGCGCCAAGCGTTTGATGCCGAAACTCAGCGGCAGGCTGAGGCGAATGTTGCCGCGCGGCGTCAGGCGTTCTTCGGCAACGTCGGTTTCCGCTGCCTCGACCAGGTTGAGGATGACCCGGCATTTCTCCAGGTAGGCGGTACCGGCCGAGGTTAGCGCCAGACGCCGGGTGCTGCGCGCCATCAGCTTGACGCCGAGGTGGGATTCGAGGCCGGCGATCTGCCGCGTCACCACCGAACGGGCCAGCCCCATCTGCTGGGCGACGGCGGCGAAGCTGCCGAGTTCGGCGACGCGGACGAAGAGTTGCATCGCATCGAGTCGATCCATTGTTGCAATCCTGGCAATAATGATTTGCACATTGTCGGCTATTTCGCTGCCAAAAGGCGGACTACAGTACGTCCATGCCATCACCAGTGACCGCCATGACCCTTGCCCCGCTCTTCGTTCCGCACGGCGCGCCGACCTTCGCGCTGCGTCCCGGCGCCGCCGGCGCGGCCCTGGCGGCGCTCGCCGCCTCGCTGCCGCTGCCGCGCGCCATCGTCGTCGTCAGCCCGCACTGGGATACCGATATCGCTACCGTCGGCACCGCCGATCGCCTGGAAACCATCCACGACTTCAGCGGCTTCCCGGAGGAGCTGTATCGCCTGCGCTACCCGGCCAGCGGTTGCCGCGAGGCCGCCGACGAAGTTGTCGCCACGCTCGCCGCCAGCGGCCTGGCGGTCCGCGAAGACGACCGGCGCGGTCTCGACCATGGCGCCTGGGTGCCCCTGCGCCTGATGTTCCCCGATGCCGAGGTGCCGGTGGTGCCGCTGTCCATCCAGAGCCAGGGCGGCGTACACCAGGCCTGGCTGCTCGGCCGCGCCCTGGCGCCACTGGTCGAGCGCGGCTTCCTGATCGTCGCCTCGGGCAACGTCACGCACAACCTGCGCGACTTCCAGCGCGCCCACCTGGCCGGTGGCCAGGCACCGGCCTATGTCCGCGAATTCCCCGACTGGCTGGCCGCACACCTGGCCGCCAACGACCTGCCGGCCCTGCTCGACTACCGGCACCAGGCGCCCGGCGCCGTGCAGGCGCATCCGAGCGATGAACATTTACTGCCCTTGTTTGTCGCACTGGGTGCTGCCGGCGACGGGGCCAGCGCCCGCCGCTGGCACGCCGGCATCGACGACTACGTGATCGCCATGGACGCCTATTCCTTCACGCCCCAGACCGGAGGCCGCGCATGACCCATCGCTATACATCAACCGCCATCGCCGTACACTGGCTGATGGCGATCCTGATCTTCGGCCTGCTCGCCCTCGGCACCTACATGCAGGATCTGCCGCTGTCGCCGGACAAGCTGAAGCTCTATTCCTGGCACAAGTGGGCCGGCGTCACCGTCTTCCTGCTGCTGCTCTTCCGCCTGACCTGGCGCGCCGGCCATCCGCCGCCGCCGCTGCCGGACAGCATGCCGAAGCCGCTGCAACTCGCCGCCCACGCCGGACACCTGGCGCTCTACGGCCTGATGCTGGTGATCCCGATCTCCGGCTGGCTGATGAGTTCGGCCAAGGGCTTCCAGACCGTCTGGTTCGGCGTGCTGCCGATTCCCGACCTGCTGGAAAAGAACAAGGAGGTCGGCGACCTGCTGCAGACCGTCCATATGAGCCTCAACCTGCTATTCGCCGCGGTCATCGTCGGCCACGTCGGCGCCGCCTTGAAACATCACTTCATCGACAAGGACGACATCCTGACCCGCATGTTGCCCCGGCAATCCAAGGAGAACTGACATGAAACGCTTAGCCCTCGCCCTCGCCCTGACTGCTTCCCTGTCCGCCCAGGCCGTCGAATACAACCAGGTGCAGGCCGACAAGAGCAGCGTCGCCTTCGTCTACAAGCAGATGGGCGTCGCGGTGGACGGCCACTTCAAGAAATTCACCGGCCAGTTCAGCTTCGATCCGGCCAAGCCGACGGCCGGCAAGGCCAGCTTCGACGTCGATCTGGCCAGTGTCGACACCGGCGCCCCGGAAGGCGACGAGGAAGTCGCCGGCAAGCAGTGGTTCAACACCAAGCTGTTTCCCAGCGCCCGTTTCGTCTCCGGCAGCGTCAAGCCGCTCGGCGGCAACCGCTACGAAGTCAGCGGCCAGTTGAGCATCAAGGGCAAGACCCAGGAGGTCGTCGTCCCCGCCACCTTCAGCGCCAATGGCAAGAGCGGCGTCTTCGACGGCAGTTTCACCATCCGCCGCGCCGATTTCGCCGTCGGCGAAGGCGCCTGGGCCAAGTTCGACACCGTCGCCAACGAAGTCCAGATCAAGTTCCGCATCACCGCAGTCAGCAAGTAATCCCCCACCCCTTCAGGAGAACTCCCCCATGCAAAAATTCCGCAAACTCTCGACCGCCCTCGTCCTCGCCGCCGCCATCGCCGCCCCGGCGCTGGCCGCCCCGGAAACCTTCGCCGTCGAACCCAACCACACCTTCCCGCGCTTCTCCTACAACCACCTCGGCTACTCGCTGCAGCTCAGCCGCTTCGACAAGACCAGCGGCAAGATCGTGCTCGACAAGGCCGCCCGCACCGGCTCGGTGGATATCGTCATCGACACCAAGTCGGTCAGCACCGGTTCCGACACGTTCAACGAACACATCCAGGGCGAGGACTACCTTGACACCGGCAAGTACCCGACGGCCAGCTTCAAGTCCACCAAGGTCACCTTCAACGGCGACAAGCCGGCCACCGTCGAGGGCAACCTGACGCTGAAGGGCGTCACCAAGCCGGTGACGCTGACCGTCAGCTCCTTCCACGCCATGCCGCACCCGATGGTCAAGAAGGACGCTATCGGCGCCAATGCCCGGACCACGGTCAAGCGCACCGACTTCAACATGGGCAAGAACGCCCCCTACGTCGGCGATGAAGTGACCATCGACATCGCCATTGAGGCGATCAAGGAATAAACGGCCCGCGCCAACATCCGCTGCGTCATCCCGGAAACGGGATGGCGCCAGCCGGACAAGGCCTCGGTCATACATGCCAAAAAGATAGTCGGCGGCAAAAGTCAGTGCGGACACAATTTCTTTGTTGCAAAGCACAATAATTGCTGCAGACTAGTCGTCTGTGTACCCAGATAGGCAGTCAATGCAGCCTGTTCATCGACTTGATCCGAGCGTATCTAACGACGCCAAACCGCCCGAAGGAACCCGACGCATCATCGACGGGCTGGAGCGCGTTTACTACGACGGTTACTGGATCAAGACCTACCCGGTCCCGGCTGATTCGCTGGACGCCAAGAAACGCCTGATCGAGGCGCTGACCCGGCGCCTGTTCAACCACACCGAGCATGGCCTGAATATTCCCGGCACCCGGCTGGCCGAAGCGCGGCAAGCCTACGAAGCCGAGACCGATCCCGGACGTCGACGGGTCAAGGCGGCAATGCTCGCCGGGGCCCTGTTCAATCGCGCCACCGACATTTTTCGCAAGCTGGTCGAACTGCAGGGCGAGGGCGTCGAGATTCGCAGCGACGACGCGCTGATGCGCGAATGCGGCCACTGCCTGCTGGAAGCCATGGAGCTCGGGCACTTCGTGCTGCACCGCAGCGGCGAGGAAGGTATCGACGAACTCTGGGGCGAACCCTTCCGCGCCTTCTCGATCCCGGTCGAGGATTTCTACGAGAGCCGCTATATCAAGATGGGGCAGACCCTGCGCGACATCGACCGGATCGCCGATGCCATGGTCGCCTGTTTCGCCAGCATTCCCGCCTTCGCCGACAGCGAAGCGGCGATTCGTGATTTCGCCCGCGCCGCCCGGACCAAGACCGAAACCCTGCGCACCGATCCCGACATCTTCGACGTCTGGTCGGAACTGGTCACCGCCGGCGAGCGCCTGGCCAACTACGCCCCGCACCCGGTGGCGGTGGATGGCGTGCCGCCGATGCACAACATTTCCGACGGCCTGCAACTGATCCGCAACGGCCGCGACCTGGTGTTCTACATCACCCGCGCCCGCACGCCGATGCCGAAAAGCACGCGCGAGTACATCGAGCGCTGCGAAAACTATGTGAAGACCGGCCTGGTGCCGCTGCTACCGGCGCCGCTGCCCGGCTGAGCCGCTCAGGAACGGCGCTCCTGCGCCGCGCGCAGGACATCGGCCTCGAGCACCTGGGTATCGGTGCCGAAACAGCCGATCATGTCGATTTCCTCGATCAGCGGCTGTTCGCTCGCCGCCTTTGCCGCCTCGCTGGCGCGACAGGCCTGCCACTGCGCCACCAGCACTTCCTGCTCGCTCAGCCCGGTGGCCATGCCGTCCGGCAGGTCGGCCCCGAGTTCGATCAGCGCCCGCACCACTTCCGTCCGGTGGCCGCGCAAGGCCATGCTCAGCGGCGACGTCGGCAACCGGTTGTCGGGTAGATTGACGCGCGCCCCGCGCGCCGCCAGTTCCCGGACGATGTCGACGAACCCCATGAAACAGGCGATACCCATCGGCAAGCCGGGATCACCCTGGCCATCCGCCAGTTCCGGCGGCACACCGGCGTCAAGCGCGGCGCGGACGGCATCGAGATGACCGCTGCGGATGGCCTTGATCAGGTCTAGCGATTCGCTCACGAAACAGTTCTCCGGCAGGGCAAGTAACGGTTATCCATGGATTAATGGTACCGCCAGGCGCGCCGCCTGTCCTGCCTGAAACGCGGAAATCTTGATCTGCCTACGATTGCCCCGGCATATGCCTCCGTATAATTTCCTTCACCGCAGCCAGCCGCCCTCTGCCGCTCAGCGGAACGACTCCCGGATATCGCCGACGCCATGACCACCGCCCTCACCCTTGCCCAGCACCTGCACCAGGCGGCCCGCCGCTGGCCGCAGGCCGCGGCCATGCGTTGCGGCGAGCGCCAGTGGTCGCATGCCACCCTGTGGGATGAGGTCGTGCATCTGGCCGCCGGCCTTGGCGCCGCGCGGACACCGCTGACCTGCAGCGGCGACAGCCTGACGCTGGCCCGCCACGCCTGGGCCAGCAGTCTGGCCGGCCGCCCCTTCTGGCCACAGGCGCCGGAGCGCCGGCTGGCCCCGGGCGACTGCACCGACGATGTGGCGCTGATCATCTCGACCAGCGGCAGCGAAGGCCGGCCGCGTGCCGTCCTCCTCGGCGCCCGCCAGCTCACTGCCGCAGCCGACGCGGCGAATGCCCGGCTCGGCCTGAGCGCCGACGACCTCTGGCTGAACTGCCTGCCGCTCTATCACATCGGCGGCCAGGCCATCCTCTGGCGCTGCGCCCGGGCAGGTGCCGCCCAGTTGCTGCACGATGGCTTCCAGACGCCGACGGTGGCCGACGACCTGGCCCGCTATCCGGTCACCCACATCTCGTTGGTGCCGGCGATGCTGGCCGCCCTGCTCAATGCCGGCGTCCGCCCGCCGGCCAGCCTGCGCGTCGCGCTGATCGGCGGCGCCGCCCTGTCGCGCCCGCTCCACGAACGCGCCAGCCAGGCCGGCTGGCCGCTGTGGCCGAGCTACGGGATGAGCGAAACGGCCGCCCTGGTCGCCGTCCATGGCCCGGCCGATGGCCCCTGGCATGACGGGCTGGTCGGCCGGCCGCTGCCGGGCATGGTCATCGCCGTCGCTGCCGACGGCCGCCTGCGCCTGCACGGCCGGCAGTTGATGCGCGGCTATGCCGACGGCGGCGGCCTCGACCCCGATGGCTGGCTGACCAGCGGCGATCTCGGCCGGCTCGATGCAGCCGGGCGCCTGACCATCAGCGGGCGCGCCGACGACATGCTGATCAGCGGCGGCCGCAACATCCATCCGCAGGAAGTCGAGTCCCGAACTGCAGGCCCATGCCCGCCAGCATTTGCCCAGCGCCGCCCTGCCCCGCCGCCTCACCCGCCTCGACCGCCTGCCGCGCAATGCCGGCGGCAAGCTCGATCGGCTGGCGCTACGCCAGATCGTCGCCGGGGTCGCGCCATGATCGCCACGCTGCAGCGCCTGCTGGCCGCCCCCGAACTGGCGGCACGGCTGCAGCGGCTGGCGGCCGGCGCTCCGGCGGCGGCGCCGCTCAGCCTGCACCTGGCGCTCGGCCATGGCCAACGCGACTGGCTGGAGCTGATCGGCCATGGTGTCGCCTTCTGCTACCGGGCCCGGCCGAACAAGGGCGAATTCCGTCTGGGCATCGGCCATGCGCTGCAGCTCACCAGTTGCGGCACGCATCGCTTCGCTGCTCTCGACAACGCCTTCGCCGGCATCCGCCAGGCCTGGCGCCACGAAGGGCGAACTCTGGCTTTCGCCGGCTTCGCCTTCGCCCCGGACGGCGATACGCCGCTGCCCAACGCCCAGCTGATCATCCCGGCGATCACGCTGGAAAGCCTGCGCGGCCTCTGCTCGGCGACCCTGAGCATCCCGGCCGGCCGCGCGCACCAGGCGATCGACGAGTGGCGATATTGGCTGGCCGCCCTGCCGCGCACTCCGGCCTTCCGCTATCCGTCGCTACTGCCGCAAGCTCCGGAACCGCTCGGCGCCAGAGCCTGGCTCGCCCGCTGCAACCTGGCCCTGCAGGCCATTGCCGGCGGCCGCATCGACAAACTGGTGCTCAGTCGCAGCCGCCGGATTACGGCCGTGGACGATTTCTCGCCGGCGGCCATCCTCGGGCAACTGCTGGAACAGCAAGCGGACAGCCTGATCTTCGCCGCCGGCAACGGCCGCCAGACCTTTCTCGGCGCCACGCCGGAACGCCTGGTCCGCCTTGTCGGCCGGCAAATCGATGCCGACGCGCTGGCCGGCACGGCCTGGCCGGAGTCGCCTGACCTGGCCGGCGACAAGAATTCGCATGAACAATCGCTGGTGGTCCGCGCCGTGTGCGACGCCCTCGCCCCGCTGTGCGTCGAAGCGCCGCAGGCCGACACGGCGCGGGAACATCCGGCCGGCCGGCTGAGCCACCTGCGCAGCCGGATCACCGCCCGGGCCTTACCGGCGACGACGCTGTTCGAACTGGTAGACGCCCTGCATCCGACGCCGGCCGTCGGCGGTTACCCGGGCGCCACCGCCCGCGACTGGCTGCTCGCCCATGGCGAGCAGCGCGACGCCTGGTACAGCGGCGGCATCGGCTGTCTCGATCAGCAGGGCAATGGCGAGTTTTCCGTCGCCCTGCGTTCGGCCCTGATCGACGGCAGGTCGGCCATCCTGCAGGCTGGCGCCGGCATCGTCGCCGGCTCCGAGGCGAGAAACGAACTGGCTGAGACGGAAGCCAAGTTCGGCACCATCATGGCCGCCCTGCAGGCGGCGGACGCGCCGGCCCTGAACGGCACCGGCGCACGCTGAAGCAAACGGCTGGCGGCTATTCGCCGACCACGTCGACGCCGGCCGGCGGCACGAAACGGAAGGTCGCCGGCGGCAACACCGGATTGCGCTCGAGCGCCGAGAAGCGGATCAGCGTGGTCTGGCCGAAACTGTCCTGCAGTTCCATCGCCTTCAGGTCATTGCCGACAAAGCCGATGCGCACGCGCTCGAAGCCGCTGTCGCCGGATTTCGGCACGGCATCGACCCAGAGCATACCCTCACGCTCGCCGCCTTCGCTGAGCGTGAAATTGCGCTCCAGATCGTTGCTGCCGGAGAGCAGGGCCGCCGGCGAGCCGCCGATGGCCTGACCGACCTTGCGGATCGTCACCTGTTGCAGTTCGCTGTCGTGAATCCAGACTTTCTCGCCATCGCTGACCACCAGTTGCGCATAGGGTTTGCGGATATCCCAGCGCAACTTGCCCGGCCGCGAAATGGCCAAGACGCCGGACGACTCCTGCGGCTTGCGCCCGCCCTTGGCGATGACCACCTGGGAAAACTCGGCCTTCAGCGTCTTGGTTCCGGCCATGAACTGGTGCAGGCGGTCGACCGCCCCGGCCTCGGCCAGCAACGGCAAAGCCGCCAACAGCAGGGAACAGCCCAATTTCAACAGTGATTTCATTCGGCTTCCTTGCGGGCCAGCACTTCGCGGCCGCCGCGACCGTCCATGGCCGAAACCAGCCCGGCCTTCTCCATCGCCTCGATCAGCCGCGCCGAGCGGTTGTAGCCGATGCGCAGGTGGCGCTGGACCAGCGAGATCGAGGCCCGGCGGTTCTTCAGCACGATATCGACGGCCTGGTCGTAGAGCGGGTCGCTCTCGGCATCGCCGCCAGCGTCGCCATCGGCCGCGCCGCCCTCGTCGTCATCGCTGCCGGCACCGTTCAGGATGTCCTCGACGTATTCCGGCGCGCCGGTGGCCTTGAGGTGCTCGACGACGCGATGCACCTCGTCGTCGGACACGAAGGCGCCGTGGACGCGGGTCGGGTAGCCGGTACCCGGTGCCAGGTAGAGCATGTCGCCCTGGCCGAGCAGGGCTTCGGCGCCCATCTGGTCGAGGATGGTGCGCGAGTCGATCTTGCTCGAGACCTGGAAGGACAGGCGGGTCGGGATGTTGGCCTTGATCAGGCCGGTGATCACATCGACGGACGGGCGCTGCGTCGCCAGCACCAGGTGGATGCCGGAAGCCCGGGCCTTCTGCGCCAGGCGGGCGATCTGTTCCTCGACCTTCTTGCCGACCACCATCATCAGGTCAGCCAGCTCGTCGATGATGACGACAATGAACGGCATGGTCTTCAGCGGTTCCGGCGTTTCCGGCGTCAGGGTCAGCGGGTTCGGAATGTGTTCGCCACGCTTTTCGGCATCGCGGATCTTGGTATTGAGACCGGCGATGTTGCGCACGCCCATGGCCGACATCAGCTTGTAGCGCTTTTCCATCTCGGTGACACACCAGTGCAGCGCGTTGGCCGCCTGCTTCATGTCCGTGACGACCGGCGCCAGCAGGTGCGGAATGCCTTCGTAGATGGACAGTTCGAGCATCTTCGGATCGACCATGATCAGGCGCACCTGATCCGGCTCGGCCTTGTACAGCATCGACAGGATCATCGCATTGACGCCGACCGACTTGCCCGAGCCGGTGGTACCGGCGACCAGCAGGTGCGGCGTCTTGGCCAGGTCGGCGACCACCGGCAGGCCGCCGATGTCCTTGCCCAGACACACGGTCAGCGGACTGCTCATGTCGTTGTACGGTTTACTGGAGATGATCTCCGACAGCTTCACCGTCTGCCGCTTGGGGTTCGGCAGTTCGAGCGCCATGCACGACTTGCCGGGCACCGTCTCGACGACGCGGATCGAGACCATGGCCAGGGCGCGGGCCAGATCGCGCGCCAGATTGACGATCTGGGCGCCCTTGACGCCGACCGCCGGCTCGATTTCGTAGCGGGTGATCACCGGCCCGGGCATCGCCGCCAACACCTTGACCTGGACACCGAAGTCGGCCAGCTTCCGTTCGATCAGGCGCGAGGTGTATTCCAGGGTTTCGGCACCGACCGTCTCGGTCGCCGGCGGCGCCGGATCGAGCAGATGCAGCGGCGGCAAGCGGCCGCCAACGATGGCCTCGGGGAAGAGCAGCGACTGTTTCTCGCGTTCGACGCGCTTCTCGGCCTTCTTCGACATCGGCACTTCGACCGGCGCCGGCGCCTCGATGACGATCGGCTCGTGCAGCTCGACGCGGCGTTTTTCCTCCTCGACAACCACTTCACGCTGCTGCGCCACCTCGCGACCGATGCGCCGGTCGCGCCAGGCCTCGATGCGGCCGATGACGAAGCCGACCAGCGACTCGAGCAGGAAGCCCAGGCGCTCGAAGGCCCACAGCCAGGACATGCCGGAGAAGATGCTCCAACCGGCCGCCATGGCCAGCAGCAGGAACAGCGTCGAGCCGGTGTAGCCCAGCTGCTCGGCGAGCAGGCCGCTGACTTCGATGCCGAGCACACCGCCCGGACTGAGCGGCAATTCCGCCGGCAGGGAATAAAAACGCAGTGCTTCCAGTGCCGAACTGGCCACCAGCAGGAAGATGAAGCCGGCCAGGGCGATGAACAGCGGGCGGCGGTCGGGCGCCGGCCCGGCCTTGAGCCGGCGGAAACCCCACCACACCGACATGCCGAGCAGCACCACCCACCACCAGGCGGAAAGGCCGAAGACATAGAGCATCAGGTCGGCGACCCAGGCGCCGGCACGGCCGGCCGGATTGTGCAGGCTCTGCGTCACCACCGAATGCGACCAGCCCGGGTCATCGCGATGAAAGCCCCACAGGGCCATGATCAGGAACAGGGCGACGGCGCCGACGCCGAGCCAGCGCGATTCCTGCAGCAAGGTACCGATCTTGTCCGGCAAGGGGCTGGCTGCACCCCGATCCATGGTTCTTCCCGCCATCTTCTTCATGAACCCAGAATCACCACCAGATCGTTCTCCGTGGCGATATAGCCGCTCAGTTCGAGATCGCGCATCACCTTGCTGACCATTTCGCGCGAGGCGCCGATCATCCGTGCCATATCCTGCTTGGAAATCTTCTTCTTGACTATGCGCCGGCCATTCTCCTCCACCGACATGTCGAGCAGCAGCCGGGCAACCCGGCCATAGACGTCGAGCAACGCCAGGCTCTCGATCTTGCGATCGGCTTCGCGCAGGCGGCGGACGAGGATCTGCATCAGCTTCTGGGCGACCAGGAAATTGTCCTGCAGGCAGCGCTGGAAGGCTTCCTTGCTCAACAGCAGCAACTCGCAGGCCTCGCTGGCGACGACGTTGGCCGAGCGCGGACTGCCGTCGATCAGGCCCATCTCGCCGAAAAATTCGCCCGGCCCGAGCCAGGCGAGAATGATTTCGCGCCCTTCCTCGTCAGTATTGGTCACCTTGGCGCGCCCGGTGAGCAGGATATACAAGGAGTCCGTCATTTCCGCCGCGCGGACGACGAATGCCCCGCGCTCGACGCGCCGCCGTCCGCAAACCTTCGACAACTTCTCCAGTTCGGATTCGCTCAGCCCGGAAAAGAGCGGCACATTGCGCAGCACAACCAGGCTTAAGCCGCATTGGTTAGATGGCATAAATCATTTTCCGTTCATAGGGTTAGGGGACGATTATAAACTGCTTTCGCATACGGAGCAGAAACGCGGAAAAACCCGGCACCAAGAGAAGGCTATAATTTTTCCCTCAATCAACCAAGAGGAACGCCATGTCCGCATCGTCCCGCCACAGCCCCCTCATCATCCTCGGTTCCGGCCCGGCCGGCTATACCGCCGCGGTCTACGCCGCCCGCGCCAACCTGAAGCCGGTGCTGATCACCGGGCTCGCCCAGGGCGGCCAGCTGATGACGACGACCGATGTCGACAACTGGCCAGCCGACGCCGACGGCGTCCAGGGTCCCGAGCTGATGGCCCGCTTCGAAGCCCATGCCCGGCGCTTCGAGACCGAAATCATCTTCGACCAGATTCACACCGCCAAAGTCACCGAACGGCCATTTACCCTGATCGGCGATGCCGGCACCTACACCTGCGACGCGCTGATCATCGCCACCGGCGCCTCGGCCCAGTACCTCGGCCTGCCCTCGGAAGAAAAATTCGCCGGCAAGGGCGTCTCCGCCTGCGCCACCTGCGATGGCTTCTTCTACCGCAACAAGCCGGTCGCCGTCGTCGGCGGCGGCGACACGGCGGTTGAAGAGGCGCTGTACCTGGCCAACATCACCAGCCACGTCACGCTGATCCATCGCCGCGACAAGTTCCGTGCCGAAAAGATCATGCAGGACAAGCTGTTCGAGAAGGAGAAGGCTGGCAAGATCAGCATTCTCTACAACCACACGCTCGATGAGATCCTCGGCGACGACTCCGGCGTCACCGGCCTGCGCGTCAAGGGGACGCAGGATGGCGCAACCCGTGAGATCGACGTGCACGGCGTCTTCATCGCCATCGGCCACAAGCCGAACACCGACATTTTCGCCGGCCAGCTGGAAATGGACGGGGGCTACCTGATCACCAACTGCGGCCGCAACGGCAATGCGACGCAGACCAGTATCCCCGGGGTTTTCGCCGCCGGCGACGTCGCCGACCAGATCTACAAGCAGGCCTGTATCTCGGCCGGCACCGGCTGCATGGCCGCGCTCGACGCCGAGCGCTTCCTCGATCAGCTGGCCTGAGGAGCCAACGCGCGGTGATCGACCCGGACGACCTGGCCGCCTTTCGCGCGGCCGTGGCCGATGCCCGGCCGCTGCCTGATTCGGGGCGCATCCAGCGTCACGGGCCACTGCCGCCGCCACGGCCGCTGCAACACCTGGCCGACGAGCGGGCGGCCCTGCACGAAAGCCTGCATGGCGCCATCGGCCTGCAGGACCGCCTGGAAGGTGGTGACGAGCCGCATTACCTGCGTACTGGCCTCGCCAGCAGCGTACTGCGCGACCTGCGCCGCGGCCGCTGGGTGATTCAGGACGAGATCGACCTGCACGGCCTCAACCGCGACGAGGCGCGGCAGCTGCTCGCCGCCTTCCTGGCTGAAGCCCTGCAGCAGGGCCGGCGCTGCGTGCGCGTGGTGCATGGCAAGGGTCTGCGCTCGCCGCAGAAGACCTCGATCCTGCGCCAGCTGGTCCGCGGCTGGCTGGCCCAGCGCGATGAGGTGCTCGCCTACTGTCAGGCCAGGCCGCACGATGGCGGCGAAGGGGCGTTGATGGTGCTGCTGCGCGCCGCGAAAAAGCAAAGGGCGGCCTAAGCCGCCCAGCCCTCGCCGACACCGTTTCGCAACCTAGCCGGTGTCCTTCTTCAGCGCCTTGCGAAACACCTCGGCATCCTGAATACCAGCCCAGCCGGTGCCGCTGGCCACGTCGGACAGACCCAGGCTGGAATGGATGTTGGACAGGTGGAAAAGCTCCATTGCCACGTCGCTGGGGAAACCCTGGCGGCCGGGACGGTCAGAGACCATCAGTCCATTGAGATAGGCATCCAGATCGGGCTTGCCCCACAGGCTGACGATCTTGCCGATTATGCGCGGGAAGCTGGCATCGAGCCGGCTCGGATAATGATTCGCATCGCTGCCAAGCAGACTCTTTAGCTGTTCCCGCCAGGCGGCGATATCAGCAGCAGTCGGCTGTTCCTGTTCCATGGCCTGCTCCCCCGGCCGTCAGATGGCCGCTTCGTTGGTTTCGCCGGTGCGAATGCGCACCACCTGCTCGACCGAGGTGACGAAGATCTTACCGTCACCGATCTTGCCGGTACGGGCGGCCTTGACGATGGCATCAATGGCCGCATCGACATGCTCGCCATTGACGACGATCTCGATCTTGATCTTGGGCAGGAAGTCGACGACATATTCGGCCCCGCGATACAGCTCGGTGTGCCCCTTCTGGCGGCCGAAACCCTTGACCTCGGTGACCGTCAGACCGGTAATACCGACTTCCGACAGCGCCTCGCGGACTTCGTCGAGCTTGAAGGGCTTGATGATGGCTTCGATTTTTTTCATTGTCAGCTTTCTCGGTTGCGGTTCTTAAAATTCGTCGCTGTAGCGATTGGTAATAGGATAACGCCAATCCTTGCCAAAACCGCGCGGCGTGATGCGAATGCCGACCGGCGCCTGGCGGCGCTTGTACTCGGCGATGCGCAGCAGACGCACGACGCGCCGCACCGCCGCTTCCGGCAGGCCGGCGGCGATGATCTCGCGCGGGCTGCGATCCTCTTCCATGTAGGCGCGGACAATGGCATCGAGCACCTCGTATTCGGGCAGCGAATCCTGGTCGACCTGGCCAGGTTTCAGTTCGGCCGAGGGCGGGCGGACGATGATGTTCTCAGGAATGACCGCCGAGATCGTATTGCGATAGCGCGACAGGCGATAGACCAGCGTCTTGTAGACATCCTTGATCACCGCGAAGCCGCCGGCCATGTCGCCGTACAGGGTGCAGTAGCCAACAGCCATTTCCGACTTGTTGCCGGTGGTCAGGACCAGGGCGCCGGTCTTGTTGGACAAGGCCATAAGCAGGTTGCCGCGGATGCGCGCCTGGATGTTCTCTTCGGTGGTGTCGGCAGGTAGGCCGGCGAACAGCGGCTCGAGCATCGCCGCGTAGGTGCTCATCGCCGGCTCGATGGCAATCTCGTCGTAGCGCACGCCGAGCAGTCGGACCATCTCGCGCGAGTCGTCGAGACTCATCTGGGCGGTGTACGGCGACGGCATCATCACCGCCCGCACCTTGCCGGCCCCGAGCGCATCGACGGCAACGCACAGCGTCAGCGCCGAATCGATGCCGCCGGACAGACCGATGATGACACCGGGGAAGCCACTCTTGCCGATGTAGTCCCGCACGCCGAGGACCAGGGCGCGATAGGCCTCGGCCTCGAGCGACAGTTCGCCGGCCAGATCGGGGGAGCTCAAGCGGCCGGCAGTGAACTCGACGAGACCAAGTGCCTCTTCGAATTGCGGCAGGCGCATGCACAACTGCCGGTCGGCATCGAGCGCGAAGGAGGCCCCATCGAAGACCAGTTCGTCCTGGCCGCCGACCAGATTGCAATAGATGGCGGGAATGCCTGTGGCGGCGATCCGCTCGCCGAGCACCCGCGTCCGCTCCTGCTGCTTTTCCAGATGGCAGGGCGAGGCATTGAGGACCAGCATCAGCTCGGCGCCGGCGGCATGTGCCGCCTCGAAGGCGCCCGGCTCCCAGATATCGGCACAGATGTTGATGCCGCAGCGCACGCCACCGAGCGTGACGACACAGGTGTCACTGCCGGGCTCGAAGTAGCGCCGCTCGTCGAAAACATCGTAGTTGGGCAGACGGCGCTTGCGATAGACCGCCCGCCGCCGACCCTGTTCGATGACGCTGGCTGCGTTATAGCAGCAGCCAGCGTACTCATCCGGATGGCCGACAACCAGGACCAGACCGTCGGCCCGGCTAGCCAGTTCATCGAGCGCCCGATCGCAGGCGCGGTAGAAATCCGGACGCAGCAGCAGGTCTTCCGGCGGATAGCCGCACAGGGCCAACTCCGGCGTCAGCAAGACCTGCGCGCCGCGCGCTTTCGCTTCGGCGGCGCAGTTCAGGATGCGTTCGACGTTGCCCGTCAGGTCACCGACGGTGGCGTTGAACTGGGCAACGGCGATACGCAACATGGAACTCAGTAGTTCGGCTTGTCTTTCGCGTCGTTGTACGTCCTGACGCCGGCTTCGATTTCCTTCTTGGCCTCTTCCGGACCGCGCCAGCCGACCACCTTGACGAACTTGCCCGGCTCGAGATCCTTGTAGTGCTCGAAGAAGTGGGAGATCTGGTCGAGCAGCAGCGTCGGCATGTCGGCATGCGTCTGCACGTTGCGGTACATCGGGGTCAGCTTGTCGACCGGCACGGCGAGCAACTTGGCATCCTCGCCGGCCTCGTCGGTCATGGCCAGCATGCCGATCGGACGGCAGCGCACGACGACACCCGGCGGCAGCGGGAATGGGCTGACCACCAGCACGTCGACCGGATCGCCGTCGCCGGCGATGGTGTGCGGGATGTAGCCGTAATTGCAGGGATAGTGCATGGAGGTGGACATGAAACGATCAACGAAAATCGCACCGCTTTCCTTGTCGACTTCGTACTTGACCGGATCGGAGTGCGCCGTGATCTCGATGATGACGTTGAAATCGTTGGGGAGGGATTTGCCGGAGGGAACGTTGTTCAGTGCCATTGTTATCTCTCTGTTTCTGGTTTGAAAAAAGACGATTATACCGCCGCAGTCAGTGCCAGGCAGCGAGAAACTCACGCCAGTGCGGGGCGTCGACCCGGCCCAGTTGGGCCTTGATGAATTCGATCTCGCTCGCCTCCTCGTCCGCCGTCAGTTCGCCGCGCAGGCGACGGAAACGGTTATAGACCAGATAGGTATTGACCACGTCGGTCTCGCAGTAGTCGCGGATGTCGGCCGCCTGCCCGGCCTGCCAGGCCTCCCAGACCTTGCTGCCGTCCATGCCGAGCTTGCCGGGAAAGCCGAACAGCTTGGCCAGATCGTCGAGTGGCGCATTGGCGCGGGCGTTGTACAGGGCCAGCAGGTCCATCAGATCGAGGTGGCGGGTGTGGTAGCGGCTAATGTAGTTGTTCCACTTGAAATCGCGGCTGTCGGCGTAGTCGCCATCGCCGAGATCCCAGTAGCGCGGTGCCGAGACGCCGTGCAGCATGCCGCGATAGTGCAGCACCGGCAGGTCGAAGCCGCCGCCGTTCCAGGAAACGATCTGCGGCGTGAATTTCTCGATGCCGTCGAAGAAGCGCTGGATGATGGCACCTTCGTCGAGTTCCGGCTCGGCCAGCGACCAGACCTTGAAGCCTTCGCCGGTGCGCAGGGCACAGGAAATGCTGACAACGCGCTGCAGGTGCAGTTGCAGGAAATCGTTGCCGGTCTTCGCCCGGCGCTGCTGGAAGGCCAGTTCGGCGACTTCGGCGTCCGACAGTTCGCCGGGCAGGTCGTTGAGCCGGCGCAGGCCGGCGACGTCGGGAATGGTCTCGATGTCGAAGACGAGGACCGGTTTCATGCCGGGAACACGCCGGTCGACAGGTAGCGGTCGCCTCGGTCGCAGATGATGCTGACGATCACCGCATTCTCCAGCTGCTGGGCCAGACGCAGCGCCACGGCAACACCGCCGCCCGAGGAAATGCCGGCGAAGATACCCTCTTCCACGGCCAGCCGACGGGTCATCATTTCGGCCTCGGCCTGGCTGACATACTCGATGCGGTCGACATTGGTGTTGTCGTAGATTTTCGGCAGATAGGCTTCCGGCCATTTGCGGATGCCGGGAATCTGGCTGCCCTCTTCCGGCTGGCAGCCGATGATCTGGATCGCCGGATTGACTTCCTTGAGGAAGCGGCTAGTGCCCATGATGGTGCCGGTGGTGCCCATGCTGGACACGAAATGGGTGATCCTGCCCTCGGTATCGCGCCAGATTTCCGGGCCGGTACCTTCGTAATGCGCCAGCGGATTGTCCGGGTTGGCGAACTGATCGAGGATGATGCCCTGGCCTTCGTTGCGCATTTTCTCGGCGACGTCGCGGGCCAGTTCCATGCCGCCTTCCTTCGGCGTCAGCACCAGTTCGGCACCGTAGGCGCGCATGCTCTGGCGACGCTCGATGCTCTGGTTCTCGGGCATCACCAGGATCATCCGGTAGCCCTTGATGGCCGCGGCCATGGCCAACGCGATGCCGGTGTTGCCAGAGGTCGCTTCGATCAGCGTGTCGCCCGGCTTGATGTCGCCACGCGCTTCGGCACGGACGATCATCGACAGCGCCGGACGGTCCTTGACCGAACCGGCCGGATTGTTGCCTTCCAGCTTGGCCAGGATGACGTTGCCGCGCTGGTCGTTGTCGGCGCCGGGGATGCGCACCAGACGAACCAGCGGCGTGTTTCCGACAAAATCCTGCAGGGTTTTATACATGCTTGTGCAGCCACTCGATATATTGGGAAACGCCCTCCTCGACCGTGGCCATCGGCGCTTCGTAGCCGGCTTCGCGCAAGCGGGTCAGATCGGCTTGCGTAAAGGCCTGGTACTTGCCCTTCAGGGCCTCGGGGAAAGCGATGTATTCCAGCAATTCATGTGCCCGTAGGTCATCGAGCGAGAGTGGCATTTGGTCTTTCGCCTTCCGACAGCCATTCACTGCAGCCACGGCGACGTCGTTGAAGCTCTGCGCCCTGCCGGAACCGAGATTGAAGATGCCGGATTTCTCGGGATGATCGAGGAAGAACAGATTGACCTTGGCGACGTCGCCGACGAAGACGAAATCGCGCATCTGGCCGCCGTTTTCGTAGCCGTGCGAACCCTCGAACAGCTTGACCTTGCCGTCGGCCTTGAACTGGTTGTAGTTGTGGAAGGCGACCGAGGCCATGCGCCCCTTGTGCGTCTCGCGCGGGCCATAGACATTGAAGTAGCGGAAGCCGACGATCTGCGCCGAAGGATCCTTGGCCAGGCGCTGGCGGACGATCTGGTCGAACAGGAACTTGGAGTAGCCATAGACGTTGAGCGGCCCCTCGTACTGGCGCTCCTCCTTGAACACGCTGGTGCTGCCATAGGTGGCAGCACTGGAAGCGTAGAGGAACTGGACGTCCTGGTCCTGGCACCAGTCGAGCAGGATGCTGGAGTAACGGTAGTTGTTCTCCATCATGTAGCGGCCATCGGTCTCCATGGTGTCCGAGCAGGCCCCTTCATGGAAGATGGCCTCGACGTCGCCATCGAAATGACCGGCCTGGATGCGTTCGATGAAATCCTGCTTGTCAATGTAATCGACGATCTCGCAATCGATCAGGTTCTTGAACTTGTCGGCCCGGCTCAGGTTGTCGACGGCGATGATCCGGGTCACGCCGCGCTCGTTGAGCGCCTTGACGATATTCGAACCGATGAACCCGGCAGCGCCGGTAACGACTGTATACATGGCTATTCCTTACAGGGCGTGGGCGATTTCTTCACGGGTGACAACGGCCGTTCCCAGCTTGCCGACGACGATGCCGGCGGCGATATTGGCGACGCGGATGGCTTCGGCCCAGTCGGCGCCGGCGGCAACCATGACGGCGAGCGTGGCGATGACGGTATCGCCGGCACCGGAGACGTCGAACACCTCCCGCGCCAGCGCCGCCTGATGGTAGGTCTCGCCATCGGTAAACAGTGTCATGCCCTCTTCGCTGCGCGTCACCAGCAATGCCTCCAGGCCCAGGTCGCCGCGCAGGCGCTGGGCCTTGGCGGCCAGCTCCGCTTCCGTTTTCCAGCCGCCGACAACCTGCTTGAGCTCGCCGCGATTGGGCGTGATCACCGTGGCGCCGGCATACTTCTCCCACTCGTCGCCCTTCGGATCGACCAATACGGGCTTGTCGGCGGCGCGGGCGATGCGGATCATCTCGGCGATATGGGTCAGCCCCCCCTTGCCGTAATCGGACAAGACCACCACGTCGGCATCGGCCACCCGGCGCTCGAAATCGGCCAGCTTGGCCTGCAGGATTTCGTGCGACGGCGGCGTTTCGAAATCGATGCGCAGCAATTGCTGCTGGCGACCAATGACGCGCAGCTTGACGATGGTGTCGAGTGCCGCATCGACATGCAACCCGGCATCGATCTGCCCCTCTTCCAGCAACTGCGCCAGGCTGCGCCCGGCGTCGTCGTCGCCGACCACCGACAGCAATGCCGTCACGGCGCCCAGCGACACCGCATTGCGGGCGACATTGGCGGCCCCGCCCAGACGTTCCTCCTGGCGCTCGACCTTGACCACCGGCACCGGGGCTTCCGGCGAGATGCGGTTGACCTCGCCGAACCAGTAGCGGTCCAGCATGACGTCGCCGACGACCAGCAGGCGCACACGGGAAATCTTCTCCAGCATGGGCTCAGCGTCCAATGGCGAAATACTCGATGCCCATGCCACGCACGAACTTCGGGTCATAGAGATTGCGGCCGTCGAAGATCAGCGGCTGCTTGAGCTTTTGCTTGATGGCGTCGAAATCCGGACTGCGGAATTCCTTCCATTCGGTGGCGATGAGCAGGGCATCGGCCCCTTCGAGGGCGCCCATCGGGTTCTCGGCATACGACAGGCGCGGCTCGTTGGCATAGATACGCTGCGTCTCATGCATGGCTACCGGGTCGTAGGCGGTCACCGTGGCGCCGGCGGCGAACAGGTCGTCAATCAGCTCGCGGCTCGGCGCTTCGCGCATGTCGTCGGTGTTCGGCTTGAAGGACAGGCCCCACAGCGCGAAATGCTTGCCCTGGAGGTCGCCGAAGCGC
>PHCU01000229.1 GCA_002842345.1 Betaproteobacteria bacterium HGW-Betaproteobacteria-12 | reverse complement strand
GACCATGCCGGGCTGACCGATGCCGGCCAGCTGGCGCATGGCGGCAAAGGCATCGCTATGGACGAAGCGCAGGCGGATCGGCAGGTCGTTGAGGCGGGCGTTGTCCTTGCCGACCTTGAGATTCGATTCGGCAAAATCGACATTGACCACATGCGCCGCACCGCCCTTGGCCGCAGCTATGCCGATGCCGCAGGTATAGGCGAACAGGTTGAGTACCGACTTGCCGGCGGCCTCCTG
The DNA here is from genome assembly GCA_002842345.1 of Betaproteobacteria bacterium HGW-Betaproteobacteria-12. Classification (GTDB taxonomy): domain Bacteria; phylum Pseudomonadota; class Gammaproteobacteria; order Burkholderiales; family Rhodocyclaceae; genus Azonexus. The sequence continues at coordinate 3,695 of PHCU01000229.1, read as the reverse complement.
CAGGACGCGGCGACGGCCGGCGCGCATGTCGAGAAACAGCCAGGGGTCTTGTCCGGCATGGCGCCCCTGGACCAAGTAGCGCAGGCCCAGTTCATGGAATTCGCGGGGTTTCTGGGCTTCGGCCAGGACCTCGGCCGGCAGCGGATTGACGACGCGCGAGTTGGCGCGGCTGCGGTCGTTGTAGATGCAGACCAGGCCGGGCAGGGCGGCGGCGTAGAAGGCTTCGATTTCCGGCCGGTCGTGACCATCCAGGGCGGCATGGAAGGTCTGCACCAGCAACAGGTCGCCGTAGCGGTCGATGGTCAGGCCGGGCAGGCCTTCGCTGCTGCCATTGAACAGGCGGTAGGCATTGGTGTCCTCGGCCTGAAGTTGCTCAATGAGCGGCTGACGGGCGGTGAGGGCGGATTGCAGGAGATCGGTGAGCGGACTGGTGGGCATGGCGGTTTCCGGTGGGAGTGACAGCCATCTGCGCCGGGCGCCGGAAAGCCGGTAAACCGCGCATTCTACCGGAGGCGGCTTGGGCCAAAGCGGCTCATTGGCCACGCCGGGCGACGGGGGCGCTAATCCCCGGGGCGCTCCTGCCGGACAAGGGCGGACCAGATTTGCCAGTGGCCGCATGCGGAGCGGGCGCGCCGCTCATCGCCATCCCAGCCGCCACCGACACACAGGCCGCTGACTATTTCCGTCTCGATGGCCACTGTGTCCGGGGTCTCACCCGGCTGGCGCGGCCCCTGCCAGCGTTGGCAACTGGCGCAGCGCTGGCGTGCGACCGCCTGATTCAGCAAGTCTTGGCGTTGCGGCAGGCGGCAAGCACCGGGGCGGCGGGAGCGACCGGACCACTGTCGCGAATCCAGCCCTTGATGCCGGCCTTGACGTTATAGACGGTGGCGTAGCCAGCCTGCTGCGAGAGGAACTGGCTGACCGCCTTGGTACGGTTGCCGGTGCGGCAGATGACGATGACCGGTTGGTTCGGCTTGGCGTAGGGTTTGATTTTTTCCAGCCAGACCGCTGGGTCGGCGCGGCCGCGTTCGTCGAAGAAGGTGTGCAGCTTGCTGCCGGCGACAATGCCGGTTTCTTCCCATTCCGATTGCAGACGGATGTCGACGACCGGCACGCCATCCTGCATCAGCTTGGTCAGCTGGGCATTGTCGATGTCGATGACTTCGGCCTGGGCGAAGAGGCTGCACAGGGCGAGGGTGCAGGTGAGGAGCAAGTGGCGCATGGTCGTCTCAATATAAGAAAACGCTGATTATAAATCGCCGTTCAGCGCCCCTGCTGCTGGCGTTTCATCATCTCGCGAATTTGCGGATCGTTCATCATGTCCCCCATATTCATCTTGCCGACGCCGGGCAGAATGATGTCGCCCGGCCGCTGTCCCTCCTTGCACGGGCTCAGCCAGCGCGCTTCCTGGACCATCTTCATTTCCTTCATGCCGTTCTGCGGCGGGCTGAAGCGGGTCAGCATGTCGTTGCGGTAGCTCTTGTCGAAATCGCCGGTGATCACGGCATCCGTCGTCGCTGTCGTGCCGTTGTGGTGGCAGACGGAATGCACCGTGACCTTGCCGGCCCCGGGCTGCACCTGCATGACCGGACAGTCGGCCAGCTTGCTGCCGTCCTTCCGGTCGTGCATGAGGTTGTCGCTCGCCTGATCGATGCACATTTGCATCGGCCCCTGGCTCGGCATTCCCGACATCTGCGTGCGCACCTCCCACAGGCCCGACTTGCGCTTTGGCGGGTCGGCAGCGCCGGCCGTCCCGGCCAGCAGGGTGGCGAGCAGGCAGAGAGCGAGGCGGGATGGATGCATGGCGGTTGCTCCAGAGGCGGTGCTTTTCATCGTAGCCGGCTTTGGCCGCCTCGTCATGGGATAATCGCCGCTTTTTTCGGCTACCGCATGGCACTCAAATCCACCATCTTCAAGGCCGAACTGCAACTGGCCGATCTCGACCGCGGCTATTTCGCCGAACATCCGCTGACCCTGGCGCGGCACCCGAGCGAGACGGACGAGCGGATGATGGTCCGGCTGCTGGCTTTCGCGCTGAATGCCTCGGAAACGCTGGCCTTCGGCCGCGGCCTGTCGACCGAGGACGAGGCCGACCTGCAAGATCTCGATGCCACCGGTTCCATCGAACGCTGGATAGATGTCGGCCTGCCCGACGAGAAGAGCATCCGCCGGGCCTGCAATCGCTCCCGCCAGGTCTGCGTACTCGCCTACGGCGGCCGTTCAGCCGAAATCTGGTGGCAGCAGACTGCCGACAAGCTCAAGGGCCAGAAGAACCTGCGTGTGCTGATGCTGGCGGCGGAGGAGGGCAAGGCCCTGGCGGCGCTGGCCGAACGCGGCATGAAGCTGCAATGCACGATCCAGGACGGCGTCGTCTGGCTGGGCAGCGACCGGCAGCAGGTGGAATTGCGTCCGGCCACCCTGATGGCCGGCGATTCGGCCTAAAACCCGGCCGGCCGCAGTCTGCCTGTTGCAATCCGGCTCAGCGCCGGATCAGGGTCCAGACGAATTCGGCGCCGGCCGAGAGCAGGTCGATGGTGTCGATGATCCCGGCGTTGTCCGGCTCATGCTTCTCGCGCTGGCGGCGTGACCTTTCCCGCTCCTGCATCACGATGGCGTCGCCGAGGGCTTCGACATCGGCCGTGGTGCGCCGGACTTCGGCGCTCTGGAAGCGCGACAGCGCCTGTTCGACGGCACCCGGGTCGAGGATGCTGATTGGGGCCCGGCAGTGACCGCAGGCATGCTCGCGGCGGATGTCGACCGGGGCGCCGCAGCCCATGCAGCGAATGATGCCGACCTTGGCCGACAGTTCATCGATTTCGGCCGGGTTGAGCTGGCGGACGAAGCCCTTTTCGATCATGAACTGGGCGAAGGTGGTGAAGCGTCCGTGCTGCTGCAGGCAGCGGTGGTAATTGAAGCGGCCGCCATGCTTGGCCAGGTCGAGGCCGTGCAGCAGGCGTTCGGCGCAGCGCGGGCAGACTAGCGGGTCGCGCAGCGGCAGGCGCTGGTCGTCGTGATGTTCGTGCAGCAGCTTGAACAATTCGATGATGCCGCCAGGCGTGATCTGGGCGCTTTCGTATTCGTCGAACCAGATGCCATTGCAGTGGAAGCACAGGTCGAGGACGATTTCGCCATGCAGCAGGCGCGCGAAGCGGTGCTTGCTCATCGGCTGGCGGCAGGAGGGGCAGGCGGTCGGGTGCATGTTTGAATTATGCCGGACGGATGGTGCCGAGGTTGAGTTTGACGCCCTTCTTCATCTTGCCGACAACGTGCATTTCGCAGGCCTTGCAGTCGAACTTGAGGATCAGCTTTTCGCTGCCGTTGATCAGCGTCATCGGGTCCGGCTTCAGGTGTTTCACTTCCTTCGGGCACAGGTTGAAGCTGTAGCGCAGGCAGTGGCGGGTGATCATCAGCGAGACCATGCCTTTTTCGTTGCCGGCCTCGTAGGCTTCCTCGATCAGCTTGACGCCGTGCTTCTCGTAGAAGGCGCGGGCCTGGGCGTTGAAGACGTTGCCGAGGTAGGTCAGTTCATCCTGCGGGTAGGGCACCGGGTTGGCAGCCGGCAGGGCGCGCGGTGGGCGCGGGTGGCTGGCGCGGCGAGCGGCTTCGAGCTGTTCGGTGGCTTCCCGGCGCAGCGCGTTGAGGGCGCCGACCGGCAGGAACCAGGCTTGCGACAATTGCAGTTCCACCGGCTCGGC
>PHCU01000064.1 GCA_002842345.1 Betaproteobacteria bacterium HGW-Betaproteobacteria-12 | reverse complement strand
GTGCGGGCCGCCGCCGCGGCAGCCGGCGGCCATGCCGTGCTGTACCGGGCGCCCGAGTCGCTGCGCTGCCTGGAAGGCGCCTTCGCGCCGCTGTCACCGGCCCTGCTGGCGCTGCACCGGCGTCTGAAAAAGGCCTTCGACCCGCGCGGCATCCTCAATCCCGGTCGCCTGTACGCGGAGTTCTGATGGAAACCAAACTGGACGATTCCATCCGCCACACCCATGCCGGTCAGGTCGCCGAGGAGATACTGCGCAAGTGCGTGCATTGCGGCTTCTGCACCGCCACCTGCCCGACCTACCAGTTGCTCGGCGACGAACTGGACGGGCCGCGCGGGCGCATCTACCTGATCAAGCAGGTGCTCGAGGGCAAGGAGGTCACCGAGAAGACCCGCCTGCACCTGGATCGCTGCCTGACCTGCCGTTCCTGCGAGACGACCTGTCCGTCCGGCGTCAAGTACAGCCATTTGCTCGATGTCGGCCGCCAGGTGGTGGAGAGCAAGCTGACGCGGCCGCTCGCCGAATCGTTGCCGCGGATGCTGTTGAAGGCAGTGCTGCCGCGGCCGCAGCTGTTCGCGCTGGCCGTCGGCCTCGGCCGGGCGGTGCGCCCGCTGCTACCGAACAGCCTGGCCGACAAGCTGCCGCCGCAGACGGCCGCGGCCGGACCGTGGCCGGCCAAGGTCGGGCACCCGCGGCGGATGCTGGTGCTGGCCGGTTGCGTCCAACCGGCGCTGGCCCCAAGCATCAACGCGGCGACGGCGCGCCTGCTCGATCGCCTGGGCATTGAACTGTTTGAAGAGGCGAAAGCCGGCTGCTGCGGCGCCGTCCGTCATCACCTGAATGCAGCCGAACCGGCGAAGGACGACATGCGGCGCAACATCGACGCCTGGTGGCCGCACCTTGAAGCCGGTGTCGAAGCCATCGTCGTCACCGCCTCCGGCTGCGGCGTGCAGGTCCGCGATTACGGCCACATCCTGGCGGACGACCCGACCTATGCCGACAAGGCGGCGCGCATCAGCGCCCTGTGCCGCGATCCGGCCGAACTCGTCGCCGCCGAGGGCGAGCGCCTGCGCCCGCTGCTCAAGCCGGCGGCGCGCGGCCGGCTGGCCTTCCATTCGCCATGCACGCTGCAGCACGGGCTGCAGATACGCGGCGTCATCGAGCAACTGCTGAGCGCCGCCGGCTATGAATTGACGCCGGTCGCCGACGGCCACCTGTGCTGCGGCTCGGCCGGCACCTATGCGGTGCTGCAGCCGGAACTGGCGCAGCGTCTGCGCAGCAACAAGCTGACCGCCCTGCATGCCGGCGGCCCGGCCGTGGTGGCGACCGCCAACATTGGCTGCCTGACCCATCTGCAGGCCGGTAGCACGGTGCCAGTGCGGCACTGGGTGGAACTGATCGACGAGGCGATGCAGTGAGTGCCGGGCATACCGTCAGCGAGATCCTGCAGACGATGGGCGACGGCGAGGCCAGCCTGATCCGCCGCCTGCTCGCCGGCGGCATCAAGATTCCGGCTCAGCCGCGGGTGCTGACTGAACTGCGCCAGCTGATGCAGCGCCAGGAACATGACGTCCGCCGGCTGGCCCGGGTCATCAACCAGGATCCCGGGCTGGCGGCGATGCTGTTCCGCCTGGTCGGCGCCGGTGCCTATCGCCAGCATCCGAAATTCGAATCGGTCGAACAGATTCTGCAGGTCATCGGCGTCGAGCAGACCTTCAACCTGGTGCAGGCCATCGCCCTGGCCGGGGCCGGCGACATCCGCAGCAACCGAGCGGTGTACGAAGCCTTCTGGGCGCGCTCGCAGGCGGTCGGCCAGCTGGCCATGCTGATCGCCGACGAGCGCGTCGCCGTCTGCAATATCTTCCCCGACCAGGCCTACCTGGCCGGCATTTTCCACGACTGCGGCGTGCCGCTGCTGATGCAGCGCTTCCCATCCTACTGCGCCGACATGAAGCTCGGCGTCGGCGGGCGCTGGATCGATCTGGCCGCCGAAGACCGCAAGTACAACGCCGATCACTGCGTGGTCGGCTATCTGGTCGCCCGCCACTGGCGCCTGCCAGCCTTCATCTGCGACGCCATCCGCTATCACCACCTGATCCGTGAGCCCGGCCTGGAGGCGGCGCGCACCATGGCGGCGATCCTGCAACTGGCGATCGAGTTCCACCACCGGGTGCAAGGCAGCGAGAATCCGGAATGGACATCGATTCTGGGCGATGTCCTCGGCGAGCTCGGTCTGGCCGAGGAGGGGCTGCCGGAATTCCTTGATATCGTCCTTGAACGCTTTTACGCCACGGCCGGTGATGTACCGTGATGACACAGTGTTGAGCGGCCTCTCTGCCTTTCGTGATAACCTTTCCGCCGCAAAGGAGGGGGGATGCCGATAACAATCGATGCCTGTGCGGCACAGCATCAGGGAGATCGCAAGGAACAGCAGGACCGCGTGGCGATCCTGCCGCACGCCCGGAAACGTGGCGTGGCGCTGGCCGTCGTGGCCGACGGCATGGGGGGGCACACCGGCGGGGCGCTGGCCGCCGAACAGGTGATCCACACCTCGAAAAACAACCTCGACCACTTCTCGCCGGAAGACGAAAGTCCGCGTTGCCTGCTGGAAAACAGCATGCGCGAGGCGCACACCATGATCAAGGCGTCGCGCTTCATGAACGAGAAGGATCCGCACAGTACCGTCGTGATGCTGCTGCTGCAGCCCGGCAAGGTGACCTGGGGGCACTGCGGCGACAGCCGCCTGTACCATTTCCGCGGCCAGCAGCTGATGCACCGCTCGGTCGATCATTCCTACGTCGAGCATCTGGTCGCCAGCGGGCGCATCACGCCGGAGCAGGCGCTGACCCACCCGAATCGCAATGTCCTGCTGACGTCACTGGGCGGTCAGGACGAGCCGAAGTTCGACTTCTCGGAATCGGCCGACCTGGTTGCCGGCGACAGCTTCGTCCTGTGTTCGGATGGCCTCTGGGCCTATTTCGACGACAAGGAGCTGGCTGCCCTGGTCGCCGACAATTCGGCCCGCCAGGCCTGCGAGCTACTGATCGATGCGGCCCGTCAGCGGGCCCAGGGGACCGGCGACAATCTGTCGCTGGCCATCGTCAAGCTGGTCGAGGCGCCGGTATCCGCCAAGGCGGCACCGCCAGGCTTTGTCGCCCGGCAGCCGGCCTGAAAACAAAAAACGCCCGACCGGGCGTTTTTTGTTGGAGCGGGCCGAAGACTACTTGCGGCCGAGACCGCCAAGCAGAGCGGCAACCACCTTGCGCGGCTTGTGCGGGTCGGTCTTGGCCGGGGCCTGCGGCGAATCCGGCACTTCGCCACGCGGCGCGAGGTCTTCGTAAGGCTTGCTGAAGTCGAAGCCATCGGCGGCGATCATCGGGTTGCGGCGCGGCGGACGACGTTCCTGGCGCTCGCTGCGTTCGTGCCGTTCGGGGCGTTCGCTGCGCTCCGGGCGCTGGGCGACCGGGGCCTTGACCGGCGCCGCACTGCGCCGCTTCTTGTTGCCCGGGGGGTATTCGTATTCCGGTTCCGGCTCGAAGCCGGCAACGTCGACCTGCTCGATCGGCCGCTTGATCAGCTTTTCGATATCGACCAGATAGCCGACTTCATGCGCGCTGACCAGCGAGATGGCATTGCCCAGCTTGCCAGCGCGGCCGGTGCGGCCGATGCGGTGCACGTAATCTTCCGGCGTGTGCGGCAGTTCGTAGTTGATGACGTAGGGCAGGTCGTCGACGTCGAGGCCGCGGGCGGCGACGTCGGTGGCGATCAGGGCGTGCGTCTCGCCGGCCTTGAAGGCTTCCAGCGCCTTGATCCGGTCCAGCTGGCTCTTGTCGCCGTGGATGGCATCGGCCTTGATGCCGGCGCGCTGCAGCTCGCGGGTCAGGCGCGAGCAGCCCTGCTTGGTGCGCATGAACACCAGGCACTGGCGGATTTCGCTGGATTTGAGCAGCTTGATCAACAGGCCGCGTTTGCCGAATTCGGAAACCGGATGGACGCGATGGGTAATGTTTTCCGAGACCTGGTTGCGGCGGGCGACTTCGATCAGCACCGGCGACTTGAGCATGGTGTCGGCCAGCTTCTTGATTTCTTCCGAGAAGGTGGCCGAGAACAGCAGGCTCTGCCGTTGCTGCGGCAACATGTTGAGAATGCGCGTGACGTCGGGGATGAAACCCATGTCGAGCATGCGGTCGGCTTCGTCGAGGACCAGGGCCTGGACGGAGTTGAAGCTGACGCTCTTGTTCTCAACGTGATCGAGCAGCCGGCCCGGCGTGGCGACGAGAATCTCGACGCCCTTCTTCAGCTCGGCGATCTGCGGCTTGATGTCGACGCCGCCGAAGGCGCACATGGCGCGGATCGGCGTGTGTTTGCTGTAGGACTTGACCGACTCGTAAACCTGCATCGCCAGTTCGCGGGTCGGCGCCAGGATCAGGGCGCGCACCGGGTGCTTGGCCGGCGACGGGCTGCTCGAGGCGAAGGGCAGGATGCGTTGCAGGATCGGCAGCGTGAACGCGGCGGTCTTGCCGGTGCCGGTCTGGGCGCCGCCCATGATGTCCTTGCCGCTGATGACCAGCGGAATGGCCTGGGCCTGGATCGGGGTCGGCTTGGTATAGCCTTCGTCGAGGACGGCGCGCAACAGTTCGGGCGCCAGGCCGAGGTCGGCGAAGGTGATTTCGGGAGCTGCCTCGGCAGCGGGGACTTCGGCATCGTTGCCGGCTAAGGTATTGATTTCAGACATGGCGCGGATTATACCCCGGCGACACGCGGTTCAGGGGCGGGCGTCGGCTCCAGCCAGTACAGCAGGCGGCCATAGAGCACATCGGGGTCGACCGGCTTGCCGATGTGATCGTTCATGCCGGCGGCCAGGCAGGTTTGGCGGTCCTCCTCGTAGGCATTGGCGGTCATGGCCAGAATGGGCAGGTGCTGGCCGCCCGGCAGCTGGCGGATGCGGCGCGTCGCCGCCAGGCCGTCCATGACCGGCATCTGGATATCCATCAGGATCGCCACGTAGTCGTTGCCGCTGGCCAGTTCGCAGGCTTGCGCGCCGTTCGTCGCGGTATCGACGCAGAAGCCGACGCTTTCCAGCAGTTCGAGGGCAACCTCGAGATTGATCGAGTTGTCATCGACGACCAGGATGCGGCTGCCGCCATGACGTTCGCTCAGCAGCGCGTCGAGCGGCAGCTGCGGCGTCGCGCTGCCGCCTGCCGGTTCGCCCGGCAGCTTGCCGAAGCGGGCGGTGAACCAGAAGGTGCTGCCGACACCGGCCGCACTGTCCACGCCGGTTTCGCCGTCCATCAGCGTGGCCAGCCGGCGGTTGATCGCCAGACCGAGACCGGTACCGCCGTGCTGGCGGGTGCTGGAGTTGTCCGCCTGCTCGAAGGCTTCGAAGATGCGCCCGGCTTCGTCCGGGCGCAGGCCGATGCCACTGTCGCGGACGTCGAAGCGGGCGAGCAGGCTGTTCTCGTCCTCGCCCAGGATCAGGGCGCGGACTTCGATGCCGCCGTGCTCGGTGAATTTGACTGCATTGCTGACATAGTTGATCAGCAACTGGCCGGTGCGCGTCGCGTCGCCGAGCAGGCGGGGCGGTAGGGCCGAGAGATCGATGTCGAATTGCAGGCCCTTGCTGCGCGCCTGCTCGGCAAACAGGGCTTCGAGGCGACCGTGCAGGGTCACCGGGCGGATTTCGCCGGGATGCAGTTCGAGCTTGCCGGCCTCGATTTTCGACAGGTCGAGGATGTCGTTGAGAATCGCCAACAGGTGGTCGGCGGCGATGACGATCTTGTTCAGCCGGGCGCTCTGCTCGGGGCGCGGGTTGCTGCGCTGCAAGACGTGGGTCAGGCCGATCACGGCATTCATCGGCGTGCGGATTTCGTGGCTCATGTTGGCGATGAAGGCGCTTTTCGCCCGATTCGCCGCTTCGGCGGCTTCCTTGGCCCGCAGCAACTCGCCGGTGCGCAGCTGGACGATGCCTTCCAGTTCGTCGCGGTGACGGCGCAGGTCGCCCTGCGCATGCTGGAGCTCCTCGAGCATCTGCTGGCGGTCGCTGGCCAGGCGCGATTGCCGTTGCAGCGAACGCAACAGGAAGTAGAGCAGGCCGGCGAAGGCCGCCGCCGCCAGCCAGCCGATCAGGCGACCGAGGAGCAGCGGCAGCGGCGAGCGCGGCGGCATGGCCATGGCCATTTGCCAGCTGCCGCCGGGGACGCTGATCTCCATTACCGGCGAACCATCGGCGAACAGCTGCGCCTCGCCGTAGAACACTTCGCCGTCGGCGCCGAGCGTGTCGCGGCCGCGCAGGGCCAGGCGCAGGCCGTCATTTATGGTCAGCGGGATCAGCGATTCGAACAGGCTGTCGGTATCGATGACGGTGCTGATCAGGCCCCAGTAGCTGCCGTCGATGAACACCGGGGTACGGTAGATTAGCGCTTCGCCGCCCTGCACCAGCGGTACCGGGCCGGCGAGGAAGGAGCGGCGCTCGCGGATGGTGCGCTCGACGGCTGGCCATTGCTTCGGGTTGTCCGGGTAGTACAGGCCGATGGCGGCTTCGTTGCCGAGTTGCGGCACGATGTAGCGCAGGCGGTTGCCGGGGGCGATGCCGATATTGCGGAAATGCCGGCCCTGACGATAGATCAGGCCGAGCATGTCGATGATTTCGCGGCTTTCCAGCTGGCCCCGGCGGGCGATGATGTAGGACTCGATGCCGCTGGCCAGGTAGACGCTGCCGCTCAGTTCCGATTCGAGCACGGCGCGGATGGCGCCACCCTTGGTCAGTGTCGCGGCGCGTTGCTCGCTCTCGGCGCGCAGCTCGATTTCGCGCAGGGCGAACTCGGCGGCGCTGCCGATCAGCAGGAAGAGCAGCGCGGGCAGCAGGAAGCGGCGCATCAAAGTTCCGAGATCAGGTCTTCCAGGCGCTGCCGGGTGATCGGCTTGACCAGGATGTCGTCGAAGCCGGCGGTCAGGAAGCGTGCCCGGTCTTCGGGAAAAGCGTGGGCCGTGTAAGCAAGTACGCAGATCGGGTGGCCGGCCTGCAGCTGGCGCAGTTGCCGGCAGGTTTCTTCGCCGGACAGGCCGGGCATGCTGATGTCGAGCAGGACTAGGCGGAAGGCTTGAGCACTGGCCAGGGTCAGGCCGGTTTCGCCGGCGTCGGCCTCGAGTACCGTCCAGCCGAGCTTGCGCAGCATGGCGGCAGCCAGCAGGCGATTGGTCGGGTGGTCGTCGACGACCAGGGCGTCACGTTCGGCCATGGGGAGCACTCAGCGGGAGATGTAAGGTGAAGGTGGCGCCGGCGCCAAGGGCGGATTGCAGGCTGACCCGTCCGCCCATCTGCTCGGCGAGCTGGCGGACGATGGTCAGCCCGAGGCCGGTGCCGCCATGTTCGCGGGTGATGAAATTTTCCAGTTGCTTGAATTTCTCGAAAACGATTTCGTGATTCTCCGGGGCGATGCCCGGTCCGCTGTCGCGCACGGAGAAGAGGATTTCGTCGCCGGCACGGCTGACGCGGAGGCCGATCCAGCCGTGATCGGTGAATTTGATGGCGTTGTCCAGCAGGTTGTTGACCATTTGGCGCAGGCGGGTCGCATCGGTTTCGATGGTCGCCGGCAGGTCGGTCGCCAGTTTCATCGAGAACTCCAGGCCTTTGGCCTCGGCGCGGACGCGCTGCAGTTGCGCGCACTGCTCGACCAGTTCGGCCGGCGACAGCGCGGCCCAGTGCAGTTGCAGTTCGCCGGCCTCGATCTTGGCCAGGTCGAGAATCTCGCTGACCAGGTTGAGCAGGTGTTCGCCGCTCTGGTGAATGATGTGCGCGTAGTTGCGCTGCTCGGGATCGGCGAGGTCGGCCTTGAGTATTTCGGCAAAGCCGAGAATGCCGTTGAGCGGCGTCCGCAGTTCGTGGGAAACGTTGGCCAGGAAGGCCGTTTTCAGACGGCTCGCTGCCTCGGCTTTCTCCTTGGCCTCCTCGAGACGACGGAAGGATTCCTCCACTGAATCGGCCATGTTGTTGAAGGAATGCGCCAGTTCGCCCATTTCGTCGCCCGAGCCGGCCTCCAGCCGGTGCTGCAGGCCGCCGCGCTGGAAGGCGTGGATGCCGTCGATCATGCGGGTGATGCGGCCGGTCAGCAGGTTGGCCATCCAGACGGCGACGAAGATCACCACGATGATCATCAGCAGGGTCGAGCCCCACAGTGCCAGGGATGTCCGTGTCAGGCTCTGCTCGATGCCGGCAAGGAGATCGGTCCGCTGGCTTTTGAAACTGGCGTCCTTTTCGGTCACCAGGGTATTGATGCGGGTCGCCGTATCGGTCGCGGCCTTGTGAAAATCGTCGACATTGGCGCCGATCGTGACGAAGCCGAAGCCTTGCGGTGATTTGCCGTACTGGCCGGTGTAGTAGGGAATGGCGGCGGCGGTGGTGAGTTTCCACAGGCCGGAGAAATAGATGGCGAAGGAGCCGGAGCCGCCGTGTTCGGTCAGCGCCTGCCAACCATCGCACTGGGGCGAGAAATTCAGGTAACGGCAATCGAGGGGAACCAGTCCGGACTTCGCTTGCTCCGCCGCCGGCTTGCGTTGCAGGTTCTGCGCGCGGAACGGCGGTATGCGGCGCAGGAACTCGTCGGCCGCCAGCCCGCTGGCCTGCCACTCGGCATGCAGTTCGCTGTCCATCCAGGGCGCTACGCGCCGGCCGCTCTGCGGATCGCGACCAGCGATGAAGTAATCGCGCGGATGCGAAATCGCGCGGCTGTTGTGATCCCAGATGAAGGCGTAATTGCCCTTGATGGCATCGGCGATCGGTGTGTAGCGTTCGTCGGTGGGCATCACGCGATCGGCAAACTGGCGAATGTGATCGTGATCGAGGGCCAGCGTCACATAGCCGGTGATCCGGCCTTTCTGAAGCACCGGCGTGGCCCAGCGGACAATGCCGCGAAAGCGCTGGCCGAGCGGATTCTCGCTGCCGGCATAGGCTGACTCCTCGGGTTTGAATGGTTTGCCGGCCTTTGCCAGGGTCGCTGGCAGGTAGGGGCCGATGACGTGGGTCGGCACATAGGCGCCGATGACGTCCGAGACGTAGATTTCTCCCGGTGCAAGGGACTTCAGCGCGGCGAAGTAGTCCTCGCCGCGAACGAAGGTATTGCTGGGCTCGGCGACGTTCTTCAGGGCCTGCTCGGTGAGTCTTCCGGTCGTCACCTTGATCTTCTCCTGTCCGTCCAGGCCGACCAGCGTCATCTCGACGAACAGCGGCCGCTGTTCCGCTTCGCCCAGGTATTCCGGCGGTCGGGCGTGAAAGTCCTTGGCATTGTCAGGCAGCACGCTGCGCGTCAGCTTCGCTTCCCGCGCCGGGCGGCTGACGGGCCTCCATGATTTACCGTCCTCGGCCAACTGCCACTTGCCGTGCTGGTGCAATAGCCGCACGCGCTGGGCGAGGAAGCGCCGGAAAACCGCCTCGGACGGATCGAGCGTGGCGGCGTAGAGAATGTCGCGGTCGCGGTCGTGGAGGAAGCCGGCGATCTGCCGGGCGAGATCGGTGGTCAGGGCCTCGATCGCCTCGCGCGAGCGCAGGTCGAGGGCGCGGATCGAGTCATCGGTGACGGTGCTGCCGACGCTCTTGATCGTCGTCAGCATGGCCGTGGCCATGTCGCCGGCTTTCTCCGAGACGTCGCCGCCCAGTTGGCGGGCCGCATGCCAAGCGAAACCGGCCAGGAGGATCAGCGGAATGACCTTGATCAGGACAAAGATCGCGATCAGTTTGCCGCGGATGCCACCCAGCAGCTTGGCCGGCTTCATGATTGCTGATCGCTGCCGGCCGGCTGCCGCAGGCGGCGGGTCATTTCTTCCCGGCGCCCTTGTCGGCGTCAGCCGGTTTTGCTCCTTCGGCCGCCGGGCTGCTGGTGGCTGCGGCGGGCGTTTCTGCCGGCGCTTCAGTCGGGACGGCGGCGGCCTTGCGCTTCTTGGCGCCCGGCGGTTCGGCCGGCGGCAGCTGCGGGACAATCGTCGCGATCTGGTTTTCGCGCATGTATTCGTCCATCTCGCGCCAACCGGCATAGACGCCGGCCTTCGGCAGCCAGGCGTAGATCGCGTAGCAATCCTCGATGGCCCGACCGGAGTGGCGGCAGGCGCTGCCCACTGCCCGCGCTTCAGCTTCCGTTCTGGCTTCCTTCTTCGCGGGATCCTCGAGACCGAGCTTCTGATTGACCTGGTCGCAGCCGGCGAGGGCCAGGGCAGCCGCGGCGAGGAGAAGGGGGCGCTTGATCATGGAATGAATTCTCGCACATTCAAAATGATATGGCGAAACCGGGGCTTCCCACGGGGGACTATAATGAAGGTTTGATCGCTTTGCCGGAGTACCCATCTTGCGCCATTCCCGTTATCTCGTCGCCGCCCTCGGGGCGGCGTTGCTTGCCCCGGCCTACGCCGCCAAGCCCGTCGCCAAACCGGCCGCCAATGTTGCCCTGGAACTGGCCCACAATCTCGGCCCGCAGGCGGAAGCGCGCTTGCAGGAAGTGGTCGATCGCTTCAACAAGGAAAATGGTGCGACGCTGACGTTGTCGCGCCTGGAAAAGGGCGGCAAACCAGTCGCCCTGAATCTGATTCGCCGCGCCGAAATGGGCGACGTGCTGAGCCAGGCGAAACACTTCGTGCCGCTGCATCAGATGATGTCCAAGTCAGGCAAGGGGCTCAAGTTTGCCGATGTTTCGAGCGATCTGAAGGCGGGTGTCGTCGATGCTCGCGGTCGTCTGGTGGCGTTGCCGCTTGTCTATTCGACGCCGGTGCTGTTCTACAACAAGAATGCCTTCCGCAAGGCCGGCCTCGATCCCGAGCGCCCGCCGGTCACCTGGTTCGAGATGCAGGGCATGCTCGACAAGCTGCAGAGTGCCGGGTACACCTGCCCGTACACTTCGTCGTGGCCGGTCTGGGTGCACGTCGATAACGTCAGCGCGCTGTCCGGGGTACCGGCAGCCTCCGACAAGGGGCAGCTGAGTTTCAACGGCCTGCCGCAGGTCAAGCATGTCGCCATGATGGCGACGTGGACCAAGGCTGGCTACTTCCATCTTTTCGGTCGGCGCGACGAAGCCAGCGGCAAGTTCAACGAAGGCGAATGCGCGATGATCACCACCGATTCGCGCGAGCACGCCGATTTCAAGGAGGCGCGCGGCGTTGAGCTGGGTGTGGCGGCCTTGCCGCATCACGATGATGTCTATGGCGGGCGGCGCAGCACGCTGGCCGACGGCGCCTCGCTGTGGATCGGTGCCGGCCGTTCGGCGGCCGAGTACAAGGTGGCGGCGAAGTTCGTTTCCTACCTGTTGTCGCCGGAGATTCAGATCGAGATCGTCCGTCGCCATGGCGGCCTGCCGCTGACCACCGCCGCCCGCTCGGCGGTGCGCAGCGCCCTGTTGCGCGACGATGACCGGACGCTCGATGTCGCCTTTGCTTCGCTCGATGGCAATGGTGCGAAAACGGCGGTACGTGTCGCCAACATCGAACCGGTGCTGCTGATCGCCAACGAGGAACTGGAGGCGGTCTGGGCCGACCGCAAGCCGGCCAAGGCGGCACTTGATACGTCGGTCAGTCGCGGCAACGGCATTCTCGGGGCGACACCCGCACTGAAGAAGACGCAGCCTTTCTGATGCCATTCTCGCTGCCGCGCTGGATTGCCCACCGCGGCGGCGGGGCGCTGGCGCCGGAAAACACCCTGGCCGGGATTCGCCTGGCCGCCCGCATGGGCTTTCGTGCCGTCGAGTTCGACGTCATGCTGAGTGCCGAGGGCACGCCGGTGCTGATTCACGACGAAACTCTGGAACGGACCACCAATGGCCACGGTCTCGTCTGCCAGACGGCCGACCGTGAGCTGTTTGCCCTCGACGCCGGCAACGGCGAGCGCATTCCGCATTTTGTCGAAGCCGCCGGCCTGTGCCGCGATCTGGGTTTGCTGGCCAATGTCGAGATCAAGCCGGCAGTAGGGTATGAACGCGCCACCGCCGAGACAGTCGTGCGACTGGCGGCCGATATCTGGCGCAGTGCGCCCGAACTGGTACTGCTTTCCTCCTTCGTGCCTGAGTCGCTCGTCATTGCCCGCGATCTGGCACCCGAATTGCGCCGCAGTCTGCTTTTCGAGGTCGTGCCGGCGGACTGGCACTCAACTTTTCTGCAGCTGCGGGCGACTGCGCTGCACTGCGACTTCGTGACACTGACTGACGTGGTGCTGGTGGAAGCGGCCGCCCATGGCGTGCCGGTGCTCTGCTATACCGTCGACGCGCCGTCAACCGCCGTGGCGCTGCTGGCGCGTGGCGTCAGCGGTTTCTTCACCGATCGTCTCGACCTCGTCGCCGACCAGGCGCGTTGCTGATCCGGGAAACATCGGCTTACAAAGTCTTGCATCTCTATGGCATTTCCGCTGCCGGGATTGCGCTTTAATTCTTCTGTCCGCCATCCCATTCGCCCTCGGAGGAATCCATGAACACCCGCCAAGTCCTGTTTGCCCTTGTTGCCATAGTCCCGGCCATGGCCTTTGCCCAGGCCAATACCCCACGCGTAGACCAGCGTCAGCTGAACCAGGAAAGCCGTATCGACCAAGGCGTCGCCTCGGGCAGCCTGACTGCCCGCGAAGCGAATCGTCTGGAGCGTGGCCAGCAACATGTCGACAATGTCGAAGCGCGAGCCAAATCGGATGGTGTCGTCACCCGCCGCGAGGGGGCGCGCCTGGATCATGCGCAGGATGTGCAAAGCCGGCGCATTGCCGTACAGAAGCACGACCGTCAGCACGACTACAATCACAACGGGCGCATCGACCGTCCGGCGCGGCGCTGAACGGCGCCTCGCTCGCCCAGTAAAACCCGCCGTCCGGCGGGTTTTTCTTTTAAAATCGCGGGTTTCGAATTCCCCAGCCTTGAAGGCCGCCAGCTCATGAAAAGCTCCGAAATCCGCCAGCAGTTTCTCGACTTCTTCGCCTCCAAGGGCCACCAGATCGTTTCGTCCAGTTCGCTGGTGCCGCACGAGGATCCGACCCTGCTGTTCACCAATGCCGGGATGAACCAGTTCAAGGACGTTTTCCTCGGTTTCGACA
The DNA here is from genome assembly GCA_002842345.1 of Betaproteobacteria bacterium HGW-Betaproteobacteria-12. Classification (GTDB taxonomy): domain Bacteria; phylum Pseudomonadota; class Gammaproteobacteria; order Burkholderiales; family Rhodocyclaceae; genus Azonexus. The sequence continues at coordinate 9,968 of PHCU01000064.1, read as the reverse complement.
AGCGGCCGTATTCCCGCGCGACGACTTCGCAGAAATGCGTGCGCGCCGGCGGCAAGCACAACGACCTCGAAAACGTCGGCTACACCGCGCGTCACCACACCTTCTTCGAGATGCTGGGCAACTTCAGCTTCGGCGATTATTTCAAGCGCGATGCCATCAAGTACGCCTGGGAACTGCTGACCGAGGTCTACAAGTTGCCCAGGGACAAGCTGACTGTCACGGTTTACGCCGAGGACGACGAGGCCTACGACATCTGGACCAAGGAAATCGGCGTGCCGGCCGAGCGGGTGATCCGCATCGGCGACAACAAGGGCGCCCGCTACGCTTCCGACAATTTCTGGATGATGGGTGACACCGGTCCCTGTGGCCCGTGCACCGAGATCTTCTACGACCACGGCGAACAGCACTGGGGCGGCCCTCCGGGATCGCCGGAAGAAGACGGCGACCGCTTCATCGAGATCTGGAACAACGTCTTCATGCAGTTCAACCGCGATGAAGCCGGGGTCATGCATCCGCTGCCCAAGCCGTCGGTCGACACCGGCATGGGCCTGGAGCGCGTTTCCGCTGTGCTGCAGGGCGTCCATGCCAACTACGAGATCGACCTGTTCCAGGCGTTGCTGAAGGCCGCCGCCCGCGAAACCTCGGCGGCCGACATGGAATCGCCGTCGCTGAAGGTGCTGGCCGACCACATCCGCGCCTGTTCCTTCCTGATTGCCGATGGCGTCATTCCTGGCAACGAGGGCCGCGGCTACGTGCTGCGCCGCATCATCCGCCGTGCCATCCGCCACGGCTACAAGCTCGGCGCCCGTGCCGCTTTCTTCAACAAGATGGTGCCGGACCTGGTCGCCGAGATGGGCTCCGCCTACCCGGAACTGGTGCAGCACCAGTACAAGGTCGTCGCCACACTGAAGCAGGAAGAAGACCGCTTCTTCGAAACCATCGAGCACGGCATGGCCATCCTCGACGGCGAATTGAAGGCCCTCGGCGCAGGTGGCGTGTTCAACGGCGAGACTGCCTTCAAGCTGCACGACACCTACGGCTTCCCGCTCGATCTGACGCAGGACATCTGCCGCGAGCACCAGATCACCGTCGACGCCGCCGCTTTTGACGCGGCGATGGCCCGCCAGAAGGAGCAGGCGCGCGCCGCCGGCAAGTTCAAGATGGCTGCCAACCTGGACTACAGCGGTCCGGCGACCACCTTCCACGGCTACGATAATCTGGAATCCAAGGCCAATGTACTGGCGCTGTACAAGGATGGTGCGGCGGTCAATCAGCTCAACGAGGGCGAGATGGGGGTCGTCGTGCTCGACCACACGCCGTTCTATGCCGAATCCGGCGGCCAGGTCGGTGACCGTGGGGCGCTGCAATCAGGGCACGGCATCTTCGCCGTCGAAGACACGCAGAAAATCCAGGCCACCGTCTTCGGTCACCACGGCGTCGTCAAGACCGGCACGCTGTCAGTCGGCAACGGCGTCAGCGCCAAGGTCGACGTGCTGGCCCGCAGCCGCACGATGCGTAACCATTCGGCCACCCACCTGCTGCACAAGGCGCTGCGCGAAGTGCTCGGCGAGCATGTCCAGCAGAAGGGCTCGCAGGTCGATCCGGACAAGACCCGCTTCGACTTCGTGCATAACCAGCCGCTCAGCGACGCCGAGATCCGCCAGGTCGAAATCATCGTCAACGCCGAGATCCTGGCCAACGCCGCCACCGCCTGCCGCGTGCTGCCGATTGCCGAAGCCCAGAAACTGGGTGCCATGATGCTGTTCGGCGAGAAATACGGCGACGAGGTGCGCGTGCTCGACATCGGCTCCTCGCGCGAATTGTGCGGGGGCACCCACGTCAATCGCACCGGCGATATCGGCCTGTTCAAGATCACCGCCGAAGCCGGCGTCGCCGCCGGCGTGCGCCGGATTGAAGCCGTCACTGGCGACAACGCGCTGGCCCTGGTGCAGCAGCAGCAGGCAATGCTCGACGGCGCCGCCGCCGCCTTCAAGTCCCCGGTCGCCGACGTGCCGGGCAAAATCGCCCAGGTGCTGGAGAACGTCCGCGCGCTGGAAAAGGAATTGGCCCGCCTGAAGGCCAAGCTGGCTTCGTCGCAAGGCGACGATCTGGTTGCTCAGGCGGTCGAGATCAAGGGCGCCCGCGTGCTGGCCGCCCTGATGGACGGCGCCGACGTCACCGGGCTGCGCGAGACCATGGACAAGCTCAAGGACAAGCTGAAGTCGGCGGCTATCGTGCTGGCTGCGGTCGCCGACGGCAAGGTGACGCTGATCGCCGGCGTCACCGCCGACCTAACCGGCAAGGTCAAGGCCGGCGAACTGGTCAACCTGGTCGCCCAGCAGGTCGGCGGCAAGGGCGGCGGTCGCCCGGACATGGCGCAGGCCGGTGGTACCCAGCCGGAAAACCTGGCGGCCGCCCTGGCGTCGGTGTCGGCCTGGGTCGAGGCCAAGCTGTGAAGGGCATCGCCCTGATCGTCGGCCTGTTGCTGGGAACGGCGGCACTGGCCGCCGAGCCGGAGCGGACCCCGCTTGCGGCAGTGACGGCCGACGGCCAGGCGGTCAAGCTTTATCCCAACGGCCGCTGGGAATACGTCGATACGGCCAAGGCCGAAGAAGCGAAGCGGGTGGCGGCCGAGTATCCGGAAAACAAGACGCGGCCGATGGAGTCGCAAGGCATCATCTTCGGCAACGTCGGGCGCATCATCATGCCCGGCGACAAGGACTACAACCGCGGTTCGCTGAACCCCAAGCTGCGCTGAGCGCTCAGCGCAGCAGGCGGTCGTTGTCGACTGTTTCGCGGATGAATTCGCCCTCGATCACCTGATCGTCGCGCCGGGCTGCGGCCGGCGCAGCTTCGCGCATCCCCTTGCGCAGGGCGCGCGTCTTCCACCATAGCCAGCCGGCGAACACGGTACCGCCGACTGCGAGCACAGCCAGAGCAACCAGCGAAAACATAAAACCGACGACCAGCAAGAGCGCGGTCAGGAGAAAGGCCAGTAGGCGGCCGACAAAACTTTGCGGAGCGCGGGGGAAAGCGTTGCTGCCCCGGTTGCTGTTCGATTGTTGCGGCATGGGCATACGGTTATTGGACAAGTCGCCATTGTGACCCAATCGGCGATCAGTTTTTGTGTCGCGATGCCTGGCTTTTGTAACGATAGTGGGGGACGTCGCTGTTGCGAGCGCACCGGGAAAAGTCAAAAAAGAGCGTTATTCTCAAATTTGAAAATATCCATTTAAGTTTTGACCTGGGTCAATATCCATAATGGCGCTATGGTTAATATCGCCGCTTTCAACAACGACGTAAAGGGGAGTGGCTATGTACAAGAAAGTTTTTTCTTCGGCGCTGATCGTTGCCGGCGTGCTCGGCTCATCTGCGGCTATGGCTGACAATGCAGGCAGCTTCATGGTGCGGGCGCGCGCGGTGCATATCAATTTCGAGAACGGGCAGAACAATCTGGTCGATGCTCTCGACATCAAGGCGGACAATCGCTGGATTCCGGAAATCGACTTCAGCTATTTCTTTACGCCGAACATCGCTGCCGAATTGGTCCTGACCTATCCGCAGAACGTTGATGTCAATAGTAGTGTCGTCGGTCGCAAGATCGGTACGATCAAGGCGCTACCGCCATCTCTGCTGCTGCAGTACCACTTTACCAACTTCGGCGCGTTCAAGCCCTACGTCGGTGTTGGCGTCAACTATACGGTCTTCACCAACACCAGCAATTTCATTATTCCCGGTGCCAAGGTCGATAGCTCGAGCACCGGCTTTGCGGCCCAGGTTGGTTTCGATTACATGATCGACAAGAACTGGTCGGTCAATCTCGACGTCAAGTACATCGACATGGATACGGATGTCAAACTGAACGGTGCCAAGCTGGGCACGCTCGACCTGAACCCGATCACCGCCGGCGTCGGGGTTGGCTACCGCTTCTGATAGAAGTTCACCACCTAAGGGTAAGCAACGGGGACCGTCAGGTCCCCTTTTTATTTTCCCGGCCGATGGCGTTGGCCCATTGCAGGGCGCCAGTCTGCGCCCGGTTGAGCGCTTTTGGCGAGAGTCCCGGCAGGCGGGCCAGTTGTTCGGCCAGATGCGCCAGGTCGTCGCACTCGCTGCATTCGGCCAACTGCAGCAGCGAACCAAGAGTGCCGCTACCGTCGCACAAGGCGTCGCGCAACGTATCGGCGAGGCCGAGGGGGGCGATGATCTCCCCGATCGGCAGGTTCATCAGTCCCGGCATCAGCGACATGATGCCGGCCATGAAGGCCTGGTCGGCGAAGCTCTTGTCGTCGGGGCGCAGTTCACCGGCCAGCAATTCCATTAGCCGGCCGCGCGTAGCTGCCAACAGGAGGAGCGGATTGGCCGGGCCGTTCGCCTTGCCGGAAGCGAAGACCAGCAGCTGTAGCCAGCGCTGCAACTGGCGCCGGCCGAGCACGGCGATGGCATGGCGCAGCGAGGTGATGGTTTCGCTGCTGCCGCAGCCGACCGAATTGGTCAGGCGCAGCAGGTTGACTGTCAGGGCGGGTTCGGACTTCAGGGCCTCTTCCAGTTGATCGCTGTCGGCATCGGCGAGCAACAGACCCATCAGCCTCATCAGCGACAGCTGCGAGTGGTCGAGTTTGCGGCCGGCAATGATTGTCGGCTTGGCGAAGTAATAGCCCTGGAACAGCGAGAAACCGAGTTTCAGGCACTGTTCCATCTGCTCGCGTGAATCGACCTTTTCGGCGAGCAGTTGCTTGCCCAGCGGCTTCAGCTGCATGACCAGCTGCATCAATTGCACACGGCTGAGTGGCTGGATGTCGACCTTGACGATCTCGACCAGTGCCAGTAGGTCGGCATAGGCCGGTTCGAGCTGGATCACGTCGTCGAGGGCGAGCATGAAACCCGCCGCCTTCAAGGTCTTGCAGCGTTCGATGACGGCTGTGCTCGGCGGCACGGTTTCGAGGATTTCGAGCACGACCGCATGGCGCGGCAACAGTTCGAGCATGTCGCTGAACAGGAACTGCTCGTCAACATTGATGAAGCCGCGGCAATTGCCGAGCGCCGCTTCGACACCCAGTTCGGCGAAAGCATTGGCAATCACCGTGGCCGTCGCCTGGACCCCATCGGTAACGGTTGCGGCATTGCGACAGCTGCTGCGAAACAGCAACTCATAGGCATAGAGCTGCTGTTCGCGGTCGAGAATAGGTTGGCGGCCGAGGAACAACTGGTCGGCGACATCGCTCACGCCGTGCTCTCAGAACGGCAGGGCGATGCCCGGCCAGACGCTGTTTAGCGCCTGGCGGAAGGCGCCCTGGATGCGCTCCAGCGCTACCGCATTGTCGGCTTCGAAACGCAGCACCACCACCGGCGTCGTGTTCGACGGCCGGGCCAGGCCGAAACCGTCGGCGTACTCGACGCGCACGCCGTCGATGGTGATCACCTGCTCGGCGCCGGCGAAGCGGCCGTCGGCCTTGAGCTTGGCGATCAGCGCAAAGGGTTCGCCTTCGGCCATCTTGATGTTCAGTTCCGGCGTCGACGGAGCGTTTGGCAGTTCCTTCAGCACCTTGTTGCCGTCGGCGACGCGCGAGAGAATTTCGAGCAGGCGGGCGCCGGTGTACAGGCCGTCGTCGAAGCCGTACCAGCGTTCCTTGAAGAAGGTGTGGCCGGACATTTCGCCGGCCAGCGGGGCGCCGGTAGCCTTCAGCTTGGCTTTGACCAGCGCGTGGCCGGTATTCCACATCAGCGGTACGCCGCCGTGCTGGCGGATCCACGGCGCCAGCAGGCGGGTGCATTTGACGTCGTAGATGATGGTGCCGCCCGGCACGCGGGAGAGTACATCGGCGGCGAACAGCATCAGCTGGCGGTCGGGGAAGATGATCTCGCCATCCTTGGTGACGACGCCGAGGCGATCGCCGTCGCCATCGAAGGCGATGCCGAGTTCGGCGTCGGTGTCCTTCAGCGCCTGAATCACGTCGGCCAGGTTTTCCGGCTTCGACGGGTCGGGATGGTGGTTGGGGAAGTTGCCGTCGACCTCGCAATACAGCGGCACAATTTCGCAGCCCAGGCGCTTGAACAGTTCCGGGGCGATCGCACCGGCGACGCCATTGCCGCAATCCATGACGATCTTCATCGGCCGCGCCAGTTTCACATCGCTGACGATCTTGTCGACGTAGGCGGCGAGGACATCGGCGGAATTGCGCTGGCCCTGGCCGTATTTGAAATTGCCGGCTTCGATACGTTTTTTCAGATCCTGGATGGCGTCCAGTGCCAAGGTCGTACCGCCGATGACCATCTTCAGGCCGTTGTAGTCCGGTGGATTGTGGCTGCCGGTGACCGAGACGCAGGAATGGCAGCCGAGTTCGTAAGCGGCGAAATAGGTGACTGGGGTCGGCACGCAGCCGACGTCGATGGCGTCGCAGCCGGCGGCGCAGATGCCGTCCATCAGCGCGCCGGCCAGTTCCGGGCCGGACAGGCGGCCATCGCGGCCGATGGCGATGGCTGTCTGGCCCTGCTCTATGGCCAGCGAGCCGAGGGCGTGACCGACCTGGCGGACGACGTCGGCAGTCAGCGATTTGTTGACGATCCCACGAATGTCGTAGGCCTTGAAAATTTCGGCGGGTAGTTGGCTCATCGGGGCGATCTATGACGTTTCGGAAAGGAAGAAGTGTAAGAGCCTTTGCGGCAGCCAGTCCAGATTTCCCGGGAAAGAACCGCTGACAAAGCCGACATGGCCACCCTGTGCCGGTTGTTCGAGGCGGACCAGGGGGCTGACTTCGGTCGCTTTTGGCAGGTATCGGGCCGGCAGGAAGGGATCATTCTTCGGATTGACGGCCAGGGCCGGGATGCCAATGGATTGCAGCCAGGGTTTGGCCGACGCACGCTGCCAATAGTCGTCGGCGCCGGCGAAGCCGTGGATCGGCGCGGTCACGGCGTCATCGAACTGGTAAAGATTGCTGGCCCGGCGCATCGGCATTTCGGCGAAAAGACCGGGGTGCAGGCGCAGGCGGGCGGCCGAGACGGCTTTCAGGCTGGTCAGGAAGTGCTGCGTATAGATGCGGTTGAAGCCTAGTGCCAGATGGTGGCCGCAGGCGGCGAGATCGAGCGGGGCGCACATGGCGGCTACGCCGGTGACCACGGCGGCAGCGGCAGCGCCGCGTTCGCCGGCCCATTTGAGCAGGGCGTTGCCGCCAAGCGACACGCCGGCGGCATGCACCGGCCGGCCGCCGTTGGCGGCCTGCAAGCGGTGCAGGATCCAGTCGATTTCTTCAGAATCACCGGAGTGGTAGGCCCGTGGCCGGCGATTCAGTTCGCCGGAGCAGCCGCGGAAATGCGGCAGGGCGAGGCGCCAGCCGGCTTTCCGGCAGGCATGCGCGGTGGAGATGGCGTAATGGCTGCGGGCGCTGCCTTCGAGGCCGTGGAACAGCACCAGCAAGGGCGCCTCGGCCGGGCCGTCGAGATGATCGACATCGATGAAATCGCCGTCTGGTGTCGTCCATCGTTCGCGGCGCAGCGGCACCGGCTGCGGCTTGATCAGCAGCGGCCAGAGTGTCTGGGCATGACCGCCGGGCAGCCAGGATGGCTCGTGATAGGGGGTCAATGCAGGGTGTGCGGTACGCCGTCGGTGCTTGCCTGTGGGCTGTCGTCGGCAGCCGAGGCATGGCGGCAGACCAGGCGCCAGCCGTGGGCGCCGCGGGCATAGACATGGGTCACGTGCAAGGGTCCGTGCGGGCTCGGGTCCTCGCCGACGAACAGGGTTTCGCTCAGGTGATGTATCGCCAGCACGCTGCCCTGCCAATGCGAGATCGCCTCGACCTCGACGCGGATGCGGGCGGTGGCGAAGATGCTTTGCCAGCTGTCACGGATCGGTACCAGGCCGGTCAGGCGGATACCGGTCGGATGGACGCAGAGGGTTTCCTCGTCCTCGGCCCAGAGTAGGCCGACCTGCTCGGCGTCGCCGCGGGCGATGGCTTCGTAGAAGGCCTGCTCGACATCTTCGGGCGTGGGGTAATTGCCTGGCGTGTTCATCTGGCGCTCCGTTTCAGGGCGGCGGCGAGAACCTGCTGCGGCGACAGCTTGTTCAGGCAGTCGAAGTGGCCCAGAGGGCATTGGCGCTCGAAGCAGGGACTGCAGTCGAGGTTCAGACTCAGGATGTCGGCCTGCGCGGAGAGCGGTGGTGTGAAGCCGGGCGACGACGAGCCGTAGAGGGCGACGATCGGTCGATCGAGGGCGGCGGCGACATGCATCAGGCCGGAGTCGTTGCAGACAACCAGGTCGGCCATGGCCAGCAGGTCGACGGCCTGGCCGAGCGAGGTGGCGCCGCACAGGTTGCGGCAGCAGCCGGGCGCCAGCTGGCAGATTTCCTCGGCGACGGCATGATCCTTCGGCGAGCCGAACAGCCACACGGCATTGCCGCGTTCGTACAGCGAGCGGGCCAGGGCGGCGAAATGGGCGGCCGGCCAGCGCTTGGCCGGGCCGTATTCGGCACCGGGGCAGAAGGCGACGACATGGGCCGGGCGTTCGATGGAAAGCTCCGCCAGGGTCTGTGCCTGCTCGGCTGGTGTCGAGCGGATACGCGGCTGGGCGATCGGCTTCGGCAGCGGGGCGCCCGGGGCCTCGGCCAGTTGCATGAAGCGTTCGAGCATCAGCGGCAGCGCCTGTTTGTCCAGGGTGTGGCGGACATTGACCAGGCCGTAGCGTGACTCGCCGGTGAAGCCGACGCGTTGCGGAATGCCGGCAAAAAACGGCACCAGCGCTGATTTCAGCGAATTGGGCAGGATGTAGGCGGCGTCGTAGCCGCGCTCGGCGATTGTACGGGCCAAACGCCAGCGGGCCTTGAAGGAAACCTGGCCGTGGCCGAAAGGGCTGTCGACGACCGCGTTGATATCGTCCATGCGCTGCAGCACCGGTGCCACCCAGCGTGGCGCCAGGGCATCGAGCTGCAGGCCGGGATGCAGCGCATGCAGCCGGGCGAACAGCGGCTGCGCCATGATCGTGTCGCCGATCCAGGCGGGGGCGACGATGAGGGCTTTCATTCTTGTAGGATCGAGTTATTGAGATCGAGGATTGAGTACGGGTGGCTCGATCCTTGATCCTTGATCCTGACAACTATCAGTGATGCCCCTTGGGCGCTTCGCCGGTGAACACGTACTTGGTGCTGCAGTAGGGGCAGACGACTTCGCCGGTCTTCAGCACGTCGAGGAAGACACGCGGATGCTGGCTCCACAGCGCCGCGTTCGGCGTCGGGCAGTGCAGCGGCAGGTCGTGGGCGGTGATTTCGACGGGGGCCTTTTCGGACATTGTTGTTCTCCCTGGATCAGATGTAGGACAGCCAGCCGCGATGGGCTTCCGAGCGGCCATAGACGACATCGAAGTACTTGGCCTGGATCTGCGTGGTGATCGGGCCGCGGCGGCCGATGCCGATCTGGCGCCCGTCGAGTTCGCGGATCGGCGTGACTTCGGCGGCGGTGCCGGTGAAGAAGGCTTCGTCGCAGCAATAGACTTCGTCGCGGGTGATGCGCTTTTCCTGCACCGACAAGCCCAGTTCTTCGGCGATCTGCAGCACCGTGGCGCGCGTGATGCCTTCCAGGCAGGAGGTCAGGTCCGGCGTGTACAGCTTGCCCTTTTTGACGATGAACAGGTTCTCGCCAGCGCCCTCGGCGACGTAGCCTTCCGGATCAAGCAGCATGGCCTCGTCGTAACCTTCATTGGTCACTTCGTTGTTGGCCAGGATCGAGTTGATGTAGTGGCCGGAGGCCTTGGCGCGCACCATCGAGATATTGACGTGGTGACGTGTATAGCTCGACACCTTGACGCGGATGCCGCGCTCCATGCCTTCCTCGCCGAGGTAGGCGCCCCACGGCCAGGCGGCGATGGCGATATGCACCTTGGCACCCTTGGGCGAGACGCCCATCTTTTCCGAGCCGTAGAAGGCGATCGGACGCAGGTAGCCGGATTCGAGCTTGTTGGCGCGCAGCACTTCCTTGTGCGCT
>PHCU01000063.1 GCA_002842345.1 Betaproteobacteria bacterium HGW-Betaproteobacteria-12 | reverse complement strand
CGAGGTCTTCCGCCAGATCGCCGACCTGGCGATCGAGTACAAGGCCGGCGCGCGCAGCCTGCGCGGCATCTTCGAGGAAATGATGTGCGACGTGCTGTATGCGGTGCCGGACAATCCGGCGATCCGCCGGGTCACCATCCGCTCGCTGTTCGAAGCGCCGGAACTGGGTCTCGCTGCCGACTGACTACTTTTCGGCCATAACGATCAGCTCGCCGCAGTCGCCCGCCTGCAGGCGCCGGCTATGCAGGGCGACCAGCGGATCGTCCGGCCAGGCAGCATGCAAAGCCGCGAAGCAGCCGCCGGCAGCAGCATCGCCGCGGCGCATCCTGTCATAGGCAACGAGGTAATCGGCCAGTGGCGCCGAGCCCGGCAGCGCCGCGGCCAGCGGCTCGAACACCGCCAGCGGCCGTGACTTGCCCTTGAGCACCAGTTGCCCGACCGGCCGTGCCGGTGTTTCCGGGGCCGCGGCATGGATTTCCTCGGAAATGCACAGGCGGGTACCCAAGTACTTGTTGACGGCTTCCAGGCGCGAGGCGGTATTGACCGGGTCGCCGAGGGCGCGGTAGTCGAAGATGTTGTTGCCGCCGAAATTGCCGACGATGACTTCGCCGGCATGAATGCCGATGCGCGTCTGGCCGAAGGGAATGCCGCGCGCCTGCAGCTCGGCGGCATAAGTGCAGGCGAAGGCATCCATGGCCAGACCACAGGCCAGCGCCCGCTGGCGATGGTCGGGCTGGGCCACCGGCGCCGAGAACATGATGGCGACAGCATCGCCGACGATGCGGTCGAGCGTGCCGTCATGGGCGAAGGCGATGGCGATCATCCGGTCGAGGTAGTCGTTGAGCAGGGCGACGGCCTGGCCGGGGTCCATGCCCTCCATCATGCCGGTGAAACTGGTCAGGTCGGTGAAGATGAAACTGCAGTCACGACGCTCGCCGCCGAGGTTCATGTCCTCCGGATGGTCGACCAGGTGGGCGACGCGGTTGGGCGAGACGTAGCGGGCGAAGGCCTCCTTGATCCAGCGCTGTTCGCGTTCGCTGGCCAGGTGGTGAGCCAGGCTGCAGACAATGAAGGTGAGCACGATAGCGAGCGCCGGCAGGGCCGCGTCGAGCAACAGGCCGTGCGCCCGGAAGGCATACCAGGCCCCGCCCCCGCCGAGGGCGAGCAGTCCGGCGCCGGCCGCTGCGGCGATCAGGGCACGGGCGCGCACGGCAAGCAGGCCGACCAGCAGCCCGCCGCCGACCAGGAAGGCCAGTTCGCCGCCGCGCGCCCAGGCCGGGCGCTGGAGAAATTGGCCGCTGAGCATCTGTTCCAGCGCCTGGGCATGCACCTCGACGCCGGGCAGCACACCGAAGGGACCGAAACGCAGGTCCATCAATCCCTGCGCCGAACTGCCGACGAGCAGGATCTGGCCGGCCAATTGATCGCCCGACACCTCGCCAGCAAGAATGCGCCAGGCGGCGATGCTGCGCTGCGGGCGATGGCCCGTGTAATGCACCCACAGTTCGCCCTGGGGTGAGCTCGGGATCAGGAAGTCGCCGATCCGTACTTCGCCCAGGCCGGCATTGTCCGCCGCCCCGGTGAAGCCCTGCCCATGGCCGGCACTGCGCAGGATCATCGGCGGCCCGCCCTGCGCCACGCGCAGGGCTTCGGCGGCCAGCCCGGGCAATGGCTGATCGTTCAGGGTGAGCACCAGCGGCACGCGGCGGACGACGCCGTCGGCATCCGGCACGAAACTCAGGGCGCCGTTGCCCCTGGCCGCCCCCTCGAGCAGCGGCAGGGCCGGCACGGCGCCGGCAAAAGCATGCAGCCAGGCCAGTTGCGGCTCGCCGAGATGGACGAAGGCCGCTCGCGCCGTCGGCATTCGCCCGCCGATCGCCACCTGCGGGCCGCGCGTCAGGGCGAAACCGAGCACGACATCGGCGCGCTGCAGGCTGGCGGCCAGCAGCCGGTCGTGATCGGGCAAGGCCAGCACCTGCCGGCGCAGGGCGCCGTCGAGTTGCCAGAGGTCGGCGATGGCCTGCGGCGCCGTCCGGTCGGCTTCGGCGAACAGCACGTCGAAGCCGATGGCGGCGCTGCCCGCCGCCTGCAGGCGATCGACCAGCGCCGCCAGACGCTGGCGCGGCCAGGGCCACTGGCCGAGGCGGGCGAGGCTGGCCTCGTCGATGTCGATGATGCGGACAGGGACCTCGACATAGGGACGCGGCTGCCAGCGTTGGTACTGGTCGAACAGGGCGTTGCGCAAGGCCACCTGCCAGTCGCCACCGGCGACCAGCAGCAGCGCCGCCAGACCCAGCGGCAACAGCGGCAGCAGCAGGAGCCAGCGGCTCTGACCGGGACGCTGCATCAGCCGCCCCCGGCCGCCGGTTCAGCCCGTCGGTGCAGCGACATATTGGCCGATATCGACGGCATCGATCTGTTCCGGCTTGAGATAGCGCTCGGCATATTGGCGATAGACGCCGGAGGTCAGGAACAGGTCGAACAGATCGGGATCGATGTGCTGGTCCTTCTTGAAGAAGCTGAGGATCCTGATGCACTCGGACAGCTTCTTCATCGGCTTGTAGGGACGGTCGGAAGCAGTCAGCGCCTCGAAGATGTCGGCGATGGCCATGATCCGCGACGGAATCGACAACTGTTCGGCCGCCAGGCGGCGCGGATAGCCGGTGCCGATCATCGTCTCGTGATGCGTCCCGGCATACTCGGGCACCCGACGGAACTGTTTGGGCAAGGGCAGCTGCTCGAGCATCACGATGGTCTGAATGATGTGCTCATTGATCTTGAAGCGCTCCTCCTCGGTCAGCGTGCCGCGGCCGACGCTCAGGTTGTAGAGCTCGCCGAAGTTGTAGAGATGCTCGGGCACCGTCACCCGCCAGCCATGGCGGGCGTCGTAGGCAGCGTTGTCCTGGCCGCGCCGCACGACATGCCAGGGCTGGTCGGCGAGCAAGTGCTCACGTACCGGCAGCGCAACGACTGGCGCGGCGGCGTAGCGCAAGGCCTCCTCCTGCGACAGGCCGAGGCGATCGTCGAAATGGCGCAGCCAGGTCTCTTCGGCGATGCGCTTGAGGCGCTCGACACGCTCCGGCGCCATAAACTCGCCGCCGAGATTGCACTCGGCGACGAAAGCGAAGTCGTCGAGCAACTGCTGCCGGCGGGCGGCGCAGCGGGCATCGGCCTCGGCCGGCGCCAGGCCGTGCTGGTGGATGGCGATCAGGCGCTCGATCTCGGCATCGCGCAGCAGCACCTCGAAGCGGGTGCGCACCTCGTGGATGCGGTTGTAGATGGTTTCCAGCTTGGTCGCCTTGTCGACGACGTACTCCGGCGTCGTCACCTTGCCGCAGTCGTGCAGCCAGGCGCCGATGCGGAATTCGCGCCAGGCCTCTTCGTCGGCGAAGCGGAAATCAGCCAGCGTCCCGCTGTCGGCGTCGCAGGCCGCCTGCGCCAGCATGAAGGCGAGTTCCGGTACACGCTCGCAATGGCCGCCGGTATAGGCGCTCTTGGCGTCGATGGCGCCGGCGATCAGGCGGATCAGCGCGTCCATAAGCTCGCGCTGGGCTTCGAGCAGGTTGTGGTTTTCCAGGGCCACCGCCGACTGCGCCGCCAGCGCCTCGACGAAGCCGAGCAGGTCGGGCGGGAAGGCGACGATCTCGCCGGTGTCAGGATCGACGGCATTGACCAGCTGGATCAGGCCGATCACCTCGCCCTCGCGCGGGCTGAGCGGCACCGTCATCATCGACACGGCGCGGAAACCCGACTCCTCGCTGAAGCGCTTGGTGCCGCTGACGTCGAAGCGGGTTTCGGCATAGACGTCGTCGATGATGACGATCTCGTTGTGCAGCGCGGCGTGCACCACGACATATTGGGTGTTCGGTGTGCCGTCCGACTGGTACAACGGAATCTCGACATTGGGAATGTCGTCGTCGAGCAGGCGCTGGGCGAAGACCAGGGTATTGCGCTCGGTCTTCAAGTACAGCGTCGCCGCAGCGCAGTGGGTGATCTCGCGGGCACCGGCCAGGATGTGGCGCAGCAGCACCGCGCGGTCCTGCTCGCGGGTCAGCCGAATGCCGTTGTCGACCAGGCTGGCCAGTTTCTTCTGCGCCTTGTCGAGATCCTCGGTACGCCGGTGAATGGCCCCCTGCATGACGCACTGCGCCTCGCCCAGCACCTTGATTTCGTAGAGAAAACTGTCTGGCGGCCGGGGTTCGTGCGAAAAGTCGAGATGTTTCAGGCGCTCCGAATCCTCGGCCATCGCCTGTAGCGCCCGCACCACCTGGCGCGATCCGAGATAGGCAAGCGGCAGCAGGATCAGCAGGATGACGACGGACATCAGCATGACATCCCGCTCGGCCTGGCGGAAAGGCCCGAGAAAATCGCTGAGCGGCGCGCTGACGACGACGGTGAACACGCTGCCGCCGACTGGCTGCGACTGCTGGCGGGCGACGACGAAGCGCTCTCCGGCGCCCGGGCCGAGCGTCGCCACCTCGGCGCCGCGCGCGGCCGCCGCCGGCGCCAGCACGGCGAGATACGGGTTGTCGACGGCAGCCGGCAAGGTCAGCGGGGCGACCTGGAGTCCGCCATAACGCTCGCCGCGGGCATGCAGGGCGAGAATCCGTCCCTGGCCATCCAGAATCGCCACCATGCCGTTGGCCGGCAGGGACAGCCCCGCCAGGAACGCCTGCAGCGAGGCCAGGCTGATATCGCTGGCGAGCACGCCGATCCGCCCGGGCAGGGGCGTCGCGACGGTGATGCCGAGTTCGCCGTTGGAGGCGAAGAGATAGGGGTCGGTGACAATCTGGCCGTTGCGCTGCAATGCGGCGGCGAACCACGGGCGCTGGCTGGGCAGGAAGCGGCTCTCGCTTTCCCGGCTAAGCAGCGTCTGCCGTCGCCGATCGAGGAAAACCCATTCCTCGCGGCCCGCCTGCTTGCCGTCGCGGATTATGCGGCGGACGGCGAAATGGGCCTGCGGCGGGGCCTGCAGCGCGGCGATCAGCCGCTCATCGCCGCGAATGCCGATGACCTGCAGGAACTCCTCGTTGCCCAGACCGAAAAAGTGCGAATAGATGCTGGTATCGGCTTCCACCGCGGCAATGAAGCCGGCGACCATGTCGCGCCGGTTGAGTCGGCCGCCGGCATCGGCGAACTGGCCGCTGTCGCCGTTGGCCTGCGCCGTGACGAAACGGGCACTGCCCTGCAGCAGGCCGTCGAGGCGCAGCCAGGTCTGGTCGGCGATCAGGGAAAAATTGCCCAGGGCGCGATCTTCGGCCACATGGGTGAAAGTCTTGAAGACAGTGGCCAGGAACAGGGCGGACAGCGCCACCACCAGCAGCATGAGCAGCCCCAACACCCAGTGCTGGAAGCGGAGCGTCAAATTCTTCAGCATCGTCCCCCCTCGCATGCCCGGTGAGCGGGCGACCGTCTTAGCGCAGCGATATTTCGACCCGGCGATTGCGTGGTTCGGCCGTTTCGTCCGCCGTTTTGATCAGCGGATTGCGCTCGCCGTGCGATTCGATGCTCAGCGCGTGTACCTGCAGGCCCTTGGCCTTGATCAGCTCGGCGATCGCCTGTGCCCGCTTCAGCGCCAGCTCCTCGTTCTGCTCGGCACGGCCGACCGTGTCGGTGTGGCCGATGATCGACACATCCACCGCCGGCCGCTTGGCTGCGCTGTCGACAATCTTCGGCAGCAGGGCCTGCGATTCGGCGGTCAATTGCGCGCCGCCGCTGGCGAAATAGAGCAGGAAGCGCTCCGGCAACAGCGGCCGGGCCGCCATGGCGGCAGCAAAATCGCGCTGGATGTCGGCCTCGGCCACCGCTGCCGGCTGCGTCGCCCCATCGAGCGCCGCCCCGTGGCGCGCCTGGTCGATCACCTGTTCGCCCTGGCTGCCCTTGACGACGACGGCGCCGGTCGAGCCATCCGGATTCTCCAGCAGGACAACGTAGGATTTGCTGGCGCAACCGGCGAGCAGGACGAGTCCAAGGCCCATCAGGATGTTCCGCAGGGATGACGGCATGGCTTACTCCTCGACCTTGAGCAGGAACTGCGTCCCGCGCACGCCGATCAGACCGCTCGGCGTTTTGACGCTAACGGCATCCGGCTGCAGCTTGGCGATGACGCCGGAGACGTAATTCAGGCTGCCCTTGGCCAGCTTGCTGTTCATCCGCAGCTGGCCGCGATTGGGTTCGTACAGGTATTCGTCGACGGTGAGCTCGGTATTCGGCCCGAAGGACATCACCGTCTCGTCCTTGAAGGTGACCCCGAGGCTGGATTGCGGGCCGGTCTTCAGCAGCGACCCGACATGCACCGGCGAGCCGACTTCCGCCTTGTGTGTCTGGCCGGCCGTGACGACTGCCGCCTGGCCGGCGACATTCTTGACGTAACCGATGGGCACGGAATCGGCCTGCGCCAGGTTTGCCAAAAGTACGGAAGCGAACAGCAACTGACGACGCATTTTCGTTCTCCTTGAGAGACTGCCGTCCGTTCAATTTAACCCATTGTCGTGGCGCCGCCAATCGCCGTCTTCGCCCGTGCTGGCAACTTTCCGGGCCGACGCCCGAGGCTCAGCCCCGGCCGTTCAACCAGCGCTGCAGGCAGGCCTCGAAATCGCGGACGTTGATCGGCTTGGCCAGGAAATCGTCCATGCCGGCTGCCAGGGCATTGGCGCGGTCGCTGTCGAGTGCGCCGGCGGTCATGGCAATGACCGGAATGGCGGGATCGATGCCGGCGACGCGCCCGGCGCGGATCGCGGCGACGGCCTGGAAACCGTCCATGATCGGCATCTGGCAATCCATCAGGACTAGGTCGAAGTCGTTCTCGGCGAGAACGTCGAGGGCTTCCTGGCCGTCGCGGGCGACCGCCACCTGATGCCCCATCCTCTCCAGCAGGCGCAGGGCCAGCCGGCGATTGGTCGGATTGTCCTCGGCCAGCAGGATGCGCCCGTGGCGCACCGATTCGGCCAGGCTGTGGCGGGTGATGATCGGGTGCTGGGCGATCTGCTCGCCGGCCATGCCGATCAGCGTGCGCAGGCCGCTCTCGAGCAGGGATTTCTTCACCGGCTTGGTCAGGTAGGCGTCGAAGCCCGCCTCGCGGCTCAGTCGGGCATCGCCGCGGCTGGTCAGCGAGGTCAGCATCATCAGCGGCGTCGCCGCCAGCGCCGGGTCGTCACGGACGTGGCGGGCCATCGACAGGCCGTCGACATCCGGCATCTGCAAGTCGATGATGGCCACATCGAATGGCCGGCCGGCAGCCTGGGCGGCACGCATCGCCGCCAGCCCGGCGGCACTGCTGTCCATCTGGACGATGACGCAGCCGATATCCTCGAGTTGCAGTTCGAGGACGCGTCGATTGGTCGCATTGTCATCGACCACCAGGACGTGCCGGCCGGCCAGATCGTGCACCGCCCGCAATTGCGTCATGGCGCCCTCGGCCTGCACCTCGAGGCGGATCTCGAACCAGAAGGTGGAGCCGTAGCCGAGTTCGCTGAGCACGCCGATCCGCCCGTGCATCAGCTCGACCAGGCGTTGCGAAATGGCCAAGCCGAGGCCGGTCCCGCCGAAGCGCCGGGTCGTCGAGGCATCGGCCTGACTGAAGGCCTTGAACAACCGCTGCTGCTGCTCCGGCGTGATGCCGATACCGGTGTCGTGCACCTCGCAGCGCAGCCCGACCCGACCTGCTTCGCTGCCCAGGTTGCGGATACGCAGGCTGACTTCGCCGACATCGGTGAACTTGATGGCGTTGCCGAGCAGATTGGTCAGGATCTGCCGCAGGCGCCCCGGATCCCCACGCAGCAGCGAAGGCACGTCGCCATCGACCAGCGCCGCCAGTTGCAGCTGCTTCTCGGCGGCGCGGAAGGCGACGATGGCCATGACGTCATCCACCAGCGCCCGCAGGTCGAAATCGATGATCTCGAGGTCCATCTTCCCGGCCTCGATCTTGGAAAAGTCGAGGATGTCGTTGATCACGCCGAGCAAGGCGCCGGCGCTGCTGTCGATGGTCCGCGCGTACTCCAGCTGTTCCTCGTCGAGCCGGGTACCGAGCAGCAACGAGGCCATGCCGATGACACCATTCATCGGCGTGCGGATTTCGTGGCTCATGTTGGCGAGGAATTCGCTCTTCGCCCGGTTGGCCGACTCGGCCGCATCGCGGGCGGCCGTCAGTTCGCGGTTGGCGTCGGCCAGTTCCTGCGTCCGTTCGGCGACCCGCTGTTCGAGGTGCGCCGTGTAGTCGCTGACCGTCTCCGCCATGCGGTTGAAGGTCTGGCCGAGTTCGTTGAGCTCCGCCGCGCCGCCCGGACCGGTACGGGCGGCATAGTCGCCGTTGGCGATGGCGCGGGCGCCCAGCAATAGCTGGCGCAAGGGGCGGATCACCATGCGCTCGAGCAGGGTCAGGACGACCAGGATGGTCAGCAGCAGGCCGCCGGCGATCAGCAGGCCGAGGATCTTGAACTCGCCGTGACTGACCAGCTGGTCAGTGTCGACGATGGCCAGGTTGACCCAGCCGATGTCCTGCAGATAGGTCATCGCCACCAGTTCCGAGCGCCCGGACAAGGTCAGGCGCTCCACCTCAACCGCACTGGCGCCGCTGATCACGCGCGCCATCGCCTGGCGCAGCTGCTGCTGTTCCGCCGCCGAGGCCAGCAGGCCGAAGATGGTATGGCGCTCCTCGACCCGCTTGGCGCGAGTGTTGAAATCGATCAGCGCGGCATCGGGATGGACCTGGATCGCCCCGCCGGCGTCGACCAGCACGCCATAGACGCCGGGCGTCGGCGCGGCGGCGACCGCCCGCGTGAATTCGCCGAGATCGATGCCGGTGCCGGCCATGGCCAGCACCTCGTCGCCGCGCCGGACCTGGATATTGATCCAGACATTGGTCTTGCCGAGCGCCGGATTCGGATCGACGTTGAGCTGCAGCGCTTGCTCGCTGGCCAGCGCGGCGAAATACCACGAGTGTTCGGCCAGCCCCGGGCTGATGACCTGGGCGATGCCGCCACCGGGATACTTGTTGGCGCGGTCGTTGTGGTAGTAGTTGCCGGAAGCGCGCGGGATGAAGAAATAGCTGCCGTCGCGGAAATGCCGGCGATAACTTTCCAGTTCGCCGAGGGCCTCGCGTTTCAGTGCCGGATTGGCTTCGTCGGCGGCCCAGCGCTGCAGCAGCGGCGAATCGGCCAGCTTGCGGGCGAGCGCAATCTCGGTCAGCAGCGGGCCCAGGATGCGTTCGCGGTCGAACTGCGCCTGGCGCTCGGCAAAGCTGCGCCCGAGCGCATCGACGATGCGCCCGGTGGCGTAGTCGAAGAAGAGCAGCGACAGGCTGCCGATCAAGGCAAAGACGACGACCAGGCCGGCAATGAAGCGCCAGCGAAGGGGGCGCGCCGTGGAAAACCAGCCCAGTTGCTTATTCATTGGCGGCCTGCAAGGCGCTGGCAGCACGGCTGAGCGGCCGCCGGCCTGCTGCCTGCCGGCAGCGGCCCCTTGGGCTGCGCCGCCGGAATACTCCGGGCAGGACCGCCGGCGCCGGCCCGGGCATGGCCTAATCGTCCTCGTCGTGCAGCTGGAACTTACCAGCCAGCTGCTGCTGGACGTTGGCCGGCACCGCCGCGTAACGGGCAAACTCGATGGTGTAGCTGCCCTGGCCGCCGGTCAGCGACTTCAGCCGCGACTGGTAGTCGTTCAGCTCGGCCAGCGGCACCTCGCCACTGATCGCCGCCAGGCCGTGGCCGCGGCCGTCGGTGCCGGTGATGTGGCCGCGCCGCCCGGACAGGTCGCCGGCCAGATCGCCGATGGCGGCTTCCGGGACGACGATCTCGATATTGACGATCGGCTCCAGGACGATCGGCCGGGCATTGCGGATCGCCTCGATGACCGCCTTGCGGCCGGCGATGGTGAAGGCGACTTCCTTGCCGTCGACGGCATGGGTCTTGCCGTCGAACACCGTGACTTTCAGGTCCTCGACCTCGTAGCCGGCGACGACGCCGCCTTCCAGGCCCTGGCGCACGCCCTTCTCGACGGCCGCCATGAAAACGCCGGGAATGACCCCGCCCTTGACCGCATCGACGAACTCGAAGCCCTCGCCGCGCCCCTTCGGCTCGATGCGCAAATGCACTTCGCCGAACTGGCCGGCACCGCCCGACTGCTTCTTGTGCCGGAACATCGCCTCGGCCGAACCGGTAATGGTCTCGCGGTAGGGGATGCGCGGCGGCTTGGTATCGACGTCGAGCTTGTACTGGCCGGCCATCTTTTCCAGCTTGGCCTTCAGGTGGATTTCGCCGAGGCCGCGGATCACCGTCTCGTTGCTGCTCGGGTGGCGCTCGACGACAAAGGTCGGGTCTTCCATCGCCAGCTTGCCGAGGATGTCGAACAGCCGCTGCTCGTCGCCCTTCTTCCGGGTTTCGACAGCCAGCCCGGCCATCGGCTTGGGAAACTCCAGCGGCACCAGATGGATGTGGTCCTCGTCGTGCGAGTCGTGCAGCACGCAGTCGAACTCGATCTCCTCGACTTTGGCGATGGCGCCGATGTCACCCGGCCCCAGTTCATCGACCTCGATGCTGTCCTTGCCCTGCAACTGGTACAGGTGGGCGATCTTGAACGGCCGCTTGCCGTCGCCGACGAACAGTTGCATGTCCTTCCTGAGCGTGCCCTGATGCACGCGGAAGATGCCGATCTTGCCCATGTAGGGGTCGGCGACGACCTTGAAAACGTGGGCCAGCACATGCTTGCCGGCATCCGGCTCGGCGTGGAAGGGTTCGCTCGCAGCGCCCGGCTCGCCCTTGTAGAACGGCGGCGGATTGCCTTCGGCCGGGTTCGGCGCCAGGCTGGCCAGCACGTGCAGCAGTTCCTTGATGCCGGCGCCGGTCTTGGCCGAGGTGAACAGGATCGGGATCAGGTGGCCGGCGCGCAAGGCCTTCTCGAACGGCGCGTGCAGGTCGGCGGTGCTCGGGTCGGCGCCGTCCTCAAGGTACTGGGCGAGCAGGTTCTCGTCCTCCTCGACGATCTGGTCGATCAAGGCCCGGTGGGCCGCCGCCACCGAAGCGAAGTCGGCATCGCCGGCCTCATGCTCGAGCACTTCGACGACCTCGGCGGCGCCGTGCGCCGGCAGGTCGAGCAGCATGCACTGATTGCCGAAGCGTGCGCGGATATCGGCGACCAGGCCGGGCAGGTCGAGATTCTCGGCATCGATCTTGTTGATGACGATCATCCGGCACAAATTCCGCTCGGCGGCGTAGCGCATCATGCGCTCGGTCATCAGCTCGACGCCGGTCTGGGCATTGACGACGATCAGCGCTGTATCGACCCCGGCCAGCGCGGCGATGGCCTGGCCGGCGAAATCGGGATAGCCCGGCGTATCGAGCAGGTGAACGTGGGTAGCTTCATGCGTGAAGTTGACCACCGCCGAATGCAGCGAGTGGCCGGCTTCCTTTTCCTGGGAATCGAAATCGCAGACGGTACTGCCCTTGTCGACACTGCCCTTGGCGACGATGGCGCCGGTGGCGTGCAGCAGGGCCTCGGCCAGCGTCGTCTTGCCGGCGGCGCCGTGGCCGACCAGGGCAATGGAGCGGCGTGCCTCGGTGGTGGTCTTCGACATCTTGTTCTCCCAGAGCGTTAGCGAATCAGTTGGACTTTATTTGACACCGGCCGCCATGCGATCGACGAAATGCGGTCCGGCGCCGTAGAGCAGGCCGACCGCCATGGCCAGCAACAGCACGCCAAAGAGCAGCTGCTTGCCCGGCCGGGCGTAATCGGACCAGTGCCGACCGGCGAACCACAGCGGCCCGAGCACCGGCAGCAACATCGCCGGCAGCCAGTTCTGCCAGCCGTGGTCGAAGGAGGCCGGCAGCGTGCCGAGATAGCCGACGAGCACCAGCGCCCCGCCGACGGCGATGAGGATGGCGACCGTGAAGAGGAAAACGAGGAACCAGAAATCCATTATTTCTTGACCTTTTGTGGGCGTTGCCAGCCGGTCAGCGTCACCTGCCTGGGGCGCGAGACGGTCAGCGCCTCGGCTGGTGCATCCTTGGTCAGCGTCGTGCCGGCGCCGAGCGTCGCCCCGCGGCCGACGGTGACCGGCGCCACCAGCTGGCTGTCGGAACCGATGAAAACGTCGTCCTCGATGATGGTCTTGAACTTGTTGGCGCCGTCGTAATTGCAGGTGATGGTGCCGGCGCCGACATTGACCCGCTGGCCGATCTCGGCATCGCCGATGTAGGCCAGGTGATTGGCCTTGGACTGAGCGCCGATGGTGCTCTTCTTGACCTCGACGAAGTTGCCGATATGCACCTCGGGACCGAGCTCGGTGCCGGGACGCAGGCGGGCATAGGGGCCGAGCACGCCGTCCGGGCCGATCACCGCGTCCTCGAAATGGCAGAAGGCGGCGATGCGCGTACCGGCGCCGACCTTGACGTTCTTCAGCACACAGTAGGGGCCGACTTCGACGGCATCGGCCAGCTCGACCTGGCCTTCGAAAACACAGCCGACATCGATGGAGACATCGCGCCCGTGGGTGAGTTCGCCACGGATGTCGATGCGCGCCGGATCGGCCAGGCGAACGCCGGCAACGAGCAGCTGCTCGGCGATATTGCGCTGGTGCTGGCGCTCGAGTTCGGCCAGCTGCACCTTGCTGTTGACCCCGAGCACCTCCCACTCGCCTTCCGGCTGCGCCGTGCGCACCGGCAGTCCTTCACCGACGGCCAAGGCGACGATGTCGGTCAGGTAGTACTCGCCCTGGGCGTTGTCGTTCTTCAGCTTGCCCAGCCAATCGGCCAGGCGCGCCGTCGGCATCACCATGATGCCGGTGTTGATCTCGCGGATAGTCTTTTCGGCCTCCGTCGCATCCTTCTGCTCGACGATGCGCTGCACCTGGCCGGCGGCATCGCGGACGATGCGGCCGTAACCGGACGGATCGGCGAGATCGACAGTGAGGATGGCCAGGCCGTCACGGCCGGCCTGCAGCAGGCGCTTCAGCGTCGCCGCCGTGGTCAGCGGCACGTCGCCGTAGAGCACCAGGGTCTGGGTAGCCGCACCGAGTTCCGGCAGGGCCTGGGCGACGGCGTGGCCGGTGCCCAGTTGCTGCGCCTGTTCGGCCCAGGCCAGGTCGGGCGCCGCCAGCGTCGCCTTGACGATGTCGCCACCGTGGCCGTAGACGACGATCAGCTTTTCCGGCGCCAGCGTCCGGGCGGTATCGATGACATGCTGCGCCAGGGCTTTGCCGGCCACTGGATGCAGCACCTTGGGCAGATTGGAATGCATGCGCTTGCCTTGGCCGGCAGCGAGGATGACGATGTTCATGATTGTTGTTTTCGCTCGTGGGCCGGCCGTTGGCCGGCCGGGTTTCAGGCGGATTTCTTCTCTTCCTGGCCGCTCAGGATGTCGCCGAGCACGGCCTTGCCGCGACTGGAAACGCCCCAGTGCAGGACGTTCTTGTCGTTGATGCGGGTTTCGATGACGCCCATGGTCTTCATCACCGTCAGCCGGTGGCTGACGAAGTCGCGGGCCAGGCCGGTGCGCTCGCAAATGGCAGCGAGGTTGCCGTAGACAAAACTTTCCTCGGCCAACGCGCGCAGAATCTCGACATCGTTGTAGGACAGCACTTCGCGCGGTTCCGCTTCGGTCACGGCCGGCGCCGCCGGCTCGATGCGCGCGGCGGCAAGCGCCGCAGCGCTTTCCTCACGCTTCTGCTGCTTCAACTGGACGACTTCGCGCTTGACCTGGTCGAGCTGGCCGAGCAGGCGCTGGGCGACGTTCTCCATCAGGCGCCGCGAGGCGACGACGTAGATCAGGCAGAAGCCGGCGAAAGCGAAGAAATCGACCGGCTTGGTGCGCGCCCCTTCGAGCAGGGTGCTCGACATCATGTTGAGGAACAGTGGCACGGTCAGCGCGGCGACCACCCCGAGCAGCGGGTATTTCAGCCAGTCCTTGCGGCCCGCCTCGCTCTGGCGGTCGGCCAGGAAGTAATTGGCGGCGCCGCCGAGGATGCCGGCCGCCAGCATGATGGCCAAAATCAGCAGCATGTGGGTATCGATGCCCCCGGTGGGCGTGGTGACCTGGAAAGCGGTTTGCAGTTCAGCCGACATTGGTTCTCCCCCTTGTGCCCGTCATTCTCACACGATTGCCGCGGGCTGTCGAAGCGGGATGCCGCGCTCAGCATCAGTCCCCCGGGTGCTTGCGGCGCTCCGTCTTGCGCTCGGCCAACAATACCCATTCGCCCTCCGTCGACTGGTGTTCGAGCCGGACATTGAAGCCCCACAGCGTCGCCATATGTTCCAGCACCACCAGGCTGGCCGGCGCCAGCGGCCGGCGCTGGTGGGCGAAATGGCGCAGGGTCAGCGAGCGGTCGCCGCGCAGGTCCACATTCCACACCTGGATGTTCGGATCGCTGCTGCCCAGGTTGTACTGCTCGGCCAGGTTGCGGCGCAGCGCCCGGTAGCCCGGCTCGTCGTGGATGGCATCGACCTTCAGCTTGTTCTGACGGTCGTCGTCGAGCACCGAGAACAGGCGGAATTCGCGCATCAGGCGGGGCGACAGGTACTGGGCGATGAAGCTTTCGTCCTTGAAATTGCGCATGGCGAAGTCGAAGGTCTCGCGCCAGTCGGAGCCGGCGATTTCCGGAAACCATTCGCGGTCCTCGTCGTCCGGCCGTTCGCAGATGCGGCGGATGTCCTGCCACATGGCGAAGCCGAGGGCGTAGGGATTGATGCCGGAATACCACTTGCTGGTGTACGGCGGCTGGTACACGACATTGGTGTGCGACTGGAGGAATTCGAGCATGAAGCCATCGTCGACCTTGCCTTCGTCGTACAGCGTGTTGAGCAGCGTGTAGTGCCAGAAGCAGGCCCAGCCCTCGTTCATCACCTGGGTCTGGCGCTGCGGGTAGAAATACTGGCCGATCTTGCGCGTGATGCGGACGATCTCGCGCTGCCAGGGTTCGAGCAGCGGCGCGTTCTTCTCGACGAAATACAGCAGGTTCTCTTCCGGCTCCTCGGGAAAGCGCTTTTCTTCGGCTTCGGCGAATGGCGCGTCGTGGCGTGGCAGGGTCCGCCACAGGTCGTTGACCTGCGCCTGCAGGTAGGCCTCGCGTTCGCGCTGGCGGGTCTTCTCCTTTTCCAGCGACAGCGGTGGCGAGCGCTTGTAGCGGTCGACGCCGAGATTGGACAGGGCGTGGCAGGCATCGATCAGCTGCTCGACGGCATCGACGCCGTGGCGCTCCTCGCATTCGGCGATGTAGTTCCGGGCGAAGACCAGGTAGTCGATGATGGCATCGGCGCTGGTCCACTGCTTGAACATGTGGTTGCCCTTGAAGAAGGAGTTGTGGCCGTAGGCCGCATGGGCGATGACCAGGGCCTGCATGGTCAGCGTGTTCTCCTCCATCAGGTAGGCGATGCATGGGTCGGAATTGATGACGATCTCGTAGGCCAGGCCCATCTGGCCGCGCTTGTAGCGGTTTTCGGTTTCCAGGAAGTGCTTGCCGAAGGACCAGTGGTGGTAATAGACCGGCATGCCGATCGCCGCATAGGCGTCCATCATCTGCTCGGCGGTGATGATCTCCAGCTGGTGGCGGTAGGTGTCCAGGCCGTAGTGTCGGGCGACGCGGCCGATCTCGTCGTCGTAGCGGGCGATGGCCTCGACTGTCCAGTCCGAGCCTTCGGCGATCAGGCGGGATTTCTTCTTGCTCATACCAGGCGCTTCCGGAACAGTTCGCGGAACACCGGATAGATGTCGCTGACCTCGGCGATGTGCTGCATGGCGAAGACGCCGGCGTGCGTGGCGGCCAGGCGCTCGTACTCCTGCCACAGGTTCTGCGGTTCGCCGTCGGTGATCTCGATGTAGGCGTAGTACTGCACCAGCGGCAGGATCGAGCCGGCCAGCAGTTCGCGGCACTGCGGCGAATCGTCGTTCCAGTTGTCGCCATCGGAAGCCTGGGCGCAATAGATGTTCCAGACGCTGCTGGCGTAGCGCGCACTGATCACCTGGTACATCAGCTTCAGCGCGCTGGAGACGATGGTGCCGCCGGTCTCGCGCGAATGGAAGAAGTCATCCTCGTCGACTTCCTCGGCGACCGTGTGGTGGCGGATGAAGACCACCTCGATGTGCTCGTAATTGCGGTTGAGGAACAGGTAGAGCAGCATGAAGAAGCGCTTGGCCATCTGCTTGCGGTTCTCGTCCATCGAGCCGGAGACGTCCATCAGACAGAACATCACCGCCTGGGTGGATGGCTCGGGCACGCGGATGCGGTTGCTGTAGCGCAGGTCGAACGGGTCGATGAAGGGAATCGCCTCGTGCCGCGCCTTGAGCGCGGCGATCTCGCGCTGCAGCCGCTCGACTTCAGCGGCGTCGATCGGCATGTCGTCGAGCGCCGCTTCCAGTTCGGACCGCAGGGCGCGCAGCCGGGTGGCGTAAGGGCCGCCGACGGCAACCCGGCGCCCGGCCGCGCCGCGCATGGTGCGCACCAGGTTGATATTGGTCGGCACGCCGCTCTGCGTGTAGCCGGCACGGACCCGCTTGTATTCGTCAATGCGCGCCAGCTGGCGCTTGATCAGGTTGGGCAGGGCCAGTTCGTCGAAGAAGATGTCGAGGAATTCGTCGCGCGTCAGGGTGAACACGAAATCGTCCAGGCCCTCGCCGTCCGGGCTGGCCTGGCCGCTGCCCTGCCCCTGGCCACCCGAGGGCGGGCGGTCCATCTGGTCGCCGGTCTGATAGCGATCGTTGCCCGGATGCACCGATTCGCGCACGCCCCCCTTGCCGTGGCGGAACTGCGGCTCGCTGATGTCGCGGCCGGGAATACCGATCTTCTCGCCGCTTTCCAGGTCGCGGATGCCGCGCTTGGCGATGGCGTCGGCCACCGCCTTGCGGATCTGGCCCTTGAAGCGCCGGATGAAGCGGCCGCGGTTGATCGAACTCTTGTTCCTGCTGTCCTGCCGCCGGTCGACGATGCGTACCGTCATGTGGCCTCCCTGTTTGAGGATCGAACCATCAGGATTGCGTAAGCCTCGCTTGCTCGATCCTAATGGCTCGATCCTCGATCCTCAATCAGGAACTCTTCCTCACCCGCAGATACCATTCGCACAACAAGCGCACCTGTTTCTCGGTGTAGCCCTTGGTGATCATCCGTTCGACGAAGTCCTGGTGCTTCTTCTGCTCGTCGGCGCTGGCCTTGGTGTTGAAGGAAATCACCGGCAACAGCTCCTCGGTGTTGGAGAACATCTTCTTCTCGATCACCGCCCTCAGCTTTTCGTAGGAGGTCCAGGCCGGATTCTTGCCGTCGTGCTTGGCGCGGGCACGCAGCACGAAATTGACCACCTCGTTGCGGAAGTCCTTCGGGTTGCTGATGCCGGCCGGCTTCTCGATCTTTTCCAGTTCGTCGTTCAAGGCACCGCGGTCGAGCATCTCGCCGGTGTTCGGATCGCGGAATTCCTGGTCCTGGATCCAGAAGTCGGCATAGGTGACGTAGCGGTCGAAGATGTTCTGGCCGTACTCGGAGTAGCTTTCCAGGTAGGCGGTCTGGATTTCCTTGCCGATGAACTCGGCGTAGCGCGGGCTGAGGAATTCCTTCAGGAAGCGCATGTAACGGTCTTCGACTTCCGGCGGGAACTGTTCCTGCTCGATCTGCTGTTCCAGCACGTACATCAGGTGCACCGGATTGGCCGCCACCTCGCGATGGTCGAAGTTGAAGACCTTGGACAGGATCTTGAAGGCGAAGCGCGTGGACAACCCGTTCATGCCCTCGTCGACCCCGGCGAAGTCCCGGTATTCCTGGTAGCTCTTGGCCTTGGGATCGGTGTCCTTGAGGTTCTCGCCGTCATACACCCGCATCTTGCTGTAGATGCTGGAGTTCTCCGGTTCCTTCAGCCGGGACAGGGTCGAGAACTGCGCCATCATGCGCAGGGTGTCCGGGGCGCAAGGGGCCTTGGACAGCGAAGAATTGAACATCAGCTTCTCGTAGATGTGCATTTCGTCGGTCACCCGCAGGCAGTACGGCACCTTGACGATGTAGATGCGGTCGAGGAAGGCCTCGTTGTTGCGGTTGTTCTTGAAGGTCAGCCATTCGGCCTCGTTCGAGTGGGCCAGCACCATGCCGTCGAAGGGGATGGCGCCGAAGCCTTCGGTGCCCTTGTAGTTCTGCTCCTGGGTCGCGGTAAGTAGCGGGTGCAGGACCTTGATCGGCGCCTTGAACATCTCGACGAATTCGAGCACGCCGCGATTGGCCAGGCACAGGCCGCCGGAATAGGAATAGGCGTCCGGATCGTTCTGCGAATAGGTTTCCAGCTTGCGGATGTCGATCTTGCCGACCAGCGAGGAGATGTCCTGGTTGTTCTCGTCGCCCGGCTCGGTCTTCGACACGGCGATCTGCGACAGCACCGAGGGGTGCAGCTTGACGACGCGGAAGCGGGCGATGTCGCCGCCGAATTCCTGCAGCCGCTTGACCGCCCACGGGCTCATGATGGTGCCGAGGTAACGGCGCGGGATGCCGTAGTCCTCTTCGAGGATCGGCCCGTCCTCATTGACGTTGAACAGGCCGAGCGGCGATTCGTGCATCGGCGAGCCCTTGATCGCGTAGAACGGCACTTTCTCGATCAGATACTTGAGGCGTTCGGCCAGCGAGGACTTGCCGCCGCCGACCGGCCCGAGCAGGTAGAGGATCTGCTTCTTTTCCTCCAGGCCCTGGGCCGCATGGCGGAAGTAGGAGACGATGTGCTCGATGACCTCTTCCATGCCGTAGAACTCGCGGAAGGCCGGGTAGAGCCGCATCATCTTGTTGGCGAAGATGCGCGAGAGCCGCGGATCGGTCCGGGTATCGACCAGTTCCGGCTCGCCGATGGCCAGCAGCATGCGCTCGGCGACGCTGGCGTAGGCAGTCTTGTCGGTCTTGCAAAGCTCCAGATATTCCTGGACCGACAATTCCTCTTCCTGAAGCGCTTCGTAGCGGCTCTGGTAGCGGGCGAAAATCGACATGACAGCCTCCTTGAGTTGACTCCGACTATTCGGCGGTGCTCCCTTTTCTTTCCCGGCGGCTCGCTCGGCCGCCTGCCTGCTTCAGGCCACCAGACGCGGGCGGCCGCTAAAGTTCTTCAACACCCCGGCGATGCGCTCGAGGCCCCACACCAGCTCTTCTTCGCTGATCACCAGCGGTGGTGCCAGACGCAGCACCGTACCGTGAGTATCCTTGGTCAGCACGCCGTTGGCCAGCAGTACTTGAGCGACCTCGGCGGCATCGGCCCGTTGCGGATCCAGCTCGATCCCGGCAAACAGGCCACGACCGCGGACCGCCTTGATGATCGACGAAGCTTCTGCCAGTTGGTTCAACCGGGCGAGTAAAAGTTCGCCGAGACGGCGGGAATTTTCGATCAGCCCCTCTTCTTCGAGGACATCGAGTGCGGTCAGGGCGACGGCAGCGGCCAGCGGATTGCCGCCGAAGGTCGAGCCATGGTCGCCGGGAGTGAACACGCGCATCACGCGGTCGTCGGCGAGGAAGGCGGAAACCGGCAGCAGACCGCCGCCGAGCGCCTTGCCGAGGATCACGCCATCCGGGCGCACCGCCTCGTGCTGGCTGGCGAGCAGCTTGCCGGTACGACCGAGACCGGTCTGTACTTCGTCGACGATCAACAGCACGTCATGCTGCTTGCAGATGGCCGCGCAGGCGGCCAGATAACCGTTCGGCGGCAGCACGATGCCGCCCTCGCCCTGGATCGGTTCGACCAGGAAAGCGGCGGTATGCGGCGTGATCGCCGCGGCCAGGGCGGCCGTATCGCCGTAGGGAACGGTCTTCAAGCCGGGCGGGAAGGGACCGAAGCCGTCGCGGTACTGGGCTTCGGTCGACAGGCCGACGATGCTGATCGAACGGCCATGGAAATTGCCGGCACAGGCGATGATCTCGGCCTTGCCCTCGGGCACGCCCTTGACCTTGTAGGCCCATTTGCGCACCGCCTTGAGCGCCGTCTCGACGGCCTCCAGGCCGGTATTGACCGGCAGCACGCGCTCGTAGCCGGTGAGCAGCGACAGGCGACGCAGCAGCAAGGGCAGGCGATCATTGGAATAGGCGCGCGAAGTCACTGCCAGGCGGCCGGCCTGATCGGTCAAGGTGGCCAGCAGGCGGGGATGGGCGTGGCCGAAACTGGTCGCCGAATAGGCGGCCATCAGGTCGAGGTAGCGGCGACCGGCAACGTCGGTCAGCCAGCAGCCGCGCCCCTCGCGGAGAACGACCGGCATGGGCGCATAGTTGCGCGCCCCGAAACCGGCCTCCCAGCGCCGCAAGGTCGCCGCATCGGGCGCCGAAGCCGCATCCAGCAAATCGAGAACCAGGCGTGCCGTGCGCCGGTCCGGATCGGCCACGGGGTTGTATTCGGCAATCTCCAGGGCGACGCAGGCAGGCTCGCGCAGGATGCCGCGCAGCGCCTGCAGCAGATCTTCCGGCATCAGGCCGCCCGGTTCCGGCGTCGATACGCCGGGGGCCGGCCCAGGATCGAGGGCATCGAGATCGAGACTGATCCCCCACGGGCCGCCGTCAACCAGCCGGCGAGCCTCGGTAAAAACCTCCTCGAAACCGCGCTCGGCGATCTCCTCCATGTCGTACCAACGCACACCCAGGGCCTGCAGGCAGGCGGCTTCCTCGGCCTCGAAACTACGCACGCCGATGACCACGGTGCGCGCCGGGTCGAGCGGCGGCCCGGGGATTTCTGCCAATTGCGGATCGCCGCGGCCAAACAAGGCGGCCAGCGGCATGCCGTGGGCGTTGCCGGACGGACTGCTGGCCGGCGTATGGGCATCTAGGTGGGCATCGATCCAGATCAGGCCGGGGGCTTCGCCCAGCGCCCGGCCAACGCCGCGCCAGGTGCCGGCGGCCATGGCATGGTCGCCGCCAATGATCAACGGCCGTTCGCCGGCCGCCAGGGCTGCCTCCGCCTCGTCAGCTACCGCTGCCAGCAGGCGGCCGAGGGCGCCGGCCGATAGTTCGGCGCGCAGCATGATCGACCATGACGTCGCTCGACCGTTGTGCCGGATCACCGAACAGAGACCCGCCTGACGCAGAACGTCCGGCCCGCTGTCGCAGGCGGTCGCCGGTGCGCCGAGCGCACTGGCCACGCCGATGCAGCGCACCGCGGGATTGAGCGAGATGAGTTTACGCATGTCGAGTCCCCTTTCGTTCTCCAGGAGAACCGCCCTGTTGCCGATTGGACTGCATTTCGTCCACCAGGTTCGAGGCATCCGGCATGTTTTGTCAGGCCATGAAAAAAGCCCCGCCGGCTTGCACCGGGCGGGGCTTTCGCGAGCCGACAGCGATCAGCGCGGCAGCGTCGTCGCACCCATCAGGAAGGCATCGACTTCGCGAGCCGCCTGACGACCTTCGCGGATCGCCCAGACCACCAGCGACTGGCCACGACGGACGTCACCGGCGGCATAGACCTTGGCAACGTTGGTCTGATAGCAGCCGTCGCCATCGGTCGTCGCCTTGGCGTTCTGTCGGGCATCCTTCTCGACGCCAAAAGCATCGAGCAGACCGCCGACCGGGTTGGTGAAGCCCATGGCCAGGAAAGCGGCATCGCACGGCAGCTCGAATTCCGAACCGGCGATCTCGCTCATCTTGCCGTTCTTCCATTCCAGACGGACGGCTTTCAATGCCTTGACGTTGCCCTTGCCATCATCGACGAAGCCCTTGGTGGCCACGGCGAAATCGCGGCTGCAGCCTTCGTCGTGCGACGACGAGGTACGCAGCTTGTACGGCCAGTACGGCCAGGTCAGCGCCTTGTTTTCCTCTTCCGGCGGCATCGGCATCAGTTCGAACTGGGTCACCGAGGCGGCACCGTGGCGATTGGAGGTGCCGACGCAGTCGGAACCGGTATCGCCGCCACCGATGACGATGACGTGCTTGCCCTTGACGTTGATCGGGTTCTTCTTGCCCTGCTGGACTTCCTTGTTCTGCGGAATGAGGAATTCCAACGCGGCGTAGATGCCCTTCAGTTCGCGGCCCGGCACCGGCAGATCGCGCGGCACTTCCGCACCGGCGGCCAGGATCACCGCGTCGAAGTCCTTCTTCAGCTGCTCGGCCGAGACGAAATCGCTGGCATCGTTGTTGATGCCGGCCGGCACGGCCTTGTCACCGACCACGACCTTGGTACGGAAAGTGACGCCTTCGGCTTCCATCTGGGCGACGCGACGATCGACGACGGTCTTTTCCATCTTGAAGTCGGGAATGCCGTAAGCCAGCAGGCCGCCGAGACGGTCGCTCTTCTCGAACACCGTCACGTCGTGGCCGACGCGCGCCAACTGCTGCGCGGCGGCCAGGCCGGCCGGGCCGGAGCCGACGATGGCGACCTTCTTGCCGGTCTTGGACTTCGGCGGCTGCGGCACGACCCAACCCATGTCCCAGCCCTTGTCGATGATGAAGTGCTCAATCGACTTGATGCCCACCGGCGCGGCGTTGATGCCGAGGGTGCAGGAGGCTTCGCAGGGGGCCGGACAGATGCGGCCGGTGAAGTCGGGGAAGTTGTTGGTCGAGTGCAGCACTTCCAGCGCCTGCTTCCAGTTGCCGCGGTAAACCAGGTCATTCCAGTCAGGAATGATGTTGTTCACCGGACAGCCGTTGTTGCAGAACGGAATGCCGCAATCCATGCAACGTGCGCCCTGGACCTTGGCATCCTCGTCGGACAGCGTGTGGACGAATTCCTTGTAGTGCTTCAGGCGGCTTTCCACCGGCTCGTAAGCCTCGGACAGCCGTTCGAACTCCATGAAACCAGTCGGCTTGCCCATTATGCGGCCTCCTTCTGTGCAGCAGCGGCCATCTCGGTGAGGGCGCGCTTGTATTCGTGCGGATAGACTTTGACGAACTTCTCGCGGTAGACATCCCAGTGGGCGAGAATCTTCTTGGCGGTCTGGCTGCCGGTGTACTCGACGTGACGGGTGATCAGCTCCTTCAGCTGGGTCTCGTCGGCCAAGCCGAGGTGCAGCGGTTCGCCGGCAGCGTGCCGGCTCGCCGGCAGCACCTTCTCCAGGGCCACCTGGGCCAGGTTGCAGCGCTGCTTGAAGCTGCCGTCCTCGTCCAGCACGTAGGCGATGCCGCCCGACATGCCG
>PHCU01000228.1 GCA_002842345.1 Betaproteobacteria bacterium HGW-Betaproteobacteria-12 | reverse complement strand
CGGTAGCCCTTGGGCAGGTGGCCGAATTCCTTCATCGCCAGCACGCCGAGGCGGTCGGACTGGCAATAGCGGCTCGGGTAGATGTAGGTCAGCGTCGACAGCGGCAGTCGGGCAACCGGCGTTTCACCGATGCTGTCCGGGGCGCCGATATGCTGGTCGACATCCAGCGTCGCCTGGTAGCTGATCTGCAGCGGTCCGGTCGGGGCGGTCAGGCGCAGGTAGCGGGCGTGGGTGTCCGGATCGGTCTGGATGGTGGTCAGCAGCGGCTGGTTGATCTGCAACTGTTCGTCAACGATGACCTGGCTCTTGGTGTTGGCAGCGTGGATGTTGAAGACGAAATCGGCGCCCGGATAGATCAAGTCGTAATACAGATTGATGGCGAACCGGATGCGGACCATGGATTTCCCGGGCAGTGCATCACCCGATTGACCGGGTTCTGACCGGTGGCGCGGGCGAGCGATGAAACGGCGCTATGCGACGGGAAATGAGGTTTTTACGTGCCGGAGATTCGTCGGTGGGTGACGCGGCAGGGGGACAGCATTTACGCGGGGCAGAACGATGATGTCGCACCCAGAGGGTCCGACGCAGGCGCGTATCTTACGCTTCGGTGCGCCATCTGGCAAGGAGGTCTTGGGAAAATTGCCGAAAATTCAATCCCTTGCCGGTTGGCCGGCAAGGGATTGCGGGGTGTTTCAGGCAGCTTCCCGGCAGGCGTTGCGGACCTGACCGGCGTGCAGCCGGTTGGCGCCGCTGAGCAGGGCCTTGAGCGAGGCGGTGACGATATTGCCGTCGATGCCGACGCCATAGCATTCGCGGCCGCCGGCGGCGAGTTCCATGAAGGCACAGGCGCGGGCATTGCCGTCCTCGCCCATCGGCGTCATCGAGCGTTCCTCGTAACTGCGCACCTGGATTTCGATGCCGGCACTCTGCAAGGCATGGACCGCCGCGTTGATCGGCCCGTTGCCCTCGCCGGTGAGAACGTGCGGCGTGCCGTCGATGTCGACCGAGAGGCGGATGCCCTGGGCTGCGCCATGCTCGAACAGGTGATGCTCGCGGTAATGCACCGGGCTGCGCGTCTCCAGGTAGCTGGCGGCGAACAACTGCCAGATGTCGTCAGCGCTGACTTCGCCGCCGTGCGTGTCGGTGTGCTGCTGGACGACGCCGGAGAACTCGACCTGCAGGCGGCGCGGCATGACCACGCCGTGCTCGGTCTCCATCAGGTAGGCGATGCCGCCCTTGCCCGACTGGCTGTTTACGCGAATCACCGAATCGTAGCTGCGGCCGACGTCGGCCGGATCGATCGGGAGGTAGGGCACTGTCCATGGCTCATCCGCCTTTTGAGCGGCAAACCCCTTCTTGATGGCGTCCTGGTGGGAGCCGGAGAAGGCCGTAAACACGAGATCCCCGACGTACGGGTGGCGCGGGTGGATCGGGAGCTGGGTGCAGTGTTCGAATGTGCGGGCGACGGCGTTGATGTCGGAGAAATCGAGCCGCGGATCGACGCCCTGGGTATGCATGTTGAGGGCGAGGGTGACCAGGTCGACGTTGCCGGTGCGTTCGCCATTACCAAAAAGGCAGCCCTCGACGCGATCGGCCCCGGCCATCAGGCCCATTTCGGCGGCGGCCACCGCCGTGCCGCGGTCGTTGTGCGGGTGGAGGCTGATGAGCACGCTGTCGCGGCGGGCGAGGTTTCTATGCATCCATTCGATCTGGTCGGCGTAGATGTTGGGCGTGGCGATCTCGACCGTGGTTGGGAGATTGAGAATGACCTTGCGCTCGGGCGTCGCGCCCCAGGCGGCGGTGACGGCGTCGCAGACTTCCTTGGCGAAATCGAGTTCGGTGGCGGTGAACAATTCCGGGCTGTATTCGAGGGTGATCCTGGTCTCCGGCATCGCCTCGGCGAGTTCCCGGATGAGCTTGACGGCATCGACGGCCATGGCCACGACTTCCGCCTTGCTCATGCCGAAGACGTGCTCGCGGAAGGTCGGGCAGGTGGCGTTATAGACGTGGATGATGGCCTGCCGGGCGCCCCTGATCGACTCGAAAGTACGGCGGATCAGGTGTTCGCGGGCCTGGGTAAGGACTTCGATGGTGACGTCGGCGGGAATGTGGTCGCCCTCGATCAGGCTGCGGACGAAGCCGAACTCGGTTTCCGAGGCGGACGGGAAGGCAATCTCGATTTCCTTGAAGCCGATGGCGCACAGCGTCTTGAACATGCGCATCTTCTTCTCGCCGTTCATCGGCTCGAACAAGGCCTGGTTGCCGTCGCGCAGGTCGGTGCTCATCCAGATCGGGGCGCGCTCGATGATGCGGTTCGGCCATTGGCGGTCGACAAGCGCAACGGGCGGAAAGGCGTTGTATTTTCTGTTCTTGGTATGAGGCATCACGGACTCCTGAGGCTGGGGCATGGACGGGATGAACGCCATCTTACGGAAATCCGGCCGGCAGGTGCTTGCGTTTTGTGCCTATGATTGTTCTTGCTTGGCAATAAAATTGCGAATAATGTTCAATTATTGATAATAAATTTTTACATTTCGGACCGGGTGAAAATATCGTGCAGCTCGATCGCTACGACCGGCAGATTCTCGACCTCCTGCAGCAGGATGGCCGCATCAGCAACCAGGACCTCGCCGACCGCATCGGCCTGTCGCCGTCGCCCTGCCTGCGCCGCGTGCGAGCGCTGGAAGAGGCCGGGCTGATTAGCGGCTACCGGGCGCTGCTCGACGCAAAAAAGCTCGGGCTGTCGCTGATGGCGCTGATCGGCATCTCGATGGACCAGCACACGCCGGAGCGCTTCGCCAATCTCGAGGCAAGCATCGCCGACATTCCGGAAGTGCTCGAATGCCTGCTGATCACCGGCCAGCAGTCGGACTACCAGCTGAAGGTCGTGGTCTGCGACATGGATGCCTATCAGGACCTGCTGCTGAACAAGATCACCCGCATCCAGGGGGTGACCGGCGTACACACCAGCTTTGTCCTGCGCAAGGTGGTCGACCGCACGGCGCTCCCCATCCTGCCCAAGCCGCTGGTCTAATCCCGGGCCCGGGCCAGGATCAATGCGGCTTTCTGATGTTCGTCGGTTTCGCCCCGCCCCTTGGCCGCCGAGACGGTCTGGGAGAAATAACGCTCCCACAGTGCTTCGGGCAAGGCGACTTCCTGCACCAGGGTGACCCGTCGTTGCTCAGGCGCACGCCGTTCCGGCAAATTGCTCGGCGGGCCGCACCGATGCCGGCGTCGCTCGCCGCGCTGGCGCCGATCATGGCCCGCCGGAGCTGAAGCCGCCTGTTCGTGCGGGTCGGTGGCGCCATGCGCCAGAAGCAGTTCGACGATCGCCGGATGGCCGGCGCGCCGGGCGGTACGCAAGGGCCCTCCAGCTCCCTGCTCGTTGGCGGCGTGGATGTTGGCGCCGCGCTCGATCAGCAGGCACACGACATCGACATTGCCGATGAAGCAGGCGATTCGCAGCGGCAGGCCGGGCCAGCCGTGGATGTCGGCCAACTCGATGTTGGCGCCGCCAGAAAGGGCGGCGAGAATGGCGCGGGGATTGCCTTGCTCGATGGCTTGGCGCAGTGCTTGGTCCATTTGGGATAGGCAGTCGATCAGGAAGCAACGGTTGCGGGCAGCTGCTGTTATAGCCAAAACCCGTCACGATGGCGCTAATCATTTGGCATTAAGTGTCAGGTATTTCACGGATGGCCTCGTTGATCGCGTGGCCATGCCACCGGCGGCCGTCAATTGCGGTGGCGGGGGCTGGGTCGGGGCGGCGTATAATCCGCGGCGGAAAGTCGGCCAGGCAATCGCCGGATACTTCGGTATCGGGAGGAAAGTCCGGGCTCCGCAGGGCAGGATGCCAGTTAACGGCTGGGCGCCATAAGCCGCAAGGCCAAAGCGACGGACAGTGCAACAGAGAACAGACCGCCGATGGCTCCGCAAGGAGATCAGGTAAGGGTGAAACGGCGAGGTAAGAGCTCACCGCGTCCACGGTAACGGCGGACGGCACGGTAAACCCCATCCGGAGCAAGACCAAATAGGGAAGCA
>PHCU01000227.1 GCA_002842345.1 Betaproteobacteria bacterium HGW-Betaproteobacteria-12 | reverse complement strand
TGCTGACCCTGGAAGAAATCGCCGCCGGCGACGGCGCCACCTCGACCATCGTCTCGGTGCAGAACTCGCTGGCCTGCGGCATCACGATGAAGTACGGCACTGACAACCAGAAGGAAGAATGGCTGAAGCCGCTGGCCCGCGGCGAGAAGCTCGGCTGCTTCTGCCTGACCGAGCCGCATACCGGCTCCGACGCGGCGGCGATCACCACCCGCGCCGACCGTGACGGTGATTCCTTCGTGCTCAACGGCGTCAAGCAGTTCATCACCACCGGCAAGCACGCCCACATGGCCATCGTCTTCGCGGTGACCGACAAGGCCGCCGGCAAGAAGGGCATCTCCTGCTTCCTGGTGCCGACCGCGACGCCCGGCTTCATCGTCGGTCGCACCGAAGAGAAGATGGGCCAGCACGCCTCCGACACCGTGCAGATCATCCTGGAAAACTGCCGCGTGCCGGCTTCCGCACTGCTCGGCAAAGAAGGCGAAGGCTACAAGATCGCGCTGTCCAACCTCGAAGCCGGACGCATCGGCATCGCCGCCCAGAGCATCGGCATGGCCCGCGCCGCCTTCGAGGCCGCGGTGCGTTACGCCAAGGAGCGCGTCACTTTCGGCCAGCCGATCATCGAGCATCAGGCGGTCAATTTCCGCCTGGCCGACATGAACACCCTGCTCGACGCCGCCCGCCTGATGGTCTGGCGCGCCGCTTCGCTGAAGGACGCCGGCAAACCCTGCCTGAAGGAAGCCTCGATGGCCAAGATGTTCGCTTCCGAAGCCGCCGAGAAGATCGCCTCGGACGCCATCCAGATCCACGGCGGCGTCGGCTACACCAGCGACTTCCCGGTCGAGCGCATCTACCGCGACGTGCGCATCTGCCAGATCTACGAAGGCGCCAACGACATCCAGCGATTGGTGATCGGGCGCAGCATCGCCAGCGAGTAAATACTTACACCGCGGTCGCCGGGCAACAAAAATACAACCGCCCGCGACCGCCCCCAACAAGGAGACAAACCCATGAATGCCCCGGCCCCGATCGACTTCTGGTTCGATTTTTCCAGCCCCTACGGCTACCTGCTGGCAGAGCAGATCGACGCCGTCGCCGCCCAACATGGCCGCCAGGTACGCTGGCACCCGATTCTGCTCGGCGTCATTTTCCAGGCCACCGGCTCGCGCCCGCCGGCCGAAGGCGACAGCGCCAAGGCCCGCTACGTCGCCCACGACTTCCACCGCTCGGCGCGCTTCCTGGGCGTGCCCTACAACCCGCCCAGCCGCTTCCCGCTGCCGACCCAGGCCGCCGCCCGTGCCTACTACTGGCTGCATGGCCAGGACTGCGCACTGGCCCGCCGCTTCGCCCACGCCGTCTATCGCGCCTTCTTCGTCGACGACCGCGACATTTCGGCGCCCGAAACGGTGCTCGACATCGCCGCCGGCCTCGGCATCGACCGCGCCGCCCTGGCCGCCGCGCTGCAAACCCCGGAAGTCAAAGCCCGGCTCAAGGACGAATGCGACGCCGCACTGGCCGCCGGCGTCTTCGGCTCACCGCACGTGATCATCGACGGCGAGCACTTTTTCGGCGCCGACCGCCTGTCGCAGATCGAGCGCTGGCTGGCCAGCGGCGGTTTCTGAGACCAGCATGAAAAGAATCTGCGTTTTCTGCGGCTCCAATGCCGGCCATGATCCCCGCTACCGCGCCGAAGCCGAAGGGCTCGGCCGCCTGCTCGCTGCCCGCGGCATCGAACTGGTCTATGGCGGCGGCAATATCGGCCTGATGGGCGCCGTCGCCGATGCCTGCCTGGCGGCCGGCGGCAGCGTCGTCGGCGTCATTCCCGAAGCACTGATGGGCAAGGAAGTGGCTGGCCGCGCCGTCGATCACCGGGCGCTGACCCGGATGGAAGTCGTCGACTCGATGCACACCCGCAAGGCGCGCATGGCCGAACTTTCGGATGGCTTCATCGCCCTGCCCGGCGGCTTCGGCACCTTCGAAGAATTCTGCGAAATCCTCACCTGGGGCCAGCTCGGGTTCCACGTGAAACCGATGGGCCTGCTCAATGTGAACGGCTTCTACGAGCCGCTGCTGCGCCTGTTCGACCATGCCGTCGGCGAAGGCTTCCTGCGCCAGCAGAACCGGGCGATGGCGCTGGCCGACACTGACATCGACGGTCTGCTAGCGCAGATGGAGAACTACCGGGCGGAGCCAGTCAGCAAGTGGCTGAAAGAAGAGAAGCAGTTGTGAGGATCGAGTTGCCTAGGAGCTTGAGCTGTTAGCAAAACCACTCTAGCTCCTAGGTGACTAGGCAACTAATAACTAGGAAGAGACATGACTACGCTGAAAACCCAACTGAACCCGCGGTCGACGGAGTTCCAGGCCAATGCCGCGGCGATGCAGGCGGTCGTCGCCGACCTGCACGACAAGGTCGACAAGATCGCCCTCGGCGGTCCCGAGGCGGCACGGCAGAAGCACCTGGCGCGCGGCAAGCTGCTGCCGCGCGAGCGGGTCAACGGCCTGCTCGACCCCGGTACGCCCTTCCTCGAGATCGGCCAGTTCGCCGCCTACGGCATGTACGGCGGCGATGTGCCGGCAGCCTCGGTGATCGCCGGCATCGGCCGCGTGCACGGCGTCGAATGCATGGTCGTCGCCAACGACGCCACGGTGAAGGGCGGCACCTACTACCCGCTGACCGTGAAAAAGCACCTGCGGGCACAGGAAATCGCGCTGGAAAACCGGCTGCCCTGTGTCTATCTGGTCGATTCCGGCGGCGCCTTCCTGCCGATGCAGGACGAGGTCTTCCCCGACAAGGAGCATTTCGGGCGCATCTTCTTCAACCAGGCCAACCTGTCGGCAGCCGGCATTCCGCAAATCGCCGCGGTGATGGGCTCGTGCACCGCCGGCGGCGCCTACGTGCCGGCGATGTGCGACGAGTCGATCATCGTCAAGAACCAGGGCACGATCTTCTTGGGCGGCCCGCCGCTGGTCAAGGCGGCGACCGGCGAAGTGGTCAGCGCCGAAGACCTCGGTGGCGCCGACGTGCATACCCGCATCTCCGGCGTCGTCGATCATCTGGCCGAGAACGACGCCCACGCGCTGGCCATCGCCCGGCGCATCGTCAAGGACTTGAACTGGCAGAAGCAGCCGCCGGTGACGCTGACCGCGCCAGCCGAACCGGCCTATGCCGCCGAGGAGCTGTACGGTGTCATTCCGACCGACAGCAAGAAGCCCTTCGACGTGCGCGAGATCATCGCCCGCATCGTCGACGGCTCCGATTTCGACGAGTTCAAGGCGCGCTACGGCACCACGCTGGTCTGCGGCTTCGCGCGCATCCACGGCTACCCGGTCGGCATCGTCGCCAACAACGGCATCCTGTTCTCCGAGTCGGCGCTGAAGGGCGCCCATTTCATCGAACTGTGCGCCCAGCGCGGCATTCCGCTGGTCTTTCTGCAGAACATCACCGGCTTCATGGTCGGCCGCAAGTACGAGAACGGCGGCATCGCCCGCGACGGCGCCAAGATGGTCACCGCCGTCGCCACTGCCAAGGTGCCGAAATTCACTGTCGTCATCGGCGGCAGTTTCGGTGCCGGCAACTACGGCATGTGCGGCCGCGCCTATTCGCCGCGTTTCCTGTGGATGTGGCCGAACGCCCGCATCTCGGTGATGGGCGGTGAACAGGCCGCCGGCGTGCTGGCCACGGTCAAGCGCGACGGGATTGAGGCTTCGGGGAAAAATTGGTCGGACGAAGAAGAAGCGGCGTTCAAGGCGCCGATCCGCGAGCAGTACGAGACGCAGGGGCATCCGTATTACGCCTCGGCGCGGCTGTGGGACGACGGCATCATCGATCCGGCGGATACGCGGCGGGTGCTGGGCTTGGGGCTGTCGGCGGCGATGAACGCGGCGGCTGAAGAGACGAAGTTCGGTATTTTCCGGATGTGATGATGGGCTTTCCCTTGATCAGGCTTGGGGTTCCGCCTTGCGGGCGGGCGTACTTTCTTTTGCTTCGCCAAAAGAAAGTAGCCAAAGAAAAGGCGACCCCAGGCTACGCGGTCGGCGTTGCCGACTCCCCT
The DNA here is from genome assembly GCA_002842345.1 of Betaproteobacteria bacterium HGW-Betaproteobacteria-12. Lineage (GTDB taxonomy): Bacteria > Pseudomonadota > Gammaproteobacteria > Burkholderiales > Rhodocyclaceae > Azonexus. Next base: position 11 of record PHCU01000227.1, on the reverse strand, counting down.
GCGCTACTCGA